>JAJDAH010000203.1 GCA_029261965.1 Polyangiaceae bacterium
TCGGTGGGAGACGCGGCACTCGCGGTGCGAAGCACCGCAAGGAAACAGGGAAGGGTCTGTCTACAGCAGTGGCGACCCGTAACCGCTGGCGGCCCTCACCCGAGGGGGGCCGTCGGCGGTTACGATTGGTACTTTTGAGACAGAGCGCTAGGCCACCAGAGCTTCGCGCTCGGCTACGTCGTTTTCGTCCGGGGTCTTTCGCGGCAGCACGCGCGGCCAAAGTGGCGGCAAGCCCGTGCGGCTGCGGCGCCGGGTCTCGTAGGAGACCACCAACGCGCTCGAAACCACCGCGACGAGAGCGAGCCCGAGTCCCGCCACCACGTCAATCACGTAGTGCCAGCGCATGTACATCGTGGCGCCGATGATGTTGAGCGCGAAAAATCCCGTCGCGATCCAGGTCAGCTTGAACGGCATCTTGTCACGATGACGGAAAGAGTAGAGCGTCATGAACGTCGGAGCGGCCGTGTGAAGCGACGGAAAAATGTCTTTCATGGCGCTTCCGGCAAGCACCGTATCCATCGTCACGTTGTACCAAAGGCCGGGGGGCAGATCGTTCTGGAAGGCCTCGGGCATGGCGCGCCACGGACCGAATCCCGGAACGAGCACGTAGACGCAGTGCGCGACTCCGAAGCAGAAGAGTAGTCCAAATCCTAGCTCGGCCGCCGGTCGCGGGTCGTCCCACACGAGCAGCATAGGAATGACGTGCATGGCGAGCAGCGGAAAGTAGCCGAAGTAAAAGAAGCTGAACCACTCGGTCAGTGGAGGCGAGACGAATTGGTCGACGTACATTGCGGGCTCGAACCCGAACAGCAGCAGATCGAGCTCGTAGAGCTCTCGGTCGAGCGCGCCGGTGTTGGCAACGGGTAGGATCCCATTGAGGGAAAAATAGGTGAGCAACGTCACGCCGAATAGCGTGAAGCGATACAAGAGTGTGGTCAGTGGTCCGGGCTTGAGCACCTCGCCGCGCACGAGCGAGATCCCGAGAATACCGAACACGATGAGCCCGGCCAGGCGAGTGATGCTCGCTTCGCGTTCGGGGCCGGGCGCCCCGAGCAGAACGGCGCCCATCAGGAACGTCGGTGCTGCGAGCGTCACCCAATCGTGCAGCGCCATCTTGCGGACGAGCTTCCGTGCCGCGCTCGACTCCGATCCCGGCATCGAGCGATTCATCCCCATGGCCTGGTGCTCATTGATGGTCATGCCGGCCACCCGTCGCTGACGCGATACTAATGCCACGTTTCGAAGTTAGGCACGCCATTCCTGGAGAAAAGCCACCCGTACGACGAGATGTTTCGACTTTTGGTTGCGTAGCGGCGTACGCACCGGGACCACCGCTCTGTCTCAGAACTGATGCACGTAGCTGCCGGCAGCCCCCGCCGCACGGGCGAAGGGTCGAACCCTAGTCGGACTCTTTTTCGGAGGTCCGTGGGCGCCGCGCGGCGTTTTCTGCGGCTTCGGCTTCGGTTTCGGCCAGAGCTTCCGATTCGGTGTCTTCGATCCTCAGGCGGGGCGCGCCGCGGGTGGAAAAGGCGAGCTCGCCTTCGTCGGTGACACGCGCCCGCAGCACGTCGTGCGCCGAGA
Organism: Polyangiaceae bacterium; assembly: GCA_029261965.1. Taxonomy (GTDB): domain Bacteria; phylum Myxococcota_A; class Polyangia; order Polyangiales; family Polyangiaceae; genus JAJDAH01. The sequence goes on from JAJDAH010000203.1 coordinate 1,582, forward strand.
GCTCGCTCAGCAGAGCGTCCGCGCGGGCCTCGCCGATGCGCATCGATTTTGCGACGTCGGCGGCCGTGACCTCGGCGCCTTTCGTGTTCACGACGTCTTCGGTGACGATGCGCCAGGCATCGGCGACGGATCCCTTCATTTCTTCTGTGATCCGGCGAACGCGGCCCCACAACAAGAGCGCGAGGCCGATGGGGAGCGCAGCGGCCACGAGCGAAAGCACGCTGGCGAAAGTTCCGGCGCTTGCGAGCACGAGCACGCCGAGCACGACGATGAGAGAGACGATTCCGAAAGCACCGACGACTCCCGCCGCGATGCCCCACATCGCACGTTGGAGTCGGAGCTTCTGTGCTCGTTCGAGTAGCGGTGCTTCGCGCCCGCTGCGTTCGACCTCCGGATCGTCGACGACGATTCTGGGGGTGCCGCACACCGCACATCGATAGCCCAGGTCACCCGCGGCCTCGGGCTCGGCCGAAGACCCGCAGCTCGGGCATCGATTCGTGGCTACGCGGCTCGACTCTTCTTCTCGTGCCATCGGATCGCCGTGTCGAACAGAGAGCGGCCGTCGTCGCCGCCCACGAAGGGCTCGCTGGCTCTTTCCGGGTGCGGCATGAGTCCGAGCACGTTGCCTCGAGGCCCACCATAGACTCCAGCGATTGAATCGAGGGAGCCGTTGGGATTGGCATCCGGGTCGAGCGAGCCAGCTTCGTCGCAATACTGAAAGGCGATTCGACCTTCATCCCTGAGCCGGGCGCGAGTCTCTTCATCCGCGTGATAGCGACCTTCGGCGTGCGCGATCGGCAGGCGGAGCACGCGACCCACGTTTTCGGTGAACGGTCCCGCGGCGGCGACTCTCACGAACACGTCGCGGCACTCGAACCGAAGATGGCTGTTTCTGACGAGGGCTCCCGGCAACAACCCGATTTCAGTCAGCACTTGGAACCCGTTACACACGCCGAGCACCAATCCTCCGCGCTCGGCGTGCGCCCTAACCGCGGTGACGATGGCGCCCGCGCGCGCGATCGCCCCGGGGCGCAGATAGTCGCCGTAGGAGAACCCCCCGGGTATCGCGACGAGATCCGTACCCGTGGGTAGACCGGCATCCTTGTGCCAGACCAGCGACGTCGGGCTGCCGGTGATGTCACCAAGCGCGTGCACCATTTCCGTGTCGGCGTTCGAGCCCGGAAAGAGAACGACGGCTGCTCGCATTGATGGGCTGCGTACCGTGCCCTGCGTCGGTTGTCACCCCGGCAGACTTTGTCGAACGAATGTTGTCGCCACCGGGTCCCGCACATAAAAGCGACATCGGCGTGCAGGTTTGACGCCATGTTTCCGGGGGCTTAAGCTGTGAGTGGTGTCTGCCTTGCTTCGGCGATTTTTGGGCTCGCGGCGGGCCGCGCTCGGGTCCCTCTGCGCGCTGGTCGGGGCACAGGCCCTCTCGTGCGCAACGTCGAGCTCGCTCGACAGCGATGGCGCGGGCGCTGCCAGCGCGACCGGTGGGACTGGCGGCCTCAGAGACGGCGGCACGGGGGACGGTTCGCCGGATTCGTCGGCCGGTGCCGGCGGCACGGCGGCGAGCCCCGGTGCAGGCGGAACCGGCGGCACGGCCGCGTCGGATGCCGGCGGAGATGCCGCGGGGGGTATGGGAGGGGCGGGCGGGGCACCGCCACCGCTCGGCGAGTGTGACCTCCGTGCGATTCCGCCGTGTCCTAGTGGTGAATACTGCTCACTAGATCCGACGGGTCGTTTCGTCTGCGTCCCGGAAAACGACAATCAGTGCACGCTCTGCACGCTCGACGGAGATTGCCCCAACGCCGGTGACACCTGTGCGGTCTCACCCAACGTGGATCGATTCTGTGCTCGCGATTGCTCGTTCGACGGTGCCTGCCCCACGGGAACGATTTGCGTCGACAGCGCCACCTATGGTGTGACCGGCAGTCCGGGTGCGGCGGGTGCGGCGGGTGCGGCGGGTGCAGCCGGTGCCGGATCGGGCTCGCTCAAGATGATCTGCGTCCCGCCGAACGACGAGTCTTGCGTTTGTGACCCGAAGCGGGAGGGTGCCGCGAGGCGCTGCGTCGCTGGCAACATGTGCGAAGGGACGGAGACGTGCAACGGCGCGACCGGCGCTTGGGAGAATTGCACAGCTGGCGCGCCGATGGCGGAGGTTTGCGACGGCGTCGACAACGACTGCAACGGCCAAGCGGACGATGGCAGCAACCTCTGCGCATCGCTCGGCATGCCGGCTAACGCGACCGTCGGATGTAATCAGGGGGTCTGCGGCATCACCGCTTGTGATCCCGGCTGGACCAACTTCCCTTCGACGTTGCCGCCCTCGGCCGGCTGCCCCTGTCGAGAGGATGCCACCGAGCCCAATGAAACGTGCATGGACGCCAAGCCCGTCGGTGCAGTTGCCGACAACGTCGGCATGCCTCTCGTCATCAGCGGTCGGCTGTCGAGTGCGAGCGACGTCGACTGGTACATCATCGACACTCAAGACGTCGATGAGATGACGACGAACAGCTACCACATCTCGATCCAATTCGCGGCGCCGATGCCCAACGACGAGTACACGTTCGATGTCATCCGCGGCGCAGATTGTGCTGCCGGCGCCGATGCCAACCACTCGGCGCTCATCGACTACGATTGGTGCGTCAATGGCACCGGTATGGCTGGGGGCATGGCCATCGGCGAGGAAACATGCAGCGCGACTGGCCCGGTGCAGTGCGGCCCGCACACCGCGTTGTACGTGGTTGCGGTGCGCCGACGACCGGGGCTCGAAGGGACTTGCTCGCAGTATCAGCTCGTCGTCACCGCTCAAGGCATGCCGGGAGATTGCGACATGACTGCGGCGTGCGATCCCCAGGTCCAAGATCCGCTGATCCCGTGACCTCCTAGATCCAGGGGACTAGTCCCTAATCAAGCGAGTGCGTGATGCGCGGGGGGAATTTATCTGAAAAGCCCGGTGTTCTTGGGGTTCCAACACCAACCAAAAACACCATGAAGGGCTTTTCAGATGAAGCGAAGCATACGACGTCGACTCGAGC
>JAJDAH010000204.1 GCA_029261965.1 Polyangiaceae bacterium
GAACCTCCGGCGCCGGCAGCCCCGCCAACCGAGCTACCCGCCGATCCTCCAGAGCCGGCCCCAGTTCCCGCGGAGCCGCCCGAGCCGTTGCCGTCAGATACCGCGCCGCCATCGTTCGAGTCGACCCCGAAAGCGCTGCCCCCGCACGCGCTGGCCAGCATCAAGCCCGCCCCAGTCATCACCGCCACACCAAAGAAAGAACGCATCCTCATGAGCCCATTATGCCAGCTCATGCGCTCCGATGCTCGCGGTCGCCGTCAGCCGGTTGGAAGGTCGTCCACCGCCGTCGCTGGATTGAGATATTTGCTCAGCTTGCCGGACAGGTAGTCCTTGGCTTTTCCACGCCAGAGCATTCCTGGGTCTTTCCCACTGAACCGCACCACCCCGTCGGCCAGAGTGACCGTGCCTTCGATGGTCACGACGAGGTACTTTCCGGTGATGCGCGCCTCGTCGTCCCCACTCCAGCTGACGCTCAAACCATGTTTGTTCGATAGATAGTCGCCGAGGGCCTTGATGCGTGCGCGCGCGTCCTCGGCGGAGAAGTCGTGTCGGTGCTCGAGCTCGAATGCCATGTCGTCCCGTGGCTTACGGCCGTTTCGGCGGCCGGGTCAAGCGAATCGGGGATGACTTTGGCCAGTTCCGACTTAGAAATCTCCAAGTGAAGAAGGAAGATTGGGAAGAAGCGCGAACGAAGTGGCAGTCCGCGCCCCGACCGCCGCGCATCCAGGCCGCTGGGCCAGGCCAAGAATCCGTCTGGGACTATCCCCGACCCCCGCGAATCGACCGTGACACTCGCCTGGTGGAAGTGAAGCTCGGAGGCCAACTCGTGGCTAGCACCCGTCGCGCGCTCCGGATGTTGGAAACTGCGAGCCCTCCGACCTTCTATCTGCCCAAGGCCGACGTTTGCATCGACTTGCTACGCCCATCGGCAACTACGAGTGTCTGTGAGTGGAAGGGTCTGGCCCACTACTACTCGATTCAGGCGGGCACGCGCGTCGCAACCGATGCGACCTGGACCTACCCGAAGCCGTTCGCCCCTTTCGGAGACTTGCTCGACTACTTCGCGTTCTACCCAGAACGAGTCGACGAATGCACGGTGGCGGGAGAGCGCGTGTCCCCACAACCCGGCGGCTTCTACGCGGGGTGGGTGACCTCGGAGATTGTTGGTCCGTTCAAGGGAGAGCCCGGAACGCTCGGATGGTGAAGAACCAGAAAAGCCCCGCATCTTGGGCTGGGTTGGCTTCGCGCGACCTAGTGCCGCGTCTCAGCCAGTGGCGACCCGCAACCGCTGGCGGCCCTCACCCCGAGGGCGGCGGCGGTTACGATTGCTAATCTTGAGACAGAACCTCTAGCGCGCCGCCGCCGCTCGCCACGCGAGCTCGCTGGCGATCTCGTCGACTTCTTCATGCAGCTCTGCGAGCACTTCGCTGCCATGAACATGGCGACCCGCCGCGCTCACGCGAAGGTGCCCGTCGTCGAACGCTTGCACCGTGATGAACGAGCCGCGAACACGGCGCGGGATCTTCGCCTCGACCTGAAGGAACCCTCTGGCGTCATCTTGATGGGCCGTGGCGTACCCCATCTCGCGTATCGTCCGGAGCGCAGTTTCGAAGGCGACCCGCCCGTCGGCAAACTGCACGTCGCGCGGCGTGTGCACGACGTAGTCGCCACGGATGATACCGCACGCCGTGGCTCCAACAGCGACGGCGGTAGCCAGCATCACACTGCGGCGAGTGACTCCTCTACGGCCCACGAGAAATCGGTAGCTCGCGGTCGAAACAGCGTCAACCACTACATCCCGCCGGAGGACCACGGGCGGTCTGTTTGTTGCTTCCGAAACAGATCTCTCAGGTTCGACAGTCTTCGTCGCGTACGGTTTTGATGCGTGTGAACCCGTAGCCGGGGAGCGTACCGGTGATGGGGCGGTAGGTGAGGTCAGTCGTCTTGCCGTTGCGACGGATCCGGATCCGGGCGTCGACGTCGGTGCGGCCGGGGTCGTGTTTGAGCCAGACGATCTCGTCTCCTTCACGCACGCCCGCTCGGTGCGCTGGACCGCGGGGGTCGACCTTGGCTGCTTTCTTGGCAACCGTTTCGAAACCGAGGCCGAAGATGTCGTAGCGTTTGGGCACGCGACGGAAGCACTTGCCAATCGCTGCTGACTCGAGATCGACGAGCTTCCCTTCGGAAATGTGACGCCGATGCATGTCCGAGGCGCCGGCGCCAAGGTGTTTTTCGATCTCGGCGTGCCACGCCGCTTCGGGGAGCGGCGCCCTTTTCGTCCGGGCCTGAGCGAAGAGACTCCGGAGAACGTCGTTCATCGACGCCTTGTTGTTCGAGCGTATCTTGATCGCGCGGTCGACGAGGGTGGCGTAGAGGGCGCCTCGGGCGACGACGAGGGTCGGGTCACCACCAAGCCCAACGAGCTTCTCGTTGGGCTCGTTTCGACGACGATGGGTGGCGACGAGCGCGAGCAGCGCTTCGACTTCGTCGCGGTACTCCTCTGGCCCGAGCAGACCGAACCGCCACAGGAGCTCTCGGGCCAGATAGCGGGTGACGCCTTCGGTGAACCAGAGCGTCCGCACCTCCTCGAGTTCTTCGGGAACGAGCGCGAGCTCGGCGCCCATCCACTCTCGCAAGACTTGGTGCGCGACCGTCATGCGAATCGGGGCAGTCCATTTCTGGAACGCGCCGACGTGCACGAGCACGCTCGCCGTGCGGCGGGCGGCGTCGAACTGGCCGGCAGCTCGACCGTCGGAGACGATGAGCAAGGTCAGCGGTGCCGAACGTTTGGCGGCGAAGTACTCGCGCGCGCCGGTGCGAAATCCCGCGACCTCTGCAGCGACGCTGCGTGGGTCGAACGAGCTGAAGCCGAGCCAGGCGGCTTCGTCGTGCCCTTCAGGGCCGTTCATCTTGGCGTGGCCCATGGGCCCAGCGATGAACGACGCGCGACGGAGAGCCGCCATCGTCAGCTCGAGCGACCGCTCGTGTCCCACCCCGAGGCTCGACGCGGCCATGTTGGCGTCGGGGTACATCTTGGTGTCGATGCGTACCGTGACCGAAAGAGGTCTACTTTCGTAGTCGTCGGGGAGCGCGAGGACGGACTCTCCCGACACGCGCAAGCGATTCGGGTCGACGGCGGTAGCGAGTGGGCGCGCAGCGTCGAAAGGCTGAGCGGTCAAGGTGTAGGAGATGACGAGCCGGCCCGACGGTGCACGAGCGAGCTCGAGTCTGTTCTGGTTTTCGTGAACCTCGACAGGGCCCGCGGCGTCGGTAGCCGACAGATCGAGAACGGGACTGTCGGGGACGCGGCCGAAGGACCACACGGTCGCCGAGATTCTTGTCGCCGTGAGCCGAACGTGGAGTTTGGCGGGATGGGCGGACGCGGCGCGAAGCTCCACGAGCAGCGACGCTGGCTGGCTGGGCGCGTCATCGGACGTTTCGCCTCGTGATGGGGCGCCATTCGGCGGCGCCGCCGGCGCACTCGCCGACGTGTCCGGACAGTTTGGCGGCGCTGGAGAGGCAACGCAGGCCGTCATGATGAGAAGCGCGGCGAACCTCGGTGCCGCGCGGAGTAAATACGTCGTCCGCGGCATCGCCGATCCATGCCACGGAAGCCGCGAGAAGCGATACCCGTTGGCCGTGTCGCTCGCCGCTAGCGAGTTTACGCCTGCCCTCCGGTCGCGCCAAAGTGAGTTCTGGCGTTTGGTGAAAGTCGACGGCCGCAAGCTCGAGTTGCTCGCCGGTGGACAGACTGCGTGAGGCCATCATAGAAGAGTGCCATGCGCTCATTCGCCTTTCGGTCGGGTCTCGTTGGAACGGTTTTGCTCTTCGCGGTAGGTTGCGGTGGCGGCGGAAAGGGAGACGGGGCGACCGGCGGCGCGGGCGGCACGAGCGGCGCGGGTGGATCCAGCGGCGCGGCGGGCGCTGGCGGAACCACCGCTGGCGGCGAGTACGAGGCCACCATCCGATGGACGAGCCACGGCATCCCCCACATTACGGGATCCGACTTGGCCAACGTGGGGTTCGGCGCCGCCATCGCCGAAGCGCGCTTCAACATCTGCATCATCGCGGACCAAATCGTGCGTGTGCGAAGCGAACGCTCGATGTACTTCGGCCCCGGCCCCGACGACGACAACATCACCCAAGATTTCGGGATGTTCGCGGGACAGGTGTATGAGGTCGGCAGAGAAGGACTGAACGCTATCTCGCCGGAGCTTCGTGATGGCATCGCCGGTTACGTCGCCGGCTACAACCAGTACCTCGAAGAGACTGGCGTCGACAACTTGCCCAGCCAATGCGCTGGCGCCGAGTGGGTGAAGCCAATCACGAGCGAAGATCTGTTCGCCTACTACTACCTGCTCGCTCTGTCCGCGAGCATCGAGCCGTTCATCGACTTCGTCGCGGACGCACAACCTCCCGGGGCACAGAAGAACCTGCCCCCCCCGCAACGCTCGCAGCCGTTCCCCAGCCTTGGTGACTCACAGCTCGGCAGCAACGGGTGGGCCATCGGCAAAGACATGAGCGAAAGCGGCAACGCCATGGTGTTGTCGAATCCGCACTTTCCTTGGGAAGGCAACCGGCGCTTCTGGGAGAAGCACCTGACGATCCCCGGCGACACCGACGTCTACGGAGTGTCACTGGTCGGTGTTCCGATAGTGAACATCGGCTTCAACGACCACGTGGCGTGGACTCACACCGTCACCTCGGCGCGCCACTTCACGCTCTACAGCCTGGATCTCGTCCCGGGGGATCCCACTAAATACCTGTACGACGGTGCGGAGCGCCAAATGACGTCGCGGGAGGAGTCAATCCAAGTCAAGCAAGCCGACGGTTCGCTCGCTGAGATGAAGCGCACGTTCTGGCGGTCGCACTACGGGCCGATGGTCAACATCGACCTGCTCGGCGGCTGGACCGACGCGGTCGGCTACTCGATCCGCGACGCCAACGAGCGAAACTTCGCAATCGCCGATCAGTTCCTCGCGATGAACCGCGCGACGAGCGTCGCGGACTTGGTCGACATGAGCACGCGGATTCACGGTTTGCCGTGGGTCAACACCATGGCCGCGGACGACCAGGGCAACGCTCTGTACATGGATGCCTCTCGGACTCCGAATCTCAGCGCGGCAGCGCTCGCGGACCTGAACGACGCGCTCGCCAACGATTTCCTGACCCAAGCCGTGGATTCCAACGGCGCAACGCTCCTGAACGGCAGCGACTCCAAGAACGAGTGGGTCGACGACGGCGCCGCGGCGCCCGGGATCGTTTCGATCGCGAGATCCCCAGTTCTCGAGCGCACCGACTACGTCGGCAACGCCAACGACTCGCACTGGCTCTCCAACGCTTCGGCGCCGCTCGAGGGCTTCAGTGTTTTGTTCGGCAAAGAGCGCACGCCGCGAAGCCCGCGCACACGAATGAATCTCATGATGCTGACCGAGAGCGGCGCTGGTACGACGACCGGCAGTGACGGCAAGTTTTCGTTCGAAGAGCTTCAGGCCATACAGTTCAACAACCGGGCTTCCATTTCCGAGCTGCTCCAGGACCAAGTCGCCGCGCGCTGCGCCGGGGTCGCGATGGTCGACGTGGGTGGGCAGATGGTCGACGTCGGGCCGGCGTGTGCGGCGATCACCAGTTGGGACGGACGCCTGGACCTCGAAAGCGTCGGCGCCATCGTCTGGCGTGAATTTCTGCAAGGGTTTCGCGGCGAGGTCGCAGACGCCGGGACGCTCTTCTCCGTCGCTTTCGACGCGGACGACCCGGTCGCCACGCCAAACACTCTCGCTCCCGCGCCGGCGGTCGACCCCGACCCAGTGCTCGTCGCGCTGGGCCAAGCGGTCCTGAACATTCAAGCCGCGGGTCTCACCGTCACCGCCGCGCTCGGCGACGCGCAAAACGCGCCTCGCGGCGGCGAGAAGATCCCAATCCACGGAGGCAGCGGACTCGAAGGCGCGTTCAACATCGTCGGCTTTGGCAACTCGACCGGCACGCTCCTGCCGAAAACGGAGCGCAGCCAGACCGTGAGCACGTCGGGCCTCAGCGCCGACGGCTATGTCATCAGCGTTGGAGCCAGCACGATGATGATCACCGAGCTCACCCCAGATGGCCCCGAGGCGGTGTCGGTGGTCAGCTACTCGCAGGGCCCGGATCCGGACTCGGAGTTCCACATCGACCAGACCCGCTTGTTCTCCCAAGAGATGCGGCGACCGGTGCTTTTCAAAGATGCCGACATCGCGGCGGATCCGAACTTCCGCGAAGAGACGGTGACCGGACCGAAAGCGCCTTAGCCACTCTCGAGCAATCGGGCATCAGGAGCTCGCGGCCTCTACGGCGGAGCGGGTGGCGTCCGTGAGCAACGAGGTGAGCTTTGCGGCGAGCTTGGCCGGGTCCTCGACGGGGCTACCCTCGGCGAGCAGGGCTTGCTGGAACAAGACGTCGACCCATTCGGCGAGTTGTTCGCTCTTCGAGTCGCGAATCCGCAGCGATTCGAGGTTCTGGATGACGTCGTGGTCGGGGTTGAGCTCGAAGACACGCTTGGTTTGCGGCATGTCCTTCTGGGTGTTGCGGAGCAGGCGCTCGATGTGCGGTTGCATTCCGCCTTGGGGGACGACGAGACACACGGGGGACTCGGTGAGACGGTGAGAGATCCGCACTTCGCTCACGCGGTCTTGCAGGTGCGTGCGCATGTAGTCGCGAAGCTCGGCGAGCTCGCCGTCGCGGGCCTCGTTCTTCTTGTCGTCGTCTCCGTCGAGCTGGAGATTCGCGTCGTTGACACTCACGAGGTCGAGCCCGTCGTATTTGGGCAAGCCGGCAATCGCGAACTGGTCGACCGGATCGGTCATGAAGAGCACCTCGAAACCCTTCTTGCGGAACGCTTCGAGGTGCGGGCTGTTCTGGACTTGATCGAGCGCTTCGCCGATGGCGTAGAAGATGGCCTTCTGACCCTCGGGCATGCGCTCCTTGTAGGCGGCGAGTGATACGAGGCCGTCGCCGGCGCTGCTCGGGTAACGCAGCAATGGGGCGAGCTTGTCGTGCTGGTCGGGTTCGAAGTGCAGCCCTTCCTTCAGCACGGGGCCGAACGCCTTCCAGATCGCGTCGTACTTTTCAGCGTCGGTATCCGCGGTCTCGGTCAGCGCGTCGAGCACCTGCTTGCTCACCTGTTTCTTGATGATTCGCACGATCTTCGAGTCTTGGAGGATCTCCCGCGAGACGTTGAGCGGCAGGTCCTCGCTGTCCACGACGCCGCGCACGAATCGCAGCCAGCGGGGCAAGAGCTCCTCGCAATGCTCCATGATCAGCACGCGCTTCACGTAGAGCCGCACGCCGTGTTTGGTCTCCGGCAAGAACAGATCGAAGGGCGCAACCTTCGGCACGAACACCAGGCCCGAGAACATCTGCGTGCCCTCGACGTGGAAATGCCGCCACGCGAGCGGCGCCTCGAAGTCGTGGGTGAGGTGTTTGTAGAATTCTTCGTACTGCTCAGGGGTGACCTCGGACGCCGGCCGCTGCCAAAGCGCCTTGCCCTCGTTGAGAGTCTCCGGCTCCTTCTTCGGGTCATCGAGCTCGATGGGGTAATCGAGAAAGTCGGAGTAGCGCCGCACGAGATGGCGCAGCGTGAACTCGTCGAGGTACTCCTTCGCGTCGTCTTTGAGGTGCAGGACGATAGACGTGCCCTGCTCCACACGACTGTCCGGCTCGATCGT
>JAJDAH010000205.1 GCA_029261965.1 Polyangiaceae bacterium
CCATGCCGCCGGTGGGCACGCCGCCGGTACCGCCGGTAGCGCCGCCGGTACCGCCGGTAGCGCCGCCGCTGCCACCAACTCCCCCGCCGCCCCCGGTCGCGGAGCCGTCGGCGGCGTTGTTTCCACTTCCCGAGGCGCCGAGGTCCGCGTCGGGATCGAACTCGTACCCGTCGAAGGAGATCGCGCAGCTCGAGATCCCGACGCCGGTCAACAACATCATGGAAAGGCGAGCCCTCTTGACTCGGCGAGCTACTGTCGGACGACCGGGCATGGCTCAGGCGATGTTACTACGGCGGCCGGTCGAGTTCTCTTCCCGAATGGGCCGTGGCTCAGGGAGACGGCGCAAACGGGAGAATCGTCTTCAGATCCTCGTCATTGAAGCGCAGACGCAACCCGATGAAGTAGTCCCGTCGCTCGGGGCTGAGAATGTCGTCGACACCGCCGAGCAGCCACAACCGTCGGATGAACTCGTAGCCGAGGGTCATCCGCCACCGGGGAACGACGAGCTCTCCGAAACCGAACAGGTCTTGCTCGAGCTCGAAACGGTCGTCGAGCAGGTGAAGATCGAGCCCGAGACCTCCCGTGGATTCCTTGATGCCGAACCTACCCGTGAGCGGCCCGATCCTTTGCGCGAACTGGAGCGAAAACCGGAACTTGTTCGTCGTTGTGGTGCGCACTTCCCGAAATGACGGCGGGTCGTTGGGATTGTTGGTCTCGACGTTGATCTGCTCGATGCGGGTGTTGCCTCGAGGATCGTTGACGAGCTCCACGAGGTAGTACTTGTTTTCGCGAGGTTGGAGCCGGAGCGAAACGAACGTCTTCACCGTGCTCGCGAGAAACTGGTAGTCCGTGCGCAAGCCCACCACGGTCTGTAGTCGCGATAGCCCTCCGACGAAGGCTCCGACGTCCTCCACGACGCCTTCGACTTCGTCGATGAGCTTCTCGTCCTTGGTGAGCCGTCCGATGGTGCCTTCTCCGCGGTCGATCCGGCCGGTGGTGCTCTCGACGTTCTTGAGTGTATTTTCGAGGCTGGTGCTCGCGCGGTTGATCTTGTCGATGATCTGCCGAACTTCCCCCGAGTCTTCTTCGTTCTCGGTGGGCGCCTTCTGAACGAGCTCGCGCACCTCGGTCGTGACGGCGCGAACGTCTTTCAGGATGTTGTTGATCTGCGGTCCGCTCTGCGCGGTGATGCCCTCGAGGTTCACGAGGATATTGCGAATGCTTCCGCGGTTCTCGCGCACGGTCTGGTTGAGCGCGTCGGTGACCTCCGCGAGGTTCTGAAGCGTGTCGCGGATGTTGGTTTCACCCTGTTGCGTGCCGATGGAGTTCGCGAGGCTGTCGGCGATTTCCTTGACGCGATCGGTGATGTGCGCCACGTCCTTGAGAATCTGATCGGTCGTGGCCGCCTCGATGACCGTCTCGATTTGGTCCCCGTCTTCGAGTTGCCGCTTGCCGTCGGTGCCCGGCGCGACGGACAAGAAGAACTCTCCCAAAAGACTCGCGCTGACCTTCGCCACCGTGGCGTCCTCGAAAAGCGGCACGTCGTCGCGAACCGCAATGTCGATCCGAGCCTTGCCGCGCTCGAGCTTGACCGTCTTGATGTGGCCGATGGGAATGCCGGCGACGCGGACCTGGGAGTGCTTCGCGACGCCCACCGCGTCGTCCATCAAGACGTAGACCGAATATCCGTCGCCGGTCTTCGCGGTCTTGCTGACGAATTGCCAGATGAAAAAGGAAGCCGCCAGGGTCACGACCGTGAAGATCCCGACCTTGACGGGTGTCGTGATGCGCTCCATCCCGTTTGGCCGAAGTTATCAGCCTGCCGTGCGGCGGTCGAATTCGGTAGCCCCCGGGCATGCATAAACTGCTATTCGGCGCCGTCTTCGGGGCGCCAGCGATGCTAGGATTGCACCCATGGCCGGGTGGGCAGCTCAGAGCCTCGCGGCGCCTTTGGCCGCCAGCCTCATCCTCGCCGCGGGCGCCTGCAACGAGCGCACCCGCACGAGCGCACCAGGCCCATCGGTCGGCCCTCAGCTGGGCAGTGCGGGTCCGGGCCAACGGCCCGATTGGCTCCCCGCCGACACACCCGAGCAGCGCCGCGTGCTCGAAAGCTCAGGATCGATGGCGGTGCGAACGGCGGCAAGCCCGGTGTATCCGGCGCTCGACCGATTCGCCTACGCCACCGCGCCGCCGTTCGACCCCGCCCGGCTGGGTACCGCGACCCAAACCGTCGCGCGTTGGCTCGAAGAGTCACCGCGCCTGTACGTCGTCGCATCGACGAACGAAGAGATCGCCAATCTGGTGGCGCAGTACGGACCACCACCACCACCGGAGCCGGACCGCTGGGTGCGCGTCACGAAAAAGGGCAACTCGTACGCACTCGCCTGGGCAACCCCCGGCGCGAAGCTCAAGGCCACCGTCGATGAAGGCAACCGGGCGCTCGGCGCGGGGAACCTCGGGGCGGCGTCGACCGCGTTCCGCCGCGCGGCGGAGCAAGCCGAGAACGTGCCCGCGCTTTGGATCGCGCTAGCGGAGACGTTGGCCGCCCAACGCGACGATGCCGGAGCGAGCCAAGCTGCTCGAACCGCGCTCGAGATCGACGCGCGGTTCCCCGATGCTCATCGAATGATGGCCGAAATTCTCGCGCGGAGCGGCAGAACCGAGCCCGCCCGCGTGGCGATCGCCCGCGCACTGGCTCTTTACCCCGCTTCGGAAAAGGCGTGGCAATCCGCCGGTCGAATCGGGAGGGTCTTGGCGCGACCGAGTCCGCCAACGGCGTTCATAGGAGTCGGCGCGGGCGGCGCCATCCACGTGGTTACCGATCCCGCCATGGGCTCGGTGGCGTACGGGGCGTGCCGCGCGCTCGTCAGACACGAACCCAGCATGCGCCGAGACATGCTCGGATTCACCGAAGGTGTTCCCTACCACCCGTCGGTGGGTGAGGAGCTGTTCTGCCTGGAGGCGATGTTGGGGGCGCACCGCGGGAACATCGACGTCAGCCGGCCGGTCAAGACCCAAGCGCCGTACCCCCCCGCGAGACCCGCGCCCGCCGATACGTCCACGGCTCCGACTCCGACCGCAGATCCTCCGACCGCAGGTCCCCCGAGCGCGCCGCCGCCGAACGCGCCGCCGCCACCGCGAACGTCGGCGCCGCAATTTTTCGTCGACCCGCCCCCAGCCGGCGCGGACGCCGGACCGCACGCCCCGGCCCCAACCGCGGCGCCGCCTCAAGCCCCGGTTTCGCCGAGCCCACCGACGCGACGCGGCGACGGCAACGCCGACCAGCTGCTGGCGCTCGCTGAACAAGGCATGCTGGACGAGTACGCTTTGTTCGAGCTCATCGGCGCGCACCGCCCCGAGTGGCTGCGGGTCGCCCCCGACGACATTCACGAAGCCGTCGTGCAATACGTGATGACCCATGTCGTCGCTCCGAGGTAGGCGACGATCCGCGTGACCCTCGGCTCGCGCGCGATTGTTCTCGGTGCTTGCGCCTCGCTGTCGTGCGCGGGGCAGGGCAAGCTCGAGGACCTGGGCCCGAAGGAGCCGCCGCTGGCGGGCCGATTCACCGACACCGACGACACCAACGAAGAAGAGTCCGTCCCGCGCGAATTTCCGTTCGACGAAAACCCGAGTCGCTACGTGTGGCAGTCGAGAACACGTTCGCCGCAGGTGTCGCGCGCCAACGCTCCGAATCTTCTGCGAGTCTGCGGGGAGGCCGACGGCGCGATGGAGTCCGTCGCCGGGGCGGTGGCGCGGCGTGTCGAACGCGCTTTGCCCGATCTCGACGGCCCCGAGCTCGTGTTCGCGCTTCGCACCCAAGGGGCGCCCTACGTTTGGCCCCGCGCCTGGGCCATCGACGGCAACAAGCTCTCAGAAGAACGCGTGCTCGAGCGGTTTCGAGCTTGGCTCGACAAAGACGACGCGGTGGGGACGCGACGGTGCGGGATTCGCCGCTTCGGCTCGACCGAGGGACGTCAGATCGTCGGCGCTGTCGTGGCCGACGTGCTCGCCGACGTGGAACCGATACCGACGCGCGCCCGTGCGGGCCAATGGATCCCGATCCGCGCCCGGCTGTTGCTCGAAGCCACGAATGCCAAGGTCGTGGTGCTCGGACCTCGCGGCGTGCCCGTCTTCGTGCCGACATCGCTCGAGGGCTCGAACGTCAAAGCGACCTTCTCGGCGGACGCCGACGGACTCTGGCGGGTCCAGTTGCTCGCCACGGTGTCCGAGGGGCCCCGACCCGTGGCCGAGGCGCTCGTGCGAGTAGGCACGGCGTCCCCAACGAGCTACGACGAAGAGCAAGCTCCAGGAGAAGAGCACAGCACCAACACGACTTCACCGGACCAGATGGCCCGAGCGATGCAGCGCATGCTCGACACCGCCCGGCGCGAAGAGGGGGTCTCCGCGCTGGTCCGCGATGCGCGGCTGGACGAGATCGCGCGTGCGCACGCCGCGGCCATGATGAAGGCCGGTCGCGTGGCGCATGATGTCGGCCACGGAGATCCCAAGG
Organism: Polyangiaceae bacterium; assembly: GCA_029261965.1. GTDB lineage: Bacteria > Myxococcota_A > Polyangia > Polyangiales > Polyangiaceae > JAJDAH01. Next base: position 4,511 of record JAJDAH010000205.1, read on the forward strand.
CCCGGGTTCAGCGAGCGGGCGTGGAATTCATCGCAGCGGGCGAGAACGTCGCGCACGCCCGCACTCTCGGTCGAGCGCACCGGGTGCTTTGGGCCAGCCCCTCCCACCGAAGCAACTCCCTTCACCCGAGGTTCGACACGATTGGCATCGGTGTCGTGCGCGCCGGGGATGGGAGTTTCTGGGTATGCGAAGTGTTCGCCGATCTTTGAAGAAAACCTGAAAACCCGGGGGCTTCCGGGGGGTTGGCCCACGGCGAGGGCAAGCTTCAAATGCTCAGGATATTCGCGGTAGGGTCGCGGCCATCTGATGCGTGAATCTTGCCGGCGCCGCCTTTGGAGGGCCCAAGTCGAAGGATCGCGCGGCGCGACGGCCGCCAAGCTGTTGCGGCCGTTCATCGCCGTCGCGCTAGCGCTAGTCGTGCTGAGCGCCGGCCGACCCGCCGAGGCGCAATCGCGGACCTGGTACCACGATCGGTTACAGCTCAGCGGTGACCCGGACGACGGCTTCTACGTTTGGCGCCCGAAGCATTACGAAAGCGCCCGCGTTTATGGAATGTGGGCGCTCGGCTACGCGGTGCATTCTCTGAGGGACGAAACGGTCACGAGCAATCCCGGCACGCTCGAAGACATCGGAAACCCGCTGAACAACCGGATGATCACGTACCTGCACGGCGGCATCGAAGTCTTCGAGCGCCTCGCGGTGAACATCTCCCTGCCAATCGTGTTGTTCCAGAACGGCGACGCGGATCCGCTGCGATTCGGTATCGGCACGGGCCTCGACCGAAGTAGCGCGGTGTCGGACCTCCGCCTCGATGCGCGCGTGTTGGCCTGGCAATCGAACAGTGGGCTCTTTCGGCTCGGCGGTGGAGGCGCGATCTTCTTCCCGAGCGGAAACTCCGACGCTTTCGCGAGCGACGACGTGGTCACGGGGTACATCTACGGATCGAGCGAATTCGACTTCAAGAAGTTCATCATGGCTGGGACGGTCGGCCCGCACTTCCGCCCGAGCCGGGCTCTCGGAGGGAACAACAACACCCTGGCACTCGGTTCGGACCTGCGCATCACCGCGGGAGCCTATTTGCCGCTACGGGACGACAAGGTCCGCATCGGCGGCGAGCTCCTGGTGACGACGGGCATCACCAAAGAAGAAACGGCGCTCACAGGAAGCGAGAGCAAGTTCTTCAAGAAGCAGAACACCGACTTCGAGTGGCTCGGCTCGATTCGGCTGGCGCTCGACGAGAAACAACGCTGGTACCTCATGGGCGGTGCCGGCACTCGCTTGAGCTCAGGCTACGGCGCTCCTGATTTTCGGGCGCTCATCTCCGTCGGTGCTTGGATGCCCATCGGCGGCGCCGACGTCGTCCAGGTGACGAAGCCGCGGCGAAAGTCGATTCTGCACGATCCTGCTCCGGACAGCGACGGCGACGGCCTGCCGGATGACATCGACATGTGCCCGATGATTCCGGAAGATGGAAAACTTCCGAACGTCGACGACGGTTGCCCCGCGGAACCCGACGCTGACGACGACGGTATTCCGGACACGCGCGACAAATGTCCGAACGAGCCGGAAGACCGCGACGGCATCGACGACGCCGACGGGTGTCCCGACCCGGACGCGGACAACGACGGCATTCTCGACGCGGTCGACAAGTGCCCGAAGGTCCCCGGCAAGGCGTCGAAGATCGCCGAGAAGCACGGCTGCCCGTCACTCATCAAGCGCGAGGAAGGCAGCGACGAGCTGATCCTGCTCGAGCCGATTCAGTTCAACACGGGCCGAAGCACCATCAAGCCGGTGAGCTTCAAGATCCTCAACGAAGTGGTTGCCCTGCTCAAAGCACGTGACGGCATGGAGATGGCCATCCACGGCCACACCGACAGCCGCGGCGCACACGCGATGAACATGAAGCTCAGCAAAGATCGCGCGGCCGAAGTGGTGAAGTACATCGTCGGCAAGGGAGTCGACGCGGGACGCCTCGAGTCCGAAGGCTTCGGACCGGACAAGCCGGTGGCGGACAACAACAGCGCGGCCGGGCGGGCGAAGAATCGCCGCGTCGACTTCATCATCACCGACGAAGGCGACTGACGTCGGCGTTGGTCGCCAAGCGCGACCCTCCGCGCGGATGCGCGGACGCTCTGGTCAGCGAGGCGACTTACTTGCTGTGCGGCGGCATCTTCGCTTCTTTGAAGATGACGTGCTTTCGCGCGACTGGATCGTACTTCTTGAGCTCGAGCTTGCTCGTCTGCGTCCGCTTGTTCTTGGTGCGGTAGTACGTGTACCCAGAGCCCGCCGTGGAGACGAGACGGATGTTTTCGCGAGCCATGGCGGCACGAGGTACCACCTGACCCGAGCGAGGGCAATGCGTTGGCCCGCTGGGGGCGCGACGCCAGACTTGACGCGGACCACGCCGCGTGGCTCACTCCCGCCCCCGGTCACCCAGGGACCCGAACGCCATGGCCAAACGCACCTTCCAGCCGAGCAATACGAGCCGTCTCCGAACCCACGGGTTCCGGAAGCGAAACGGCACCACCGGTGGTCGCAAGGTGCTGAAAAACCGCCGTCGCAAGGGCCGCTGGCGGCTCTCGGTCTCCGCTTACAAGAAGTGACGCACGCGGGGGGAGGCCGGAAGAGCGCCTCCAGCCACGGGCGCCCCGCCACCCAGAGCCAAGAGAGCAAGGCGGAGCCGGTCGGTCGGTTTCCGAAGAGCCAACACGTCCGTAAGCGTTCGGAATTTCAAGAGATCCAGTCAAACGGGCGCCGTCTGAGCACTGCGCGCTTCATCCTCTTGCTGTACGCGCGGGCCCCAGCAGACTCCGCCCGTCTGGGCATCACCGCATCGCGCAAGGCTGGGATCTCGGTCGTCCGGACCCGAGCCAAACGGCTGATTCGTGAGGCTTTTCGGGCAACTCGCGATCTCTGGGCCCCTGACATCGACCTCGTGGTCATCGTTCGGAGGTGGCCGTCGACCTCCTGCACGGGCGACGTCGTCGACGAATGGAGAGCCGTTTCCAGCGCCATCAGGAAAAAGGCGGCGGAGGCACGCAAAGACCGGGAAAACCGGCTGGCTTAACGCACGCAAAACCCGCAAACTCCCCCACCTCGAATGGCGGCAAAGCTGCTCATTTTCCTGATTCGAATCTATCAGTGGACGCTTTCACCGCTCTTGGGCCCGGTGTGCCGGTTCGAGCCGTCGTGCTCCCGCTATACCGCCAAGTGCCTGGAGTACCACGGAGCTTTGCGTGGCAGCTGGCTAGGATTTCGCCGGCTGATGCGCTGTCACCCATTCCACCCCGGCGGGTACGACCCGCCGCCGCTGCCGCCGAATCACGAAGGCTGTGTGCACGCTCTGCCCAAAGCAGACGCGTGAGCCCCCGCCTTTAGCCTGACGCTTCGGCCTTCCTCCGAGCCAGCACCCTTCCCAGCCGAGCCTGAATCATGGACCGCTCTGCACTTTTGCGTTTCCTGCTCATCGGGCTGGCCGTGTTTGCGGCGTTCACTTTTCTTCCGAAGTTCCTCGGCTCCGGCGAGACGGAAGCGCAGCCCGCCACCTTCTACTACTCCGAGCTTCCGGAGAATCGGCCGGAGGAAAGCATCTGCGACATTTGGACGCAGAAGTTCCGCGCCCAGTTCGGATCCCGGGGTGCGTCGCTCAAGCACTTCTGGCTTCGGCCTGCGAAGTACCAGGTGGACGGCCAGCCGCTCGATCTCGCCACAACCCCGGACGTCGAGCTTCGCCGAGCTCTGAGGTTTCACTGGCGCAACGAAGGGGAAGAAGGCGTCAGCGATGGCAAATGGCTCGTTCCCTTCGACTCGCTCGATTGGAAGATCGTTCAAGCGGACGGCAAGAGCTGCGTTTTCAGCCACGAAGGCGATGGCTTCACCGTCCGAAAAGAAATCACGACCACTAACCGCCCCTACGAGCTCGAAGCCAAAGCGACGATCAAGAACCACTCTAAGAAAAAGCAGCGCATCGCCCTGAGCATCGAGACGACCGCTTGGCGGATGGAATCCGAGATCTCGGGGAGCATCGGCCGGCAGAGCCCGTTCATGACGAGCGTCGAGTGCGTGCGCTCGGACGGGGAAATGACCCGCCTCGACCCGGGCAAGTTCGAACCGGACGATTTCGCGGAGCCCCCGTTTGAGAGGAACCCGCTCAATCACGGCATCTGGCACCAGGTCGACGGCGAGCCCGCCTTCGCGGCGGTGTCGAACATGTACTTCTCGCAGGTATTGCTGCCGGACGAATCGCCGGCCAAACCCGTGTGCCAAGCAACCATTGAAAAGCGCGGCACCGATAGCGATCCGCTTCGCGGCGCGATGTATCGGTCGCGTTTGGCTTATCCCGGCATGGACCTGGCCCCGGACGAATCAGCGACCTACTCCGTCCTCACCTACATCGGTCCAAAGGAGCGCGACATCCTCGCTGCCGTCGGCGGTGGCGATCGCCACGTCGGCGAAATCATCGACCTCGGTTTCTTCAGCGACATTGCGAAGGTGCTCGTCGCGTTCCTGCTCGGCGTCTACGACGTGATTCCGAACTGGGGCATCGCGATCATCATCCTGACGCTCACAGCGAGAACGCTGCTCTTCCCGCTGACGTTGCCATCCATCAAGAACATGGTGCGCATGCGGGAGCTCAAGCCCGAGATGGACGCCATGAACGAGAAGTTCAAGGACGACGCGCAGCAGCGCGGTCTCGCGCAGATGGAGCTCTGGCGAAAGCACGGGGTGAGTCCGTTCAAAGGATGCCTGCCGCAAGTAGCCAGCATGCCCGTCTGGTTCGCGCTCTACACGACGCTCCAGACTGCGGTGGAACTCTACAACATCCCCTTCCTGTGGTTTCCGGATCTTTCCAGCCCCGATCCGCTCTACATTCTGCCCTTCATCATCGGCGGGACGACGTTCATGCAGCAGAAGCTGATCCCCCAGCAGGGAGACGCCACGCAGCAGAAGATGATGCTCTACTTCATGCCAGGCATGTTCATCGTGTTCATGTTCCTGCTGCCCTCGGGGCTCGGGGTCTACATGTTCACCAACGGCCTCATCGGCATCGGCCAGCAGCAAATCGTCGAGTGGCACGTGCGACGCCAGTCGAAGAAAAAGGCCGAAAGCGAGATCGGCGTCGAGGTCAAAGACGACGAGCCCGCGCCCAAAAAGGGCAAAGGCAAAAAGAAGCGGTCCGGCGGCAAAGCCGCCGGAAAGGACGAAGAGAAGTCCAATAAAGACGATGACCCTGCGGGGGCCAAGCGCCCACCGCTGCTCGGCAAAGGAAGGGCATGAACCATGAGCGAGTCGAACGACGACTTGAACGATAAGCCTGATTCGGAAGTTGATGACGATTCGGAGGACGAACGCGACGACGACGAACGCGACTTCGATGACGAAGATGACGAAGATGGCGAAGATGGCGACGACGACGACGAATCGGCCGAAGCGAAGAGCGACGACCGAGGGCCACGCCGCCGCCGACCCCGTGGCCGGCGGCGCCCACGAGAGGAGTACACGACTGATGACGAGCGTTCACTCGACGCGCTAGCGTTCGTGACCGACCTCATCGACAAGATGCACATGGAATGTGAGGTCCAACTCACCGCACCGCGCGACGAAGAAGAGGCCGAGATTGCGCTCGAAATCAACGGCGAGGACGCCGGCCGGGTCATCGGCAAAAAGGGCCAGGTCCTGGCAGCCATTCAGTTTCTGACCAACCGCGTGGTCAATCGGCCAGGCTTGGAACGGCGCCACATCCTCGTGGATGCCGAAGGATACCGGCGCCGACGCGAGAGCTCGCTGGCGAGCATGGCGCGCCGCCTCGGCAAGCAGGCGGTAACCGACGGCAAAATCATCACTTTCGAGCCGATGAACCCTAGGGACCGACGGGTCGTCCATCTCGCTCTCGCCAAGTTCGAGGGCGTCATCACCAAGAGCGATGGGGAGGGCGACGATCGGCGGGTCCAGATCATCCCCGTACGCCGCTAGCGGCCCCGATGGCGAATTTGTGCAAACATTGAAACACCAGTCGGCTGAAGGTTCTTCAAAGCCAGCGAGGTGAATTCATGCGAAGGCCCAAAAGGACACTGATTGCATTCGTGGTGCTCGGCATCACGGCACCGCTCTTCGGCTGCGGACCGACGGCGGTGCGCGACACCGACGTCGCGGGGCTCGACGAAGATGCGATGGGCACCGGCCTGGACCGTCGAGATCTCGATCGATTGCTCGAAGAGAACATGACCGAGATGCAGAAGTCGGCAGTGATCAAAAGGTGGCAAGCCGAGGACAAACCCACCCTTGCGGTGCTGCCGTTTCGGAACGAAACGACCGAGCACGTCGACAGCCAGCTCCAAGCGCTCATCAGCAAGGTCGAAACCCGTCTCATCAACGCCGGGCACGTGCGTGTCATCAGCCACGAGAATCAGCGGGCCATCCTCGAGGAAGTCCGCGTGCAGTATTCGGACGGCTTCGACCAAAACAACGTAGCGCGCTGGGGCAAGCAAGTCGGCGCTCGGTACTTCATCACCGGCAAGGTCTACAGCGCCGACGAACGTTTCGACGACGAACGGCGCGTTCAGTACTTCCTGTTCATGCAGGTTCTCGACGCCGAGACGAGCGACATCCTCTTCCAGAACGAGTCATCGCTGACCAAAGCGATCGTCAACTGACCGCTATCCAGGCGCCGTGACATCGGCAACGAAGCTCTTCGCATTGCTGCTGGTCGCGTTCGTCGTCTCCGGCTGCGCCGGTCACTCGGCCCGCACGAAGAAGGTCCGCGCCGCGCTGGACTTCAACGATCCCAAGGCGGCGCTCGCGGCCATCAACGACGAGCTCGGGGTCGACAGCGCCAAGGACCTCCCGAAGAAAACGAGCGGTGACAACGCGTTGTTGTTGCTCGATCGCGCGATGATTCTCCAAGCGCTGCACGAGTACGAGCTCAGCACGCGCGACCTCGAGACCGCCGACAAACAAGTGGAGATCCTCGATCTGTCACGCAACGCCGTCGATGAAATCGGCAAGTACATGTTCTCCGACGACAGCGGGCCCTACCGAGCACCGCCCTACGAGAAGCTCCTGATCAACACGATGGGCATGCTCAACTACCTCGTGCGCGAAGACCTCAACGGCGCGCGAATCGAAGCGCGCCGGCTCGCGGTCATGCAGAAGTTCATCAAGGAGACCGAAGATCCCGCCGTGCACCTCAACGGTCCGGCGAGCTATCTGGCCGGCTTCACCTTCGAGAAGAGCGGTCGCCCCCAGGAGGCGCTCCGATACTACGACGAGGCGCTACAGTACGACGAATATCGAACTCTGGTCGAGCCGATTAGACGGCTCGCAAAGAAGGCGACGTACCGCTCGCCGCGCATCCTCAAAATTTTGAGGGAAGGCGCGGCACCCGAGCCCGCTCCCGAAGGCAAACACGCGACGCCGCCCCCCGACGCGCCCCTCCCTGAACCCACCGACGGCGGTCCGTCCATCAAAAAGATGCCGCCGGTCGACAGCGCCAAGGACACGGCGCCGCCGACGACCCCACCGGACGATCCGGACGCTCCGTCGAAACGAGCGCAGAACACGGTCGAGCAAGAAGATGCCCCGACTCCACCCGTAAAGGATGACCGAGGAGAAATTCTCGTCATCGTCAACTTCGGACGAGTGCCCGCCAAGAAGGCCAAGCGCATCCCGATAGGGCTCGCCCTCACCTTTGCCGCGGATGCCATCGCGCCGACCAACGCCGCGCGTGCCAACCGTCTCGCGGCGCAGGGTTTGGTGACTTGGGTGAACTATCCCGAACTCGGGAAGCCTCGCGGGCAGTGGGGCGTGCCGGGTTACGCCCTCGACGGCGATTGGCAAAACATCGAGGGGGCATTGGCCCTCGACCGAGAGGCACGACGCGCCTGGGACCACGCCAAAGGACCGGTGATCGCTGCGGCCATCACTCGATTGGTGACTCGACTCGTCGCTGGACAGGTGGCGAAGAAAGCGAGCGGTGGGGGGTTGCTCGGCACGCTCTTGAGCCTGGGCACGCAGGCGACCCTGACGGCGGCCGATACGCCCGACACCCGAAGCTGGTCCACCCTCCCCGCCCGTATCGCAGTGGCACGAACTCTCGTTTCACCGGGTACCCACTGGGTCGACATCAAGGTCCGCGGCGTCCACAAGCGGCAGCGGGTAGTGATTCGCCCGAACGGCTGGGCGGTCGTCAACCTGACCGTGCTGAGTTGAGCTTGGCAGATCGCGCCGGGAGCCCCATGTGACACCAAAGAGATGGCGCGAGACCCCCTCCCGGTAGGCCGGCTCGGACGGCTCGCGCGTTTGGCACGGGTCGGTGCGCGCAGCGGTGCGAGTCTACTCGTCTCGAAGGACGGGCGTTCGGCGGCTGAGCATGCCGCGAACATTCTCGGGGATCTCCGCGGGCTCGCGGCCAAAGCCGGGCAAATGGCGAGCTACGTCGACGGAGTCGTGCCCGAGCAGCACCGCGAAGCCTATGAAGCCGCGCTCGGCAAGCTTCGGGACAATGCGCCGAAGTCGGCGCCGGCACAAATTCGCCAGATCATCGAATCCGAGCTCGGTGCGCCACCCGAAGAGCTATTTCGCGAGTGGGACGAGCAGCCGTTCGCCAGCGCCTCGATCGGCCAAGTGCACCGCGGTGTGCTCGACGACGGACGCGAAGTCGCCATCAAGGTCCAGCACCCGGGCATCGACCGGGCCATCGACAGCGATCTCGCGAACATGAGCGTTCTCGAACGAATCTCCGGCGCTGTCACACCCAAAGCGGTCAACTCGAAGCAAGTGCTCGCTGAAATCTCGGCGCGTTTCCGCGAAGAACTCGACTATGAGCTCGAAGCCAGACGGCAGCGCAGCTTCCTACGGTTTCACGCGGAGGATGGGAGCATTCGAATCCCCGGTGTCGTCGACTCGCACTCGAAAAAACGGGTACTCACGAGCGAAATGGCGAAGGGGCTGTCGTTCGAAGAGGCGTGCGCCGGGACGGAGACTGAGCGTCGGTTCCACGCCGAAACGGTTTGGCGTTTCGTCTTTCGTGGCAACCTCGTCGGTGGGATGTTCAACGCGGACCCCCACCCCGGCAACTACCTGTTTGCCGGTGACCACATCACCTTTCTCGACTTCGGTTGCGTGCAACCGATACCGGGGAAGAACCTCCGCGCTGCCCGCGCGGTGCACCAAGCGGCCTGTGACCAGAACGAAACGGCTTTCGGAGCGGCCGTCGTCGCACTCATGGGAACCCGCGGCGGGCAATACGAACATGCTGCGCTGAACTATGTTCGAATTTGTTTCGAACCCCTTTTCAGCTCCCCGTTTCGCGTGACCCGAGACTACGTCGCTGGACTGTTCACCGGCGCGCTCGAAATGAAGCAGACGATCTTCGCAAAAGACAGGAGCTTCGTGCCCTTCCCCGAGGGCATGGCGTTGATGAACCGACTCCAATTCGGCTTCTACTCGGTGCTTGCGCGGCTCGACGTCGAGGTCGACTACCGGGCGGAAGAACGGCGCTGGCTTCCGGCGTCTCTCGACGAACCGCCGCTCATGCTCGATGCGGCTCAGTCGAGCTTGTAGGCGGTGCCGTCGAACGCGTAGCGCCGAATGCCGAGAGTTCCCCAAGGAAGCAGCAGCGGTTCGAGGCCGCCGGCGGGTTGTTTGTCCTCGGGGAACGGATAGCTCTTTTTCGTCCAGCCGATCGCCCGGCCAGGGCGAAGCTCGAGCACCAGCCCCTTCTTGCCGCGTTTGAATCCCATCGCGCCGATGACCCGGTTGCCCTCGAGTACACGGCCGGTCTCCGCCCCGAAGATTCGGGTCACTCGGTCGTTGATCACTTTGTAGACGAGAATGATGTGGCGATCGACGGTGACTCCGCCGAGCTCCTCGCTCGTCTTGGTGTGCCGAACGCCGCGCACGATGATCTCGGCCTTGCCATCGCCCGTGAGGTCGCGGGCCGTGACGTCGGCGATGTCCTCGGCGTCTTTGACTCCTGCGGTGAGGAACGTGTAGCTCGTCCCTTTCAAGAACCCCTTGCCGAACACGACGATGTCTTTACCGTGAATCAGCACACGCTCGGTTTTCCCGTCCGCCGCGACGTCGGTGACGAAGTCGAACCGCGGTTTCTTCTTCTGAACGCCGCGGTCCTTCCGATAGAGCGCGTAGACGCGGTCGAGCAGCTCGTCCGGCGACGGGGGCCGCGGGGGCGGCGGCGGCGGAGGGCCAACCCTGGGGGCCCGAGCGGTTTTCGACGGCTTGGTGACTCGCGCCTCTTGCGTCTTTTCTCCCGTTTTTTCGAACTTCGACCCCGTCCACTCGTAGGTGCGACTCGCGATGGTCTGCCACGGCAGAAGCGCTGACTCCATGTTTCCCGGCAGCGGCTCGCTGTAAGTGCCCGGGTCGAATCCTTCGGCTTTGCCCTGAGAAATCTCTATCTTGCCGCGCTTGCCCCGTTCGAGCTTCAGCTGGTTCCGGATCTCTCCGTCTTTGGTGACGATAGCCAGCTCGTGCGTAAAAACTGAAAACGGCGTGTCGTCCTTGCCGATGCTCAAGACGTCGACCACCTCGCGATACGCGTCCGCGTTGCCGACGCGCTTCTGAAGCACGACTTCCGCGCGACCGTCGCCGGTCAGGTCCGCCAGGTCGAGGCGAGTGACCGCGTGCGCCCTGAGATCGCTGAAGTAGAACTGCTTTCCACCGCGAAACCGGGGCCCGACGATGGTCAGGTACCCGCCGTAGACGGCGACGACCTCTTTCATGGCGTCTCCGGACACGTTGCCCGACCGCTGGTGGGATGGTTTCCCACTCAGACCTTCCTTGTCGATGAGCCCGAGTTTGAGCGCGCGCTCGGCTTCTAGGCGCATCGCCGGCAGGGCGCGGCCCGCCCCGCGCGCCGTGGCGATGATGGTGCTCACCGAGCCTACGGAATCGGCGTCCGCGTACCGAAGCGCGGCACGAAGGCCTGCCCTGACGGTTTTTGCCTCGCGGAAGGCCGACCACGGAAACGACGCTTCGAGCGTGTAGCCGCCCTCCATGGCCATTTCGACGATCTTCGCGCCCGGCACGGTCCGGCCGCCGATCTTCACCGCGCCGGAGCTCTTTCCGGGCTCCCCGGCGAACAGGAGCACGTCGTAGCTCTTGTACCCGCCTTTGCCGACGGGGAACGCTATCGAGAAGACCGCGTGGTCCTCTCCACGCCCGAAGCTCTTGGTCCGGACGAGCTTGGAGTCGTAGATTTTGAAGGCAACAAAAATGCGCGAAGCCGTGTAGCCGATGTTGCCGCGAACGCGAGGGTCCTTGCCCGCCCGCCCCTTGATCGTCGTTTGCAGCTTCACGAGCCGCCCCCACTCGCGCAGCATTCCGTCGACGCGCACTTTGCTCTTGCCTAGATCGACCGGATCGAGCGGCGCAGCACCGGCGGCCGGCGCGAGCAGCACCAGACACGCGACGAGCAGCACCTTCGCCACTCCCGAGATGCCAGTGGATCGGGACATGGCGATCAGCGCTTCATCCTGAGCTCGCGCTCCTCCTCCGCCTCGAGCTCGGCGAGCGCCGACGCCAGCTCTTCGCGCTCGGCGTCGTCGAGCTCCTCGAACTCTTGGTCGGCTTGGGCTTGAGCGTCGACACGCACCGGCGCGGCTTCTTCGGCTTCGGGCTCCGGCGGGGCGAGTCCCATCTTTCGCTTGAGCGCGAGCAGATCCTCGTCGGCGCCGGCGGTCATTTCGAGATTGTCGAACTTCTGCTTGAGCACATCCCCGCTGTACTCCTCGGCGAGCTCGGCGCCGGCTTCGGCTTCGGCTTCGATCTGGTCGATCTTCGAGGACATTTGGTCGAACGCTTCGAAGGCGCTCGCGTTCTTGAGGCCACTCATCGTCTCCTGAATGGCCTTCTGTGCCTCGGCGCGTTTCTTCCGGGCGATCAAGAGATTCTTCTTCCGCTTCGCCTCTTCGATCTTGGAGTTGAGCGCCCTCAGGGCCAGCTTGAGCTGGTCGACCGCCTTCTTCTGTTTGTCCCACTGCGTTCGGTACGCTTCGACCAGCTGCGCATGTTCTTTCTTTCGAGAAAGCGCCTCTTTCGCGAGCTTGTCGTCCCCCGCACGCACGGCCATCATCGCGCGCCGCTCCCATTCCGCGGTGTTCGCCGCCTCCTGTTCGGTTTGCTTGGCGAGCTTCTTCTCATCGGCGATGGCGACAGCAACTTGCTTCTTCGCCTCGATGAGCTGGGTGTTCATGTCGATGACGATCTGATTCAGCATCTTCTCCGGCTCTTCGGAGCGGCTGATCAGATCGTTCAGATTGCTTTTGATGAGCCTGGCGAGGCGCGCAAAAATACCCATTCTCGAATCCTCAGGACTTCGGTGACAGCTCGCGGAGCAGCGGGATGTGCTGGGCCAACGCCATGTCGATCCCGGAAAGCGCCGCTTCGAGCTCGTTGAGATCCAAGTTCTCGATCTCGAGAGCCGCGGCGAGCACGACATCGTTGCCTTCCAGCGCGTAGGCAACATGCACGAGGTCGCTCGAGTTGAACTCGAGGAGCTTGCGGAAGAATTTGGCTTCGAGCGCCGGATCACCCTTTGGCGCCTCGCCGATGTCCACTTGAACGAGCACGACGGGCGGATCCACGCGGACGATCGTCACTGGCTGATTGGGTCCGCCGCTCACGAGATAGGTCCCGTCACCGTCGTGCTCGAAGCGCCGGTTGAGGCGAAGCAGGTAGGCCTCGATGTCTTCTTTGGTTCTAGCCATCGGCCGGCCAGCGTAAGGGCAAGCCGACGGGGGGTCGAGGGGTTCGCCGCCGCACGGCGGCCCGAGCGGACAAACGAAGGATTTTTCCAGTGGGTTTTTTCTGGGACAGGCGGCGGCGAACGGCCTGCTACGCGCGCCGACGACGTCGGCTGAGGGCGACGCCGATACCTGCGAGCGCCCAGAGCCACGCGGTGCTGCGGTCGCCGGACGCCGGACGCGCTACCGATGCCACCGCGCACCCACCCGAGCTTTCCGAATCGACGCCGTTGCCGAGTACTTCACTTCCCTCGTTCACACACACGCCGAGCTGTTCGGCACACGCGAAACGCTGTGGGCACGTCGCCCCGTCCGCCGAGCACGGCGGCACGCAGATCCCCGGCGGTTCCGCTTCGGCGTAGCAGCGGTACCCACTACGGCACGCGCCGTTGCACGGCTCACCGAGCGGTGGCGGGATGGGGAGACACGCGCCGACCGCGGCGCTGCACTCGTGCTCTGGCGGACACGTGTCGAAACCGGCAGCGGGATCGCACCGCGGAACGCAGGTGCCCGCGCCGTCGCCGTCCTCGTCGC
>JAJDAH010000206.1 GCA_029261965.1 Polyangiaceae bacterium
TGCCGTGTCTCACAATATTTCTCGAGGTCCATCCCCGCGGCCGCCGCGACTTCTTCGGCCTCCGCCCGGCGTCCCAGGGTGCACGAAGTCTCGTACTGCAGTCCGCGCAATCGAGCGACCTGCTGACGCTCGGTGCGCGACAACGGATCCATCTGGCGAAGCTCATCCATCATCGCCCCGCGAATGCGTGTGACCGCGTAGCCGAGGAACGCTTCTCGATCGTGGCGGTCGACTCGCTTCCACGCTTGCACGAGCCCGAGCGAGCCTGCGCTCACGAGGTCGTCCACGTCGACGTTGGGCCGCGACCTGGCCAAGCTGTTGGCGTTGCGACGAACGATGCTGATGAGCTGCTCGAGCGTGACCGGCGAGGCTCCGGCGGTCGCGGCGGGGTTGTGCGTGGTGTCCATGACGTCCTCCGAACGGACGCATTGCACTGGATGTGCCGCTGCTCGGCCGGGACCGTGTTGCTCGCACTGAGCCAGCAAACGGGGGGTTTCGGCCAGTGCGACCCATGCTCGGGCCGGGGCGAAGACGAGCAATGGTCTCCTCGTCCCGGGTCAGAATGACCCGCCGGGTCGGCGCGACCTCGTGTTGTAAGACAACCGCTGCGGTATCTGGACGCTCGGTGCCCGAAACACGAATATGTAGGCTCGGCTGACACATAAAAGCGGGGCTTGTCGAGAAGCAACGGTTCCAGCGCGTACCCGCCTTTGTCCGTAGCCGTCTTTTCCCTACCCCTTCCGGCTCGGAGGCGTAGAGTGCAAACGAGCGTGTCGTTCGCCTCGCAGCGCCGACAGCGGACGTCAGGTCGATCCGAGCTCGAAAGGAGGGCACCTGAATCCCGGGGAGGTGAGCAGTCAGGCTGCGCGATCGATTCTCGTGATCGACGACGAGCCCGACATGGTGGGGGTGGCCGAGCGCATACTCGCTCGGTCCGATCGCCACATCGCGGGGTTTTGTTTACCTAACCGGGCTCTCGCCGAGCTCGAGGCCCGGAGTGGGCGCTTCGACGCGGTGCTGAGCGACCTCAAAATGCCCGAGACCTCGGGGCTCGACGTCCTGCAGGCCGTTCGCGACCGTTGGCCGTCACTCCCGGTCATCATCATGACCGGGTATTCCACCATCGAATCCGCGGTCGCGGCAATGAAGCTCGGCGCCTACGACTACATCGTCAAGCCTTTCGATCCGCCGGACGGCCTCATCGCCATCGTCGATCGGGCGGTCGAGCACAAGAGACTGCGCGACCGCAATCTTTTCCTCGAAAAGCGCCTCGACATCGCAGCAAGGTTCGAGGGCATCATCGGTTCGTCGCCGCCGATGCGCGAGGTTTTCGCACTCATCGAGAGTGTGGCCCGGAGCGACGCGACGCTGCTCATCGTTGGAGAAAGCGGAACCGGCAAAGAGCTCGTCGCGCGCGCGGTTCACGAAAGAAGCGATCGGAGTCAACGCGCGTTCGTCGCTCTGAACTGTGGCGCCCTCACCGAAACCGTGCTCGAGAGCGAGCTATTCGGCCATGTGAAGGGGGCTTTTACCGGGGCTATCAGCTCCCGCCGTGGGCTCTTCGAGGAAGCGTCGGGTGGCACACTCCTGCTCGACGAGGTTGGTGAGCTCACCCCCCGAACTCAGGTGCGTTTGCTTCGGGTGCTTCAGGAGGGAGAGATCCGTCCGGTCGGCTCGAGCCAGTCCAAGGCCGTGGATGTCCGCGTCATCGCAGCCACCCATCGGGATTTACGGCGCATGGTGGAGAGGGGGGAGTTCCGAGAGGACCTCTATTATCGTTTGAACGTCATCTTGGTCCCGCTCCCGGCCCTCCGCGACCGAAGCGAGGACATCCCGAGCCTCGCGCGGCATTTCATTGAAAAGCACTGTGCGCTCGCGGAGAGGGAACTGCTCGGCGTCCACCCCGAAGCGCTCGACCGTCTCGTTGGACATGGTTGGCCGGGAAATGTACGCGAGCTCGAGAATGTGATCGAGCGCGCCGTAGTTCTCGCTCAGAGTGACACCATAACCGTGGACCTGCTCCCGCTCGAAGTGCGCAAGTCGTCGTCGGCTGCGGCTTCGCTCGGCCGCTCGTCTTTGGTCGAGCCTTCGGCCGTCGTCGAAACCCAGCTCGCTTTCAACGACGCGCGGAACACATTCGAGCGCCGCTACCTTCGCACCCTGCTCTCCGCGACTTCGGGCAACTCGACCGAGGCCGCACGCATTGCTGGGGTCGATCGCTCGAACCTGCGTCGGTTGTTCAAACGTCACGCCATCGATCCGCGCACTTTTCGCTGACCGGCGCGCCCCCGGGTGAAGTGTCCAGCCGTATGACGGTTCTCACGCGCTCGGTGCGAGGCTCGGCCCCGCACCGAGTGCCGGCGCGTGCATGCTGTAGCGTCGTTTCGCCTCGCGAACGTCCTTCGCGAGCTCGACGCGATTGCGTCCTCGGGCTTTGGCATCGTAGAGGGCTTCGTCGGCCCGTGCGACGAGGTCTTGCCAGCCCTCGGCACCGTGGGGTGGCAAGACCGCCACGCCCAAGCTGACGGAGACGCTCACCGACTCCTGGCCCTCGATCCCCACCGGCTCCTCGTGAATGTCACGACGAATGCGTTCCGCGATCGCGATCGCCGCCTCGTTCGTGGCGCCGGGGCACACGACGAGAAATTCTTCGCCTCCCCAGCGAGCCACGGTGTCGTAGGGCCGAACCATGGCGCCAAGTCGACGGGCGACGCTTTGCAGCACCTCATCGCCCGCCGAGTGGCCGAACGTGTCGTTGATTCGCTTGAAGTGGTCGACGTCGGCGAGCAACACCGCGACCGATGCCAGTCCCCGATGGGCCCGCTCCACCTCGTTGTCGAGCACTTCGTGTGTGCGGCGCCGGTTCAGAAGCCCCGTCAACGGATCCGTCGTGGCCAGTACGGTCAGGTCGCGGTTAGCCGAGCGCAACCGGTTCCTCAGTTGCTCCGCGCTCGCCCGTTCTTCGTGGACCTTCGCGAGAACCAGGTTGTATTGAACGGCCACAGGCGCGACCTCGCTGCCCGGATCGATGCTGACGGGCCGGTCGAACATTCCGCGCTGGTGATGAGTCTCCATCTCGGTCAGAAGATCGAGCATGTCGGTGCGCTCGCCGTGCTCCGCGACGTTGAGCCCGAGCCGCTCCGCGTCCTCGCTGACACGCAGCGGCATCCAACGCTGGGCGACTCGCAGAAAGATGTATCCGCTGAGGCAGGCCCACGCGACGATCGTGAGGAGCCCGAGGGCCTGAGCGCCGAGTTGCCCGCCCCGGCTCAGCCCCGTTCCGAGAACCTCCAGATCAGCGAACAGCGCGACCGCCAAGGTTCCCCAGACGCCGCACGCGCCGTGGACCGGAAACGCGCCGACGGGATCGTCCACGCGGAGCTTCTCGAGTTGGCGCGTGACGACGACGCTCACGATCCCGCCAATCCCCCCGATGAGCAAGGCGGCATGCAGCGTCACGGCGTGGCACCCCGCCGTTATCGACACGAGCCCCGCCAACGCCCCGTTCATCGCGCCAACGACGCTCGGGTGCCCCGCCAGTCGCCACGTCAGGAACAACGCCGTCACGCCGCCCGCCGCGCCCGCCAACACGGTGTTCGCCACGATGAGCGAGACGCGATCGGTAACCGCCAGGGCGCTGCCGGCGTTGAAGCCGAACCAACCGAACCAGAGCAGCGCCACGCCGAGCACCGACGTCGGAAGACTGTGGTGTCTGAGCGGCGGCGCGCCGGGCACGAATCTGCCCGCGCGGGGCCCGATCATCACCGTGGCCACGAGTCCGACCCAGCCGCCCACGGCGTGAACGACGGTCGAGCCGGCAAAGTCGACGAAACCGAGACGCGCGAGAAACCCGGTCGACGCCCCCGGCGCCCCGCCCCAAGCCCAGTGCCCGCCCAACGGATACACGACCGCCGCGATGAAGAGCGCGAGAATGGCGTAGCCGCGAAAGCTCATGCGCTCCGCCACCGCTCCGGACACGATGGTCGTCGCGGCGCCGCAGAACATCAGCTGAAACACGAAGAATGCAATCTCGCTCGGTCCCATCGCGGACCAACGCGGGATCACACTGCCTGCAACACCGCCCAGGCTGGCTCCGAACATCAGCCCGAAACCGACCGCGAAAAACGCCAAGGTCGAAATGACGAAGTCAGCGAGGTTCTTGATCGCGACGTTGACGGAGTTCTTCGACCGGACCAACCCCGCTTCGAGACAGCAGAACCCAGCCTGCATCACGAAAACGAGAGCGGCGCAGATGAGAATCCAAGCGATGTCGAGTGGGTTTTCGGTCATGGACTAGTGCAGTTCGAAGTTGGGCTGCACGAAGGGTGCAGAGGGTTTGGCGAAGAAAAAGCCCTGGAGCAGGTCACATCCGAGATCGGCGAGCGCGTCGCGTTCCTCGGCGGTCTCCACTCCCTCGGCGACGACGAGCACACCCATGTTCGAGCACATGTCGCTGAAGGCCCCGATGAGCTTCTGTTTGGTGGTCGACAGGTGCACGTCTCGCACGAGCGCCATGTCGAGCTTGACGACGTCCGGCTCGAGCTGTGCGAAGCTCGTGAGCCCCGCGTAGCCCGCGCCAATGTCGTCCACGGCGATTCGGAAGCCCAGCTCTCGCAGGCGTTTCACCCTCCCGCTGACATCAGCCACCTCTTCCAGCCGAGCGCGCTCGGTCAGCTCCAAAACGACGCGTTCGGACACCTTCGCTAGCGGGCTGTCGGGGTCGTACAGCGAGTCATCCAGTAGATCCTGCACGTGCAGGTTGACGAACAGGAGCTCCTCGGGTGCGGCCTTCTCCAGCGGATCGGGACAAATGGAACGGATCGCGCGTCCCAGGTCGAAGAGCCGATCGAGGCGTTCTGCCGCATCGAACAACGCCCCGGGGTGCGGAATGGTCGGCTCGCTCGAACGGACGAGGGCTTCGTACGCAAACACGCTGCGATCCGACCATCGGACGATCGGCTGATATGCCATGAAGAGCTTGCTGAGCGCGCTGTCGAATCTAGGTTCGAGGCCGGCGAGATCGGCGATCTGTCGTGCGCTGTCCCCGGCGAGCTCGACGAGCTTTCGGCGGAGCTTGGCGAACCGTCGGACTCGCATGGCCTGGCGAACCGTCTCTCTCAGAACGGCGAGATCGAAGGGCTTCTTCAAGTAGCGGGTGGCGCCGTGCTCGACGGCCTCGAGGGCCGAATCGAGCGTTGGGTTTCCGCTGACGAGGATGACCGGCACGTCGAGATCGGTCTGGCGGAGCTTCTTGAGGAGCTGGACGCCCGTGAGCGCGGGCATGCTCACATCGCTCAACACGAGATCGAAACCCCCTCGGGTGAATCGTCGAGCTGCGTCCGCGCCGTCGACAGCGACCTCGACGTCGAACCCGAGTCCGGAGATGACGCGAGCGTACGCCTCCCGCAAGTGAGGCTCGTCGTCGACGACGAGCACTCGTTCTTTGCCATCTCCGCTAGACATGGGTGCAGGTTGCGATGACATCATTTGAACCGATTCCATTTGGGCGTTCCTCCAGCGGGTGTGGCGCAAAGCCCGGAATTGCATCGCTCGTGCCATCCGTCGCACCGGGCGCATCGCCGTTCATCGCCGTCATCGGTCGCCTGGTGCTCGTCGCTTGGGTCCGCTCCGCCAGGGTCGGAGAGACCCTGTGTGTCCAAATGACCCGGCGTGTCTGGAATGACCGCGTGCGGGAGTAGTGACATCGCGCAGAAGCAGCGCGGGGCTCCGCTCGCTCGAGAGTGGCATGGAGATTGTACTCACACGGCCATGATGCGCGGAGTCGAAGTGAGGCCGTTCCACAGGAACCGACGTCTCGGTCGGAGTTCGATCTTGGCGCGCCCGGCCGGGGGTCGTTTCGACCCGTGTAGGACCACGGATTACGCAATAGACACAAAGACCTTAGTCTGATGTCGACAGGGGTTTCATCAAAGTGATCGACCGGGGACAGACGGACGGCGTCCACTTGCCAACCGCTCGCGTGGCGGTGTCGGCAACGAAGGATCGCAATCCGGTCAAAGACGCGCGGAGCAATCGCACCTTTCCTCGAGAGTACACCTACGTACTCCTCGCCTTAGGTCTGTCCGCAGCCTATCCAATCCTCGCGGCGACCTCGTGGAAGACGAGCGCCTTCGTGCACACGAGCCTCGAGGTCCTCGCCACGGCGCTCGCGCTGTTCGTCGGCGCGCTCGCGCTGGTTCGTTTCTACAGTCACAAGAACAACATGTTCCTGTTCATCGGCGCGGGCTTTCTGGGCACGGCCATGCTGGACGGTTACCACGCGGTCGTCACCACGCCGGCCGTCGTGGCGCTCATGCCGTCGAACCTGGCTTCGCTGATTCCGTGGAGTTGGGTGGCATCTCGTTTCTACCTGTCGGTGTTGCTCTGCCTGAGCTGGTTTTTCTGGAACCGCGAACGGCAGGTCGGGCGCCGCTTGGGCGGCATCTCGGAGAAAGCGGTCTACGCCGTGGCCGGCGCGCTGCTGGTCGCGTCGTTCACGCTCTTCGTGCTCGCGCCGCTACCTGCCGCCTACTATCCGAGCTTCTTCTTGCCCCGCCCGCAAGAGCTCGTTCCCGGGGCGTTCTTTGCGTTGGCCCTTTCGCTGTACTTGCGCAAGGGAGCTTGGCGCACCGATCAATTCGAGCACTGGCTCGTTCTGTGTTTGGTGGTCAGCCTCGTTAGTCAGCTCGCCTACATGCCGTTCTCGAGCGGGCTCTTCGACATGCAGTTCGACGTCGCTCACCTGCTCAAGAAGCTGAGCTACGTCTGCGTTCTGACCGGCCTACTGGGTAGCGTCTACTCGTCGTTCCGCCAAGCGCGCATGAAAGCCGACGAGCTCGGGCGCCGTGTGGACGAGCGCACCGCCGAGCTCGCGCAGGCCAATCAAGTCCTCGAACGTTCGAACCAAGACTTGGATGACTTTGCCTATGTCGCTTCTCACGATCTCAAGTCGCCCCTGCGCGA
>JAJDAH010000207.1 GCA_029261965.1 Polyangiaceae bacterium
AGGGAATGAGTGCCGCGTCGAGGGAATGAGTGCCGCGTCGAGGGAATGAGTGCCGCGTCGAGGGAATGAGCGCCGCGTTCGGGCAACCAGCTCAGCCCGAGCCGATGACGCTTTCGGGCGCTTCTGCGCGGTCGCTCACCGGCACGATGAGAAAATGTGCGTTGGCGGTCGCGATCAACCGCTCGCGGTCCTCCTGCCACGCTTCCACGTGCACGCTCGCCACTCGCCGGCCCTGCTTCGAGATCGTCGCTTTCGCCAGGGTGTCGACGGGTTTGCCCGACCGCAGGTAGTCGATCGTCAAGGTGATCGTCTTCGGAAGCAGGACGGTTTCGGCGGCGTGAAGTAGCTCGAACACCGCGGTGGCTTCGAGGAGCGCCCCTATCGATCCGCCATGAAGCGCCGGCAGAGCGGGGTTGCCCACGAGCTTCTGTTCGAACGCCATTTTCCCGATGAGCTCGCCGGACGTGCTGTCCGCGCTGATGCCCATGTAGCCAAGGTAGGGAATCGCCCGAGAGACCGGCCCCCAATCGCCGGACCGTCGAGCGTGCTCGAGTAACCTGATGAGCTCGCTCATCTGCCTAGCGTTTCCTCACGACGCGTGCGTGCACGGTTTTCGTCGAGAGCGGCGCGTTTTTTCGACACGCCGCTACGCCGCCTTGTCGATGAGCATGAACGCGCCGGCCGCCGACGCGACGGGGTCGTTTTCGTCTCGGTGGTAGGCGATGCACCGAACGAAAGCGACGCTCTTGGTGAGTTTGTAGCACTCGGCCATCGCGCGCACGTCCTCTTCCGGCGACGCCGGCTTGAGGTAGTCGATGCGGAGATCGAGCGTCGCGATGCGAGCCATTCGGCGCAAACGTGCAAACACTGCTGCGCCGCAGCAGGTGTCCATCAATGCGGTGATCGGTCCACCGTGCAGCACGCCCGAGTCGGGGTTGCCGACCAAGTCCTCCCGATACGGCAGGTCCATCCACGCTTTTCCGACCTCGGCCTTCCAGATCGTGATGCCGAGGGCGTTGTTCAGCGGGATCATGCCGAACCCTTGCATCAACCTTTCGAGCCGGATCGAGGCCGCGGACTCTTCAGTCTTTTCGCTCACGTGTTTTTTTCACTACCACGGACCCACGAGCGTCGGGGCGCGGCAAAGCGCAGGTCGCCCCTGCAACGGATCAGGCCATCATCGGCACTTGTTGCGTGCAACGACGGCGAGCTCCTCGATGCGCTGGGCCCGGTGGATGTCTTTCTTGCCGAGATCCAGCGCTTGCAAACCTTCGATGTAGCGCAGCAATAGATCGAGATCGACTTCGTCGACTTTGTCGAGCGCTACCTGAAGCTCGATGATGATCTCGTCCTGGCACACCGCTTTGCCGATGTGGTGCAGCTCGATCACCAAATCGAACCAAGCTCCGTCCCCGCTCGCTTCGGCGAACCTGAGCGCATACTTTGCAACGATCTCGCGATTCTCCGGCAGCACACCACGAGACGCACGCGCGTCTTCGAGCACGTTTCGGAGATGCGTCCCGAGCACGCGGTCCGCGTCCTGGAAGTGGCCCATGGCGAGCGCCTTGTCGGCGATCGTGCCGAGCAGCTCGAGCGCGTCGACGCGGCCAGTCGTCGACGCCACGCGCCGAGGTTTCTTTTCTCGGACGACCGGATCGACCGTCGACGTGAGAGGCTTGCCGGGAGTCAGCGTCTCCATCGTGACGTCTTCGGGCTCGTCCACCGCCGGCGTCGCCGAGCCGATCAAGATCTCGAGCTCGTCCCCGCCGATGATCACTCGATCGTGGTCGTCGAGACGGCAAGGGACGTCGGCGAGACGGACCCCGTTGACGAACGTGCCGTTGATGCTGTCGAGGTCTTCGATGGTGACCTTGCCGGCGGTAACGGTGAGCCGTGCGTGACGGCGCGACGCCAGCGGGTCGTCGAGCACCACATGGCACGACGGGCTGCGGCCGAGCAGAAAGTCGCCTTCGCTAAAAACGAGCTCCGAGCCGCGATGGCGAACACGGCACGTGGGCGAGCCTTCGCTCTCAGCCTCCGGCTTGAGTCTGATGACCTCTCTCACGACCGCGCCCGGAGTATATCCGGGCGCCGGATCCGTCGCCGCCCAGGGCCTCAGGACCACTGAACTAAGGGCGCGTCATACGCAGTCGGCGGCGGGGTCTTCCCCATGAAATTCGGGGGTTTTTTCGATTAACGGCAGCCCCAGCGCCGGCATTTGCCCAGTGTCCTTCAGTGACACGAACCTCAAAAAGGAGACCCTTCCCCATGACCGCCAAGACCACCCTCGCCGCCGTCGTCGCCGCATCCTTCTTCGCTCTGCCCGCGATGGCAGCCCCACCGAAGGGCCAGAAGCCACCCGCGGCGGCCAAGGCGAAGAACAAAGCCCAGGCCAAACGAAACAAGCAGAACCAGCGACGCGCCGCACTTCAGACGGCGCTCGGCAAGGCCGGAGTTTCCCAGGCCGCCCAGGCGCGAGTTCTGAGCGTCATGAAAGAGAACGTTGCCGCGCGCCAGGCTGTGCGCGAAGCGGCGCGCGAGCACAAGAAAGCGCTCCGCGAACTCGTGAAATCCAACAGCAGCGATGACGCTGCGTTCACCCGCGCGATGAACGGCTTGAAAGACGCGAAGAAGAAGATGGTCACGCTTCGCGAGAAACAAGACAGCGAGATCCAGACGATCCTCACCCCGAGCCAGTACGCCAAGACTCGCGCCCACATGCAAAAGGCGCAACGTGGAGCGCACCCAGGCAAGAAGAACCGACGCGGCAAGAACAAGCGCGCGAACGGCGCCTGATCAGCCCGACACAGGCATCGGCTCGAGGCCGCCGCGGTCCACCTCCGGGACCGTCGGCGGCTTCGACTTTTGTCGTTCCAGGGGCACGTCGGGGAATTCGTCGATCCGAGGCACCTCGGCGCCATCGTCGGTCACGAACTCGAGCGCCGGCTCCTTCTTGACCGTGCCGAGCTTGGGTGCGGGCGTCGACTCCACACTCCGATCCATCGCCGGTGTGCCCCAAGCGGGCTCGAGAATGTCTCGCACGACCTCGGCGATGTGCCGAATGTGGTCGCAATGCGCCGCTTGGTCATCCCCGTCGTGGGACCACACGTGCAACCCCTTCTCGTCCACCGTCGCCGTGCGTCGGAACCGTTCGCCGCGGTCCGACAGCGGGGTGCGTTCGAGGCCGAGCTGGTGGAGCAACAGGTCGGCGGTTTGCCGGGTGGACGGGTAGTCCACGGGATCGATCGTCGAGTGGCTGAACACGAAGATCTTCTCGCCGTCGAGCGCTCGTTTGGCGAAGTCGAACACGGGTTGGATCGCCATGGACATCGCGGACTCGTGTGTCGGGCCGCGCTTCTTCGCCGGATCCCACGCGGCGTGGAGCCCGTCGAGAAGCACGACCGCATCGACGTCGTCCGCTGCTCGTTCGACGATGCGATTGACCGCACCGTAGCCAGCGCTCCACGCCGACAGCGCGAGTCGACGAATGTGCGCGCGGTCGTCACCGCTCGCGGCTTTGAGCCCGGCGTCGATCGACGCTCGAACCTTGGGCCAGAGATCGGGGTTCAAAAACGGCTTCGAGTACGGGCCGCTGCCGACCCCCTTGTCGAACCCCACGAACACGACCCCGCGCGCAACCTGCACCAACGTCTTTCTCAGAGCCTCGTGCCCGTGAAAGTGCACGATGACGTCGTAGCCGCCGTCGTCGGTGTGCCCACCTTTCTGGGGCACCAAGAGGCGGCCGCCAAAACGCACATTGCGGTAGGGCATGTACGGGCCGAGACCTATGGGGTCGAGCGGAGTGCACTCGCTCAACCCTTTGTCGCGCTGCTCGTCGCTGAGCGTCACCGCTTGAAGCTTGGGTCCCCGCGTCCGAAAATCGGTCTCCTCAGGGACGCTGAGCCGCGTCAGAGCGTCGATCTTCACCTCCGGGCGGTCGCCCACGACGATGCTCAGTCCAACCGCGCCCACGCCCAGCACCGCGGCGAAGAGCGCTCGTCGATAGACCGGGCCATCGGTCTGCTCGGCGGCGGGCTCCTCGGGGGGGCTCACGGGGGGCACGGTCACGCGCCAGCGAGTTTACCGGGGATCGGGCCGACGGAAAGTAACCGGCACGTTCGGCCGGGTGAGGGGCAAGTCGCGCCTCGTGCCCAGCGTGCGGTCCCGCCGCCAGACGCTGGGGCAATGCGTCGCGATTGTTACTTCCGAGTCAGACCACTAGTCTTCGAAGACTGTGCTCCGATCACTGCGAGCGCTCGCGATGTTCTGGAGAATTTTCGTCTCCTACGCCGTGCAGTGGCTCCTCAGGACGCTCGTCGGCAAGAAGCGACTGGCACCACGGCTCGAGCGGGTGCACGTCCGCAACGCCGAACGCCTCGCCACCGGTTTCACGAACCTCCGCGGGCTGTTCATCAAGCTCGGCCAAGTGCTCAGCGTGATGGGCAGCTTTCTGCCCCGAGCCTACGGCGAAGCGCTCACGAAACTGCAAGACGAAGTGCCGCCGCGGCCGTTCGCCGAAGTGCTCGGGCGCCTCGCCGAGGCGCTCGGCGACGACCCGCTTTCGAAGTTCGACACGTTCGACAAGAAGCCCATCGCGGCGGCGTCTCTCGCTCAGGTGCACCGCGCCCGGACCAAGGACGGCCGCGATGTCGCCGTGAAGGTTCTCTACCCCGGCATCGAGAAGCTGATCCGCCGCGACCTGGCGGTGCTCCGCTCCGTGCTCCCGGTGGTCAAGCTCTTGATCCGCATCAGTCGTTTCGAACGAATCTTGGACCAGATGGGCGCGGTGCTGGATCGCGAGACCGACTACGCGCACGAGCGGCAGAACATCGCCCGACTACGTCGCATCTTTTCCGGACGCGAAGACGTCATCGTGCCCGACGTGATCGACGAGCTGACCAACGCCGGCGTGCTGACGATGAGCTTCGAAGAAGGAATCAAGATCACGGACTTCGAGAAGCTACGGGCCGCAGACGTCGACACCGAGCTCGTCGGAAAATTGGTCGTGGAGTGCTACTTCGAAATGATGTTCACCGAGCGCGTGTTCCACGCCGATCCCCACCCGGGAAACTTCCTGGTCCGACCGGGGCCGCAGCTCGTGATGCTCGACTTCGGAGCCGTAGAAGAGGTGACCGAGGCGCTTTCGGAAGGAATGAAGGGCGTCGTAATGGGCGCGCTCGCCCGAGACGACGACCAGATCTTGCGCGGACTCGAGACGATGGGTTTCGTCGCCGAAGACGGCGACCGGGAGCTCTTGCGTCGTGTCGGTCGCGAGTACCTGAAGGTGCTCTCGGGGGTGAAGATCGGGGATTTTTCGCGATTGGACCGAAAAACCGTCGAGCAACTCTCCGGCTACGAGCACGTTCGAGGCAAGCTCGGCGAGGTGATGCGCAGCGTCGAGTACCCCGAGGGCTATTTCTACGTCGAGCGAACCCTCGTGATGCTGTTCGGGCTCGTCGGGCAGCTCGCCCCGAAAGCCGGGCTGCCGGGGCTCGTGGCGCCGTACGCGACGCGCGCTTTCGCCATGGGCCTCGCGACGACACCGAAACCGCCGCCTCTCGAGCCCAAGCCGGCGTCGGCATGAGTCGCTGGCACGCCACCGCCGCGGGACTCGCCGCTTTTGCTTCCGTGGGGTGCGGCCGTCCGACACCGGCTCCAGTGCCGACAGGGAAAGAAGCGCGAGCCGAAGCGTGCCACTACACGGCGACGCTCGCCGACGGTGCGACCGCCCTGGACGTCCGGGCTCGCTGCACCGCCGCGGGCATCGACGGGTTCCGGGCGTCCAAGCCGGAGACGCTCCCCTTCCTATCGAACGTTCGAGACGACACTGGCCGACGCATCGACGCCGACAAAGAAGGTTTGTTCGCCGTCGACCGGGGTACGACGCTCACTTATCACGTCGACCTTCGCGAGCTCGCCCGCGATCATCGAGATTTCGACATCGCCCTGCACGCCGGCGGCGCTGTCATCGCGCCCGTCGCCAGTTGGATCCTTCGGCCGGACCCCGTCCCGAGCCAGACTCCGGTGAGCATCGAGGTGCACGCCGGGCCGGGGCGATTTCTGACCGGTCTCGATCGTCGGGGTGACAGCTACATCATCGACGCGCACGAGATCCGAGTCGGCACGTACTCGGTGTTCGGTGACTTCGACGCTTCACGCTTCGAGCTACCTGGTCCCGGCGCGTTGGCTTCGCGGGCGTCGGGTCTTCGGTCGACCGTCGAGGTTGCCCGCTTGCGGCGGCCGATAGACGCCCCGGACGGCGCGGTGCTCGACTGGATCCAGGACTCGGCGAACGCCGTCGCCACGTTCTGGCACGGGTTTCCCGTCCCACACGCCATGGTCACGTTGATCCCGGTCCGCGACCGGGACCGTGTCGTGTTCGGCAAAGTTCTGCCGGCCGGCGGCCCCGGCGTCGTGATCATGCTGGGAGAGCACGCCCAGGCAGACGAGCTCCATCGAGACTGGGTGCTCGTGCACGAGCTCTTTCATCTGGGCTTTCCGTCGTTCTTTCGCGAGGGCAAGTGGCTCGACGAGGGTCTGGCGACCTACTACGAGCCGATCATTCGCGCGCGGGCCGGGTGGATCAGCGAAGAAGCGCTCTGGCTCGAGCTCGCCGACAACGTCGGCAAAGGAATGGACGCGGTCACCAACGGCGGGCTCGACGACGCCCAAGACTTCAGCGGCATCTACTGGGGCGGCGCGCTCGTGGCGTTGTTGGCGGACATCGAAACCCGACGCCGCTCCGACGGTGCGCGCGGCCTCGAAGACGGCCTTCGCGCCGTGCTCGCCCGGGGTGGGAGCGCGCCACACGTCTGGGGCCTCGAAGAAACCATCGCGTTCATCGACGAAGCGCTCGGCGCCAACACTCTCGGGTCGCTGTCGGCCCGTCACGCCAAGCGCGGCAGCCCGCTGGACCTCGAAGGATTGCTCGCGCGGCTGGGAATTCGCCGGCTTTCCAAAGGAATCGAGCTGGTCGACGACGCCCCGTGGTCGATGGTCCGGAAATCAATCATCACGGGGAAAGCGGCGCCTCGCGTGTCAGACTCTCGGTCGAGATGACCCACCGGCCAAAAAAGTCCCAACCCGAACCCCCGATTCAGTCCCCCATCGCCTTTCGGCCCTGCTCGAACGGCGAATATTGTCCGCCGCCGAAAACCGAACGAGACGCCCGGGCCGAGGCTCGGTACCGCGAGATCGTCGAGACGAAGAGTCGGCGTCTGGGGATGAGCCGGCGCGAGTTCAGTGAAAGTGCTTGCGGCGTTGCTGCGGCGCTTTTGCTCATCAACCAGACCTATGGATGCAGCAGCTCGGGCGACGGCACCGGGGTGACTGGGCCCGGGACCGTGGACGGTGGGGGAAGCGGCGGCGGCGGCGGCGTCGGCCAGGACGCGGCCGGCTTCGACGTCGACGCGAACATGATGGAAGACTCCGGCGCCGCCTGCGAAGCGCTAATGGGAGACGAGTTCATCTTCGACGTTCAAACCCACACACCGATGCCGCTCAGCCCTTGGCGGGACTCGCCGCTGCCGGTCGACGCCGAGACCTACATCAACACGGTCTTCGTCGACAGCGATACGACGATGGTGGTCATCTCGGGCGTACCAGGGTCTCGGGGTGGCGGCATCGAAAACGTCGAGGCCCGAAGGCAACTCCAGGACGTGATCGATCGTCTCGGTGGACCACGGCTCGTCTTCCACGCCAACGCCGATCCGACGCGAGGCCCGAGCGAGCTCGACTACATGGAGCAAGTCGCGGGCACCTACGACGTGGCCGCGTGGAAAGTCTACCCGCACTTCGGCCCGTGGCGTCTCGACGACCAGCAAAATGGCGCACCGCTCATCGCAAAGGCGCGCGAGCTCGGCGTGCGAGTCATCGCGGCCCACCGCGGCATCGCCGGCGACGCCGGCGGGTATCAAGATCCTTCATCGCCGGTCGATCTCGGCAATGCCGCCGCAGCCAACCCCGACATCAAGTTCCTCACCTACCACTCGGGCTGGCAAGGCAACGTCGACGAAGACCACCCGTTCGATCCTCTCGATCCGAATCCGGCGGGGGTGGACCGCCTGATCAAAGTGTTGCTCGACAACGGAATCGGAAACGACGGCAACGTCTACGCCGAGCTCGGCTCGACCTGGCGCGCGCTCATGACCAGCCCTCAACAGGCCGCGCACGTGCTCGGAAAGCTCCTGCTCCACCTCGGCGAGGACCGCATCGTCTGGGGGACCGACTCCGTGTTCACCGGCTCGCCGCAGGAGCAGATCGTCGCGATGCGGACGTTTCAGATCCCCCAGAGCCTGCAAGACATGCACGGCTATCCCGCGCTCACCGACGCTATCCGCGCCAAGATCTTCGGGCTGAACGCGGCAGATGCCTACGGAGTCGACCCGACGGCGGTGCGCTGCGCGATCCAGGACGACTTCGTCGACCGCCTCAGGACCGCCCATCTCGCGGATCCGGCTTCTTCGCCCGTGCCCAAAGAGAAGAGCTACGGGCCACGCAACCGTAGAGAGTTTCTCGATTTTCTGAGGTGGGAACACTACCTCGACCACGGCTGACGACGCGTCCCGAGCGCCGCGGGAAATTCGGGCGCAAATCGCCCTCAAGCTCCGCGCCGAGCGACCGCTCAGGGGGTGAGCCATGAAGTCGCGAATCACTGCCGTGGTGCTCTGCCTCGCCGGAGCGCTTTGTACCTCGATCGGCGCGGCGGAGCCGAACACCATATCCCACGCCCGCGTCGTCGCGGGACCCGCGGGTCGCACTGTTTCGCTCGGGGGCGGCATCGAGCTCCAGCTCCGGCCGGGGGCCACGATCCGATCGCTTCCGAAAACCACCCCGTTCGTGCGTGGGGGGGCGGTGACCCAGCTGACCCCGGTCGTCGTCAAGACCGGCACGGTGCACGTGCATGTCCCGGCGGGGGCGCACAAACGCGGCGTCATCATTTTCGACAAGCTCGGCAAAGGCGGCATCGTGCTCGCCGGTGCTGGGATTTTCACCACCGCGGGCAAAAGCGTCGTCGTCGCCAACGTTCGAGGCAAGGTGCTGGCCGGTCGCGGTTCGCGTTGGAAACCCGTCAGCGCCGGAACCAAGCAGCGCATCGATCATCGCGGTTACGCCGGAGACCCAACCCCGCTGGTCGGCGCCCCAGTCGTGCGCCCGACCTCGCGCGTAGTCGTCGCCGTCGGCGCCGGTGCCAAAGTGGGCGGCCTACGATGGGGAGCCGCGGTCGGGGCCTCGAGCTACGAAATTGCGCTGCGGCAACGCGGCCACGTCCAACAGACCCGCTACTCCGAGACGACGTCGATCGCCGACACTTTCGACGCCATCGCCCCGGGGCGCTACGACGTCGTCGTTCGTGCGTTCGACGAGCACGGCATCAACAGCCCGTGGGCGAAGCTTCACTCGGTGCGCGCCGTCGGAGTCCAGCTGCCCGCTGGCGCGGCGGTAGACCCGTCCGGCACTATCCGACTCGGTCCAACGCAGAAAATCCGACTCACGCACGCCGACGGCATGCTGCTCAAACGTACGGGCATGTCGCGGTGGCTGAAGTCGAGTCAGAAGGTCGGTTTGCACGAGGACCGACGCACGGTGGTCTATCTGCGCGAAAAGGACTCGCTCGACATCTCGTCGGTCCCACTCGAGCCCCGCGGCATGCGCGCGGACGTCTTCGCCGGTCCGAAGACGGCGGTCTGGCCACGAGATCCGGTCAAGATCACGGTTCGACTCATCGACAAGAACGGGCGTCCCGCCGCGACATCGGCCAAAGCCACCCCGAAGGTCATGCTCGGCACCACCCGCGTGAAGGTGAAGTTCGAGCGCAACGGCAACGTGCTCGAAGGCACGGTGCCCCCGCGCCGAGGACGAGGCCCGTGGGTTCTGCGCGTCGAGGTTGAAGACGAGCTCGGCCTGCCGATCGGTCGCGACTTCGTAGAAATCGTTCGGCAACCGTACAAACGTCCGCCGCTCAAGCGCGTCGCTCGTCGCGAACGCTGAGCGTTCCCCCGGTTCCGTCCCCCGGCGAGCTCTCGTATGGTCGCCGAATGACCGACGACCTGCAATTCGAAGTCGACAATCGCGTCGCCACGATGACGTTGAATCGCCCGGACAAGCTCAACGCCTTGTCGGACGAGATGATCGAACGCGCCATCGAGCTGCTCGAACGGTGGCGAACCGACCCGGATGTCGGCTGCATCGTGTTGACCGGCCAGGGGCGGGGTTTCTGCGCTGGCGGCGACGTCAAAGCGATGGGAGCGGCGCCCGCGGAGGAACGAACGCTCGAGCAAAAGATCGATCGTCAACGGCAGGTGCATCGTTTCCCGTGGCTGTTGTACGAAATCCCCAAAGTGACCATCGCGGCGATCAACGGCGCCGCTGCCGGAGCTGGTCTGGGTCTGGCGCTGAGCTGCGATCTGCGGTTTGCCTCGAGCAAAGCGAAGCTCACGACCGCGTTCGCCAAGGTGGGTTTCGGCGGGGACTTCGGAACCACCTGGCAGCTGACTCAGCTCGTTGGCCCCGCTAGAGCGAAGCAGCTGTTCTTCCTTCCCGACGTGATTGGCCCCGACGAGGCCGAGCGCATCGGTCTGGTCAATGGGGTGTTCCCGGAAACGGAGCTCACCGCGGAGGTGAAAAAAATCGCGACGCGGATCGCTCACGGTCCGATGGTGAGCTACCGCTACATGAAAGAGAACGTGAACCGATCGACGACCGCTGACTTCTCGACCATGCTCGACACCGAGTCGATGACCCACTTGCGTTGCGGCCAGACCGAAGATCACCGAGAGGGCGTCGCTTCGTTCGTCGAAAAGCGGGACCCGGAATTCCGGGGTCGTTGATGAAGCTACGCCAGATCTGTCTAGTGGCGTCCGAGCTCGACACCAACGTCGAGCACATCACGGCCGTGCTCGGTCTCGAGGTTGCCTACAACGACCCCGGCGTGGGCGCGTTCGGACTCGTCAACGCCGTCATGCCCGTCGGCACGCAGTTTCTCGAGGTCGTTTCTCCGGCCCCGCGACCCGATGGGTCCTCGAGTGATACCGTCGGCGGACGGTTCCTCGACCGACGCGGCGGCGACGGGGGGTACATGGTGATCCTGCAGACGGTGGATCTCGAAGCCGACAAAAAGCGTCTCGCGCAACACCAGGTGCGGATTGTTTGGCAAGCGTCGCTCGACGACATCTCTGCCGTGCACCTTCACCCTCGCGACGTCGGCGGCGCCATCGTGAGCTTCGACGAGCCGGTGCCGCCCGAATCCTGGCGCTGGGGCGGCCCGGGCTGGCAGAAGAAAGTGCGAACGGACGTGGTCGAATCGATCCGCGGCGCCGAACTTCAGTGCGCGGACCCCGCCGAGATGGCCACGCGATGGAGCGCGCTGCTCGACGTTCCGGCGTCCCAAGAAGGCGCGCACTGGGTCTTGCGGCTCGAAGAGAACCGGTGGATCCGCATGACCCGACCCATCGACGATCGCGGCGACGGGTTGACGACGGTGGAGCTCGTCGCCGTCGACCGCGACGCCGCGCTCTCTCGGGCTCGAAAGCGGCAACTCGAGGTCGAAGACGGGAACGTCGTCGTGCTCTCGGGCACGAGGATCCGGCTCGCCTGACCCCCGGGCCGCGATTGTGTGCGAAGATGGACTCGTGGGTTTTTGCAGGGTGGCCGCCTCAGCGGTCATGGCCGTGCTCGTCGCCGGGTGTGCCTCGGTGGCCCCTCCGCCACCGCGCGCCACCCTCAGCCAACTGCAGACGCGAGCGGCCTTCGACTTCCACTGTTACCCCCAGTGGCTCCAGGTGCATCAATTCGATTCGCGCGCGGTGGGGGTGATGGGCTGCGGAAGAAGAGCCACCTACGTCGAGTACTGCGACGACGAGGCGTGCACGTGGAGGATCGAGCCGGCCCCCGAAAAGTACGGGACGCCGGCGACCGCGCCGACTGCCACCGCCGCGCCGACTGCCACGGCGGCACCGATTCCCTCTGCGTCGCCGACCGCCCCGACGGGCGGCGTCGTCCCACAGCCGCCATCGCCGCTCGCGCCGACGACGCCCACTAGTCCGCCAACTGCCGCCGGACCGCCGACGGCCGGCTACGCTCCCCGGCTGCCCGAGCCGGATCTCGGGTACTGAGACGGACGCATCGACCTCCCCTCGCGTGGCCGCGGGGCTTGGCTCGAATTCTAGCTCTGCTGTAATGCGCGTAGGGCTCGCCCGGCGTTCCCGAGGCAAAGAAGCCCTGAGGCGCAGCGGAGCCAATTAACCGAAATCACATAATAACTTCCACCCCCGAGGGCTCCGCCGCGAAGGCCCAGCCCGAGTTTTAGTATTGATATCGGCTTCCTCTGCTATCCCTCCACCGCCCGTGCCGAAGACCCTGGTCATCGTCGAGTCGCCCGCGAAGGCGAGAACCATCGGCAACTTCCTCGGCAAGAACTACGTCGTCGAGTCCTCCATCGGCCACATCCGCGACCTGCCGAAGAGCGCGAAGGACGTCCCGGCCAAGCACAAGAAGGACAAGTGGTCCCGCCTCGGCGTGGATGTCGAGAACGGCTTCCGACCGCTCTACGTGGTCGACCCCGAGAAAAAAGAGCACATCAAGAAGCTCAAGAACCTGCTGAAAAATGCCGACGAGCTCCTGCTCGCGACAGACGAAGACCGCGAGGGCGAATCCATCGCGTGGCATCTCGTCGAGGTTCTCAAGCCGAAGGTGCCGGTCAAGCGCATGGTGTTCCACGAGATCACGAAGCGCGCGATTCAAGAAGCCATCGACAACCCCCGCGAAGTCGACCAGCGACTCGTCGACGCGCAGGAAGCTCGGCGAATTCTCGACCGCCTCTACGGCTACGAAGTGTCTCCGGTGCTTTGGAAGAAGGTGATGCCTCGCCTGAGCGCCGGACGCGTGCAGAGCGTCGCTACCCGGATCATCGTCGACCGCGAGACCGAGCGCATGCGGTTCAGCGCCGCGGACTACTGGGACATCGAGGCTGTTTTTACTTCCGACGAGGAAGGAAAGACCCAGAAAGTCCCGGCTACCCTCGCCGCCGTCGACGGCTCACGAGTCGCCACCGGCAAGGACTTCGACGATCAAGGGAAGATCGTCAAGAAGGACGCCATCCATCTCGACGAGAAGCGGGCCACGGAGCTCGGGAAGGACCTCGAAGGCTCTTCCTTCCAAGTCGCATCCATCGAGCGAAAGCCCTACCGGCGATCGCCGTCCGCGCCGTTCATGACTTCCACCCTCCAGCAGGAGGCGGGTCGAAAGCTGCGCTTTTCGTCGTCGCAGACCATGCGCGCCGCCCAACGACTCTACGAGAGCGGTTACATCACCTACATGCGCACCGACTCGACGACTCTCGCCGAGTCCGCCATCGCGTCCGCCCGCGACCTCATCAAACGAACCTACGGCGCGGAGTATCTGCCGGCACAGCCCCGGCAATACAAGAAGAAGGTCAAAAACGCGCAAGAGGCGCACGAGGCCATCCGACCCGCCGGAGACACATTTCGCCATCCAGACCAGGTCGGCAAAGAGGTCGGGCCTGCCGAAGCGCGGCTCTACGAGCTGATCTGGAAGCGCACCGTGGCGTCGCAGATGCAAGACTCGCGCGGCGAAAGCGTCATCGTTCGAATCGCGGGCGAGTCGAAGAGCGGCACGAAGGTCGAATTCGTCGCCCGCGGCAACACGATCACGTTCCCGGGTTTTCTCAAGGCGTATGTCGAGGGCAGTGACGACCCGGACGCCGAGAAGGAGAATCGCGAGAGACCAATACCGGTGCTCTCGGAAAAAGAGAAGCTGACCGCCGACTCCCTCGACCCACGCCAACACACGACGCAGCCACCGCCGCGGTTCACCGAGGCATCGCTCGTGCGGCGTCTCGAAGAGCTCGGCGTCGGTAGGCCTTCGACGTACGCATCGATCATCAGCACGATCCGCAACCGGGGCTACGTTTGGAAGAAAGGCTCGGCGCTCGTCCCGTCGTTCACGGCCTTCGCGGTCATCGCGCTGTTGTCGCAGCACTTCGCGGATCTCGTCGACTATCGGTTCACCGCGTACATGGAGGACGAGCTCGACGAAATCGCCAAGGGCAACGAGGAGACGCTGCCGTGGTTGAAGCGCTTCTATTTCGGCACCACGGATACGGCCAACGACAATTCGCGTCCCCTCGACATGGGCTTGCACGCGCTGATCGCGAGCCAAATGTCGGAAATCGACGCACGGGCGATTAACTCTCTACCCCTCGGCAAGGACGAAGAGGGTCAAGAGGTGCTCGTGCGCGTGGGACGGTACGGCGCGTATCTACAGCGCGGCGAGGACACCGCGAGCATCGCCGACGACATCACCCCCGACGAGCTCGACCTCGCCAAGGCGACCGAGCTTCTGAACCAACCCAAAGGCGACAAGCAGCTCGGTGACGACCCCGAGTCCGGACTGCCGGTGCTGCTCAAGACGGGTCGATTCGGCACTTACGTGCAGGTGGGCGAGTTCGATTCGACGGCGGACAAACCCAAGACCGCGTCGCTCTTGAGCTTCATGAGCCCAGAAACGATCACCTTCGAAGACGCGATGAAAGTGCTCGCGCTGCCGCGGGAGATCGGGGCGGACCCGAGCGACGGCAAAATGATCACGGCACAAGCCGGACGCTATGGCCCCTACATCGCCAAAGAGAAGGACAGTAGGAACCTCGAGTCGGACGAGCAGATCTTCACGCTCACGCTCGAGCAGGCCCTCGAGCTCTTGAAGCAGCCGAAACAGCGCCAGCGGCGGCAAGCCAAACCACCCATCAAAGAAGTGGGCGTCGACGCCGTGAGCGGCAAGCCCATCATCTTGCGCGAGGGGCGTTTCGGTCTGTACGTCACCGACGGGGAAACCAACGCGTCGCTCAGGCGCGGCGACACCCCGGAGAACATCACCAACGAACGCGCGTGCGAGCTATTGCAAATGCGCCGTGAGCGAGTGGCGATGAATCCGACCGCAACCACACGAAACACCGTGCGACGCGGCGCCGGAAAGAAGGCCGCCAAAAAAGCCGGTAAGAAAAAGACCGGCAAAAAGAAGACCGCCAAGAAGAAGACCACCAAGACGGCCAGGAAGAAAACGGCGAAAAAGGGTGGCGGCTCGAAAAGCAAAGCGGCAAAAACGAGCAAGAAGAAGTCGAGCAAGAAGAAGTCGAGCAAGAAGGCCAAGACCGTCTCGAAGAAGTCGACATCGGCCAACGGTGCGCCAAGGAAAAAGCGCAGCTCGGCCAAACGACCCTCGGGATCGGGCGCCGACGCGACTCGATAGGCCCCCGGGCGAGGAGCACGGATCCCGGGGACTAGCCGGGTTAGCGGGGGATCGGGAGCGTGACCGGCACGTCCCCTTCGACGATGTCCCAGCGGAAATTGTCGAGTAAGACGGTCGAATCGAGCACGGGATCGCCCATGTCCCAGATGGCGTAGCGAATCCTGATCTCGGTTCCCGCCGGAACCGGTGCCGTGGTGTTGAGCCACCCAGTCGCGGCGTGAAGCTCCGGCAGATTGAACAGATTCACGTCGAACCCGGTGCCGATGAGCTGGTCCGGACCGAGGGGACAGCTGAACTGCTTACCGCCAGCGGTCGTCGGCGAGCACACCTCGAGGAACGCGTTGTTCACGCTCACCGGGTTACCCTGATTGTCGAACGAGACGTTGCCGTTCTGGGCGTTCGGTGGGGTGGGGTCGACCAGCACCACGAAGAAGTCGTTGAACGTGCTGCAGACGAACTCGGGAAATTCGTAGGTGTAGAAGTTGAAGTCGAAGCTCAATGCGTTGGCGTTCGTGGGTACGCGGATGACGAGCTCGAGTGCTGCCCCGTCGATGGCGATGTTGGGCAGCGGGCCGAGGTTCGGGCACGCCGGGGCCGCCACCGGAAACCCGAGCGGCGTGCCGCCCATGGTCCCCATCGGAACCCCCATCGGCGACAGATAACCTGGATCACCGGGGCTGCGCGCGGTCCCGCTCGACAGCGCGAGCATGTTCGTGCCTTCGCGCGGCGTCACGTTGACTCCGAATCGCTGCAGCATGCCGTGCCGGGTGGCTTGTAGCGTGAGTTCGTTTTGATAGGCAAGAAATTTCTGTTCGCTGGCTGTTTCGACTGAAAAATTCATTTCGTAGGCAATGCCACCGCGGCATTCCATGCGATCGGTATGCTCACCTTTGAGCTGGTGCAGCATTAATCGCCGTTCGCGCGGCAACGGGTGGTGCGCAGCCGCCGCAACTTCGGTGAGTGTTAACTTATCGTACCGCCAAGTGACCAAGTGGCCGGCACTGGTGATTTGAATCGTGGCTTGATACCCGCCCCGGCGGAGCGAGCGACTTTGGTAAATGTCAAACAGTTCCGGGTGCACCGACCGCCCGTACAGTTGAAACACCAATTCTTTAACTTTGGGGCGAACGGAAAGCACGGTGGAGGTTACTCGCGAACCAATGGAAATCGGCGCCGGCATGTGCCGCGCGCCGCAGGGATTGAAACGATTGTACGATGTTGCAATGCGGCTGC
>JAJDAH010000208.1 GCA_029261965.1 Polyangiaceae bacterium
CAACCAGTCCTGCCCCCAAGCGGCGTCGGCGCCAACGGCGCCGAAAGGGCCACCAAACGGACGCGACGACCATTCCTGAAAATCCAGATCGGATCCCGCTGGCAAGAAATCGATCTTGGATGCGTACCCGGTGACGCCGAAGTGCGCGCGTCGATTGAAGAAGTAGCTCAAGTTTCCGCCGGCGAGCGCCTCGACATACAGGTCCGGAAGGGTGTGGAAGCTGAACCGACTCGTTGGTTCGAGAGGATCGCTCTGCCGATTGAAGACGAGCGGAGCCGAACAGGCGGGATCAGCGTCGTCGCGAGGGTCGAGGCACTGCTCGCGATCGTAAAGCTCGTACTGGCCGATGCTTCGCTTCTGGTACGACATGAACCCGTACACTTGAGCCCAACCGTCGCCGATGTCCGCGCTCTTCAGGCCAACAGCGACTCCGGTCAGGCCATCGCTCCACCGGAAGTCCGACGTGATTCTCGCGTCACCCGCCGCCCCTGCGCACGGCGACACGCCGAGCTCTCCCGCGGATTCTTTGCAGGCGAGCACCATCCCGGGATCCCAGAAGACCGTGTCGTCCAAGTAGAAGCCGTTCGGAGTGAATCGGCCGCTGTTGTCGAAGGTCAGGCGCTGGGCGAAACCAGCGCGGTACGTGCCGACGATGATCCCCCAGCTGTCGGTGTCCCACTGGGCGAAGTACTTGGGCACGTGCACCGCAGGAGACGCCGCCTGGGCACTGAGCGCCCCTCGGTTCGGATCCCACCGAACGTCGTCGAGGCGCAAGCGTGTGGACACCAACGCCGCACCCACCGTCAGATGGCGAAGCGTGCTGACACGCATTTGGATCGCGCCAGAGGGAACTTCGTCGTCCACCGGGGACCAGGCGGTTTGAAACCGGATGCGACCGTTGGTCGCCGCGAGGGTTCGGCTCGCATCTTCGACGTGCAGATATGGAACGACCTGTTCGACCTTTTCTCGACTGAGCACCCCGGCGGCGACGAGGGCAGCAGGATCGGGGATCGAACCGGCTTCTTTCCGGTATTCGAGGATGGCGTCGACTTCTTCGTAGCTGAGGTTCGGTAGCGTGTAGAGCTCGTCGCGCGACGCCACGTTCAGGTCGACGCCGCGGCGCCGCATCTCGAGCAAGGTGTTGTACGTTTCCTCGGAAATCTGATCCGTGACGAAGAGCTCGAGCAAGTCTTCCTCGTCGACGGCGTCGACCACGATTTCGTACTCCACCGCCAAAGCCGAAGACGCCCACGCCGACAAAAGCAGCAACAAGGACAGTGGAACGACGCGTCGAAGCGAAAACAAGGTCACGGTCCTCGCGAGCTCAACGAACGAGCGTCAGCACGGGATCTCCCCGCACGCACCCCAGAGACCCCGCCCTTCGTTTTTCGCACGGGCCTCCACACCCTCGTACGCGTCGACCCGGTCTTCGCCGTTCGGCGGAATTTGCAGCACGCACGCAAATCCACGTTCGAGCAGCAGCTCGTTCACGTCGCGACCGTCCACTTCGACGAACGCCAACAAGCGCCCAAACCGGTCCTCGCACTCGACGTCGTAGGTCAGTCGCACTTCTCTCCCGCCGACGAGCTGGCGGTTGAACGAGCTGGCTTCGTCCCCGAAGCATTCGTTCTGGGTCGTGCTCTCGGGGGTGTCCACCAGCAGGTACCGAACGCGCTCGCCGCTATCGAGCTCGACCGTATCGCCGTCGATCACCCGTGAAACCACCGCGGACGCCGGACCGCAGCGGCCACCCGCAGTGCCGCCGTCCTGACCGGCCTCCCCGCTCGAACAGGCCCAGACGGCGCCCGTCACGGCGAGCATCAAAAAGGTTCTCGGCGCGTGCATGCTCAGGGGTTCGCCACGCCGGGCGTGCCTCGATTCTGCGCGCCCATCATGTCGTCGAAGTAGATGCCGACACCGTCGACGAAGTTGGCCTCGGTGTCGTTGTCCGTGATGTTCGCGAACGCGGGCAGCAAGCTGAGCGACGCCCCGTCATTCGTGCTGGTCCAAGTGACCTGGTCGAGCAGCGTACTGTCGATGTTGATGATGAGCGAGCCGCCGGTGTTGTTCAGACTCACGCTGCCGTAGACGACGTCCACCCCCGTCAAGCCGCCGTTTGCCATCGAATCGTTGCTTCGGGCAAACAGGACGAAGCTGCCCGCCCCAAAACGAAGACAATCGTTCGAAGTGACCGAGAAGCTCTGGGTGCTCGCCGCCTTGGTGACCTCGATGCCGTTCACGTCGATGTCTCGAGCGCCAACCAACAGCTCGAACCATTCAGTCGTCGGCTCTCCGGTCGCGGGATTGGCCATCACCTCGTTGATGACGAGGTCACCGGGCACCGGCTTGACGATGGGGCGCGGAACCCCGACCTCCAGGCACATGTCCGTACCCATCATCGATCCGCACATGGGGTTGGGCATGCCCGGCGTACCGGCGCCGCCGGGTCCGTACGGCCCCACGCCGTCGCAGAAGTTGGTGGCCGTATCGTTGCCGACGATTGTCGCCGAACCGGGGTCGAGGCTGACCGATGCTCCATCGCTCGACGACGACCAAGTGATCTCGTCGAGCAGACCGCCGTCGATGTTGAGCACCAGCGACCCGTTCGAGTTGTTGAGTGTCACGGTGGAGAACACCACGTCGACGGCGGGGAGCCCGCCGTTGTCGAGCGTGTCCGCATCGCGAGCAAAAAGCACGACGCTGCCGGTGGTGGCACGAACGCAATCGGCACCCCCGACGACGAAGGACTGCGTGCTGCCCTGCTTCGTCACCTCGACGCCGTTCAGGTCGACATCGCGCGTGGCGAGGACCTCGAACCATTCGGTGCCGGGCTCTGCGGTCGCAGGATTGGGCATCACCTCGTTGATGACCAGATCTCCGGCGACTGGTTTGACGCGGCTGCGCGGGGTGCCGGCATCGAGGCACGTGTCGCCAGGCGCGCCGCCGCACGCAGCGTTCGCGGCTCCCGGGGTGCCCATTCCGCCGGCGCCGTAGGCCCCCACCCCGTCGCAGAAGTTGCTTTCGGTGTCGTTGTCCACGGGGTTCGCGAACGACGGATCGAGGCTCACCGACACTCCGTCGGACGATGCGGCCCACGTGACCTCGTCGAGGGTGGCGCCGCCAGACTGAAGAATCAGCGACCCGGACGAATTGTTGAGGGTCACCGAGCCGTAGACCACGTCGACCGACGGCAAACCGCCATTGGTCGCCGCGTCGCGGGCGAAAACGACGATGCTGCCCGCGGTGGCACGCACGCAGTCGCTGCGGTCCACCGTGAAGAGCTGCGTGCTCGCCTGCTTCGTGACCTCGAGCCCGTTGAGGTCGACGTCGCGGGTGACGAGCACCTCGAACCATTCGTTCTCGGATTCGGTTCCCGAGGGGTTCGGCATGATCTCGTTGACGACGAGGTCTCCGACCGTGGCCGGGACGATCGCGCGCAGCGTCCCGTTGTCGTCGCACTGTCCGGCGGGAACCGGGAGGTTACATTGCTCGTTGGCCACCCCCGGCGAGCCGAGGTCACCGTCGCCGTAAGCCGCCGTAGCCGCGCAGAAATTGTTCTCGTCGTCGTTTGCCGTCGGATCGAGGCGCCGTGGGTCGAGCTGCGTTGCCGCGCCGTCGGAGCTACTCGTGTAACTCACGGAGTCGAGAACGGCTCCGCCTCGGCCCACGAACAGGCTGCCCGCGGAGTTGCTCAGACCAAAGTCGTAGACGAAGTCGACCGCCGGAAGACCCCCGTTAGTCGTCGCGTCGGCGTTCCGTGCAAAGAGCACGTACGATCCCGCCGTCGCTCGCACACAATCCTCCGCTCCGACGGTCATCTCCACGGTGCCCGGATCGCTCCCGATCTCGAGCCCGTTGAGGTCCACGTCGCGATTGACGAGAACCTCGAACCATTCGCCCTGCTCATCCCCCACGGCGGACGGATTGGGCATCAACTCCGTGATGACGATGTCGCCGACCGCCGGCGCGACGATGTCGCGGCTCGTTCCGCCATCCACGCAGGTGGTGGCCCCACCGCCGACCCCGCACGATTCGTTGGCCGCGCCCGGCGAGCCGAGATCTCCGGTGCCGAACGCGACGGTCGAATCGCACCACTGGCCGAGGTCGTCGTTGGTGACGCTGTCGGGCGCCTGACCACCATCGAAGATGCGCGAAGCGCCGTCCGCAGCATCG
This sequence comes from Polyangiaceae bacterium, assembly GCA_029261965.1. Classification (GTDB taxonomy): domain Bacteria; phylum Myxococcota_A; class Polyangia; order Polyangiales; family Polyangiaceae; genus JAJDAH01. The sequence continues at coordinate 4,174 of JAJDAH010000208.1, forward strand.
GCGTAGATCGCCTCGTCGATGGTTCGCTCGCCGCAGACGAGGGCCACCCTTCCGGCCGTGTTTCGAAGGTCACCGAGATCGTTTCCGAAGCCGTAGTCCACATGAGACGGCTTGGCTTCGTCGAGCACGCCGCCGACGACCAGGTACTGGCCGGGCTCGATCATCAAGTCCGCTTCAATCTGGTGCAGCTTGGGGCTGGATGAATCCTCGCGACTCGAAACCAGCTCCACTCCTCGCAGTGACACCGCGTCACTCCGGTTGTTGAAAACTTCCCACCACTCGTTGCTCTCGTCGGCGCCAGACGGGTTGCCCATGATTTCCGTGATGACGAGATCACCCGCCACGAAATTGCTCGCGCATTGTCCGGCGGAGTCGGACCCGTCGTCGTCGGACGAGCCACAACCAGCGAGTAAGCCCGCAAGCAGGGTGACCGCTGCGAATGTTCCAAGCGATTGAGAAAAGCTCATGGCTCTTTCCTTTCCTCTTCCACGACCGGTGGGGAGGGACTCGAAGAGGGCAAAGATGGGGGAGACGAAGTCGCAGTGGGCAAAGATGGAGGAGCGGGAGCTTTGGGCGCTGTTTTCGAGGCCAGGTGGGTGCCCGGCGGGGTGTACGTCGGCACGGTGACTTGGCTCGCGAGGTTCACCAAGATCTGAAGTGACGAGCGTCCGTTGTGGGGATTCTTCCACCGGTTCACTCGCCCTCGAACCTGGACGTACTCGCCCTTGTACATTTCGATGCGAGAATCCTCGAACACGTATCGATCGAAGAACACGACCGGCACGTCGGAGAACATGCGCCGACTGAGCAGCACCTTCGTCGGTCCGCGCTCCGATTTCCGAATGTCACTGACGGTGGCGATCACCGTGACGTCTTTTCCGAGTCGAGCTTCGAGGCGCCGAAGGGCGTCCCAGTTGGTCAACAACACGTAGTCGTCACGCCTGGCCGCTCTCTGCTCGAACGCCTGCAGGAAGGCCGCTCTCGCGTTCCACCAATCGAGGCGCGCGTCGTAGTCGGTGTAGTGCATCTTGTCGGGAGCCCAGATCCCCAACTTCTTTTCGCGCGCCTCTCGTTGCGCTTCGACGAAGTCGTCGTGGAAGCGTCTCGAGTAGCCATACTTGGTGAAGTACGGGCTCATGCCCGCGCGGACCGCCTCGACGTTGTAGTTGACCCACACGTCTTCTTTTTCGACGAACACGTAGACCAGAAACCGGTTGAAGCGACCCCGAAGCTCCTTCGGATGATCCCGTTCCAGCCGCACACGCTGGACTCCTTCGAAGAACGTTCGTGCGAACTTCTTCGCCTCCTCCCCGAGGGGCGTTGCGATCTTGACTGGGCGGTTGGTCTTCGCTGCGCTTTCGGAAAGATATTCGACCCAGCCCCGCTCGAACGCGCGCCGGTTCTTGTCGCTCTTGAAGGTCTCTTCGGTGTCCATACCGAGCAACCTCAGGCTCGCGTCGAGCCCGCCGACCTTGATCGTGTCCCCGTCGACGACCGCGCCTTTTCGCAAGGGGAACTCGCCGAGCACGACTCCGGCCCCTCGGTCGAGCGCCTCGTCGACGTCTTTGACGTCGTATCCCCCCGAACCGAGACCCGAGCTACACCCCATGAGGGCGAGCCCGAGAACCGCCGCGCGAAAACCGGCCCTCATGGACAAACTCGATTCGCTCGACCCGGAGTGCCTGGGATCCCCAGCTCGAGCATGGGCCCGCCGTCGCCCGGAGCCGTTTGGTCGTCACACCACGGCAGCTGGTCGAGATCGTCGTTCTGCATCGCATCAGGGGACGTCGCGCCGTCTAGCGAGCGCGACCCCTCGCCGGGCAGACTCCGGTAGGTGATTTCGTCGACGACCGTGCCGCACGCTTCGACTTCGACGACGGCCTCGGCGAACAAGTCCCGCGCAAAGTCGTCGCCCATTCCGTAGTCGACGTCCGGCGGAAGATTCACGGCGCAATCGCCATCCGTGCACCTGGTGTCGACGCCGAGCACGAAATAGCCGGATGGCTCGACCACGGCTGGAGCCGCGCGCACGAGGACCCTTTCTTCCTCCCGCCCGTCGAGCGGCCGGAACCGAACCACGAGACCTCGCAAGTCCACCGGCCGCGGCGTCGGGTTGAACACTTCGAGCCACTGACCGCGAGTATCCGCGCCCGTCTGCGGCCCGCGAATCTCCGTCACCACGAGACCCCCGACCTCCAGGTCCGGACAAATCACGGGTAGCTCGGTGCGTTCGCAAGCCGAAGCAAAGAAGATCACCGCGGCAAAAACGACGGTGGCGCCACGGTCAGACACGAACGCCGAGTATACCAACGTCTCGGATCCGAGGCGCGCGGCGCCCCGCGGCCCTTTCACGCTGCGGCGTCGGCTTCGAGCTCCTGAAAAAGCGGGCCGAGCTCGGGGCGACTTCGAAGCGGAGCACAGAAGCGGCTCGCCAGGTCCAAGAGCTTCGTTTCGAGCTGCTCGGCCTCCGCCCCCATCTTCCCGATCTTTTCTTCGCAGCGACTCTGTTCTTTCTCGATGTTCTGCTCGTGGTTCTTGAGCGCCGTTCGCAGCTCTTCGATCTGGAACTCGAGATCACCGACGACACTCTTCTTCTGCTCGGCGATGGCCTCGACCTTCTTGTGCTGCTTACGAACTGCAAGCCACTTTTCCACGGCTACGCCGGTGTTTTTGTAGGCGTCCGCGAGCTGCTGATACGGCTCCATGAAGGCGCTCCGGCCTTCCCAACGCACGATCTCGTGGTGCGCTGCCAACACCGTTTCGCGCGCCTTATCGGACTGCGCGGTCGTCGTTTCGGTTCGGGCAAGTGCCTCCTTCGCTTCGTCGCGCGCCTTGCTCGCGTCGACCCCGAGCGCGTCCACGGCGTGGCCGAACCGCTGACGCCCCTCGCGACCGCGGGTCTCGAGGGCTTCGAGCTGGCGCTCCGTCTGCATCGCGTTCTTTCGGAGCGTAGCGACGCGCCGCACCAGCTCTCGAACCTCGTCGAGCATCTTGGCGGCGTCCGGCGGCGGGTTGCCTTGGTAGACCTTCTGCAGCATTTGCTGGAACACGACGGTGCGACGAGCCCACCGGTCGATCGCCACCGGAGGCAGCGTCGGCGCGGGTGCGCGCGAGCTCGCCGGCTCGTGTAGGAGATCCGGCGGAATGCGTATGCCGATGGCGCCGGCGACGGCGACTAGGTCGTTGTGCACCTTGTGGGCGTCCACCGGCCGATTCTTGGCCTCCTTCGCCATCAGCTCGAGCATCAGCTTGTCGATGGCCTCGGGGATCGACGGGTCGGTCTTTCGCGCCGAAGGTGCCGGTTCTTTCATGTGCTTGATGAACCAGGTCGCCACGTCGCTGGCGTCGAACGGCAAATCTCCGACGAGCATCTCGTACATGATCACGCCGATCGCGTAGAGGTCCGACGAAGGACCCGCCTCGATCGACGTGATCCGCTCGGGCGACATGTACTGCGGCGTGCCGAACACCTCCCCGGCGCCGGTCAGCCGACTGTCCTGCATCGAGCGAGCGATGCCGAAGTCCAAGAGCTTGACGACGTCGGTGCCGCCATCGCCTTTGGCGAGGTAGATGTTCTCGGGTTTCAGGTCCCGGTGGATGACCTCGAAATCGTGTGCGCGAGCCAGCGCCCGCGCGATCTGGATCCAGATGGGGAGGGCGCGATCGAGAGGGACTTTGCTTTGGCGTTCGAGCAAGTCCGCGAGTGATTCACCTTCGAGCACTTCCATCACGAGGTACATGCCGCCGTCGGCAGTCTCTCCTTGGTCGAAGATCTCGATGATGTTCGGATGCGCGAGAGTCTGGGCGGCTTTGGCCTCGCGGCGGAACCGTTCGCGGATGACCTCGTTCTTGGCGAGGGCCGTGTTCATGATCTTCACCGCACACGCGCGATCGACGAGTTTGTGTTGGGCGCGATAGACCGTCGCCATTCCCCCTTCGCCGAGCACGTCCTCGAGAAGGTAGCGCCCGGCAATCGTCGTCCCGATGCGCGGATCCTGAATGGCCACGAGCTCGGCCCCGTCGACGAAGCACGTCGCGCTCTCGGAGGGGTACTTGAGATTGCAGACCGGGCACTGCTTCATGATCGGACCGACGAGACCTGGCCCCGCGAGGGCTCGCAGGCGCTGAACCTGCGAGGATAAACCCTCGGCTGGCTAGGCGCGACCCCGGACCCGTGGGGCCGTCCGCCGCCAAAAATGCCTGGAATCATCAGGTCGGCCTCGTGTCCGACGCGGCTGAGGCGTCCTCGGGCAGAGGCGGGAGCTCGCCCTCGGGATCGGTGCCCGGCGGAACGATGAAGTGCTCGGGGGTCGCGGGATAGTGGTCGACGGACGTTTCGATTCGTTCTTCGCCGCCGGTCGTCAGGATCCGTCGGTGACGCCTGATGCGATACCCTCGAATCCCCTTCTGCTTCTTGATGATCCTGCCGGGCGCGAGCCAGTGGGCTTCGGTGATCTTTCGCTTGAACGGAATCACCCCGACGGTGGCACTCTGGTAGGTCACGTTCGCCGGACGACGCGCTCCGAGCAGGCGAACGTCGATTCGAGGTCCCTCGACGTGGGTGTCGATGACCACGGGAAAGGGCCACGGATTTCTCAAGCGAAGATCCACCGTCGGCCAGGAGACGGTCGCGTCGAGCCCCATCCGGATGTAACCGGACGGTCGGGAATGCGGGTAGCGCTCGACGACATCCAGCCCGCCAAAAAAGGCCGCCGCGTGAAGCGTGCTCGCCACCTGACAAGTGCCACCGCCAACTCCTTGCACCATCTCGCCCTTGTAGATTTCAGGCGCCTTGAAAAAGCCGTTCTCCTCGGTGCGCGCGCCGACGATTTCGTTGAAGCTGACGACCTCTCCGGCCGCCAAGACCACCCCGTCGAGTTTCTTCGCCGCCTGCTCGATGTTGCCAGCTCGGCCGCCGCCTCGACCGAAAAAGGTTTTGAACTCCGCAACCACCTCGCTGCGATCGATCGATGCTACGAGTTCGGCGCTCACGCGCGGAGCGATCTCGGCCACCGGCAAGACCACCACCTTGGCCTCGACGCGCGCGGCTTCGAGCACAATCTCCGCTGCTCGATGAATGTCCAGGTGCTTCGCAGGCACGTGCGGCACGACCCGTCCGGCGTCGAGGTCGAGTCTTGCGGGTACGGCGGTGCTGTCGAAGTCCTCTTTCAGCGCGCGGAGCTCGGCCGCCAATACCCCGAAGTCCAAAACGACGTCCAGCGGGACGTCGATCTTGCCTGAGCGCGCACGCCGGAGCTCGTCCAGACGCGTGGCCCAGCGACCCTCGCGACCGACGTGCTCGGCTCGGCGGACGGCGGACTCGACGTCGATACGCAACCCGAGCTCGCCAAATGCTTGCTCGGTAGTCCGCCGCCCGGGTAGTCGGAGCTCGATCCGGCGCTCGGCGAACCGGCGGGCACGCTCTTCCACGTGGGCACCAATGTCTGTGCCGGCTTCTAGCTGCACCCCTTCGATTTCGAGGCCCGGCACTGATCCCGAGCGCGGCAAGACCTGCTCGAAGGCGCGAGGCCCAAGCACCGCTCCCGCCGCAAGCGCGAGCCCCATCAATGCCAGCAAGAACCCGCGCACGCGCCACTTCCTCCCGATCCGCGTTACAGCATGGGGTTCAGCGACGGGCGAGTCCAGGGCCGGGGTCGGGGTTTTTTCAAAACCCGGCCGGCCCGTGCTAGTCCGAGAGCTTGCCCGTGGCCGAGCAACAACGAGCCGTCGAATTCCGCGTCCCCACGCCGGCGGAAGACAAAGTCCGGTTCGGTAAGGTGGGGATCATCGCCGTCATCGGCTTCGCCATCGGCGTGGCGTGGCCCCGACTCGCGGGGCTGAACCTGGTGACCCAACCCCCCGGATACGAAAAATCCTCCGCGGTCGCGGCGTCTGCAGAAGTGGGCGACGAGCCAGCGCTTCCTGCCGCTGCGAAATCGGCGGCTGCCGCCCAGGAAAAGCCCCCGGAGACGACCACCAAGCAGACGGTACAAGTCGGCGAAGCCATCATCACGAGCTGCCGAACCGCCGACGACCGCAAGCTCAAGGAATGCGACAAGGTCGGTTTCGACGAGGTGGCCCGCGCTCGAGTAGAGGCCCTGGCCGCGTGCGATGCGGCCAAGGGAGCTTCCGGCGTGCTCTCGCTCGGCATCGAGTTCGACTTCTCCGAGAAGCGCGTCCGCCGATTCCTTCGCGGAAAGAGCACTACGCTGACCGAGGACCTCTCGAACAAGATCCTCGCCTGCGCCGAAAAGGAGTTCGAGAGCGCGGCCTTCGGCAAGCTCGATCACCAATTCGCCCGCTACATCGTGTTCTATCCGGCGCGCTTCGTCCCACCGGGTGAGCCCGTGGCGGCGGAGAGCGATCTTGGATCGCAAGAAGCCCCCGCCAGTGGCCTCGCAACGGTGGGCTGGGACGTCGCGTTGATCCGGAGCGCCCCGAAGGACGGCGACGTGGTCGCACGGGTGATGAGCGGCACGCGTGTGTCCGTCACGGCTCGTCTCGACGAGTGGTACAAGGTCAAATACGACAGCAAGGGCAACGAAGGCTGGGTCTACCGAGCCGCCATTGGGCTCTAGTAGACTGGCCGTAGGCTCGGCGCGCACCGCCGGAAGCTCACCTCCCCGTTCCCGGCGCGAGGGGTTATCCTCGCGAAATGGCTGAGGACCTCTCGTTCGACCTCGTCGTCATCGGCTCGGGCCCGGCGGGAGAAAAGGGTGCTGCGCAGGCGGCATACTTCGGCAAGCGCGTCGCCGTCGTGGAGAAAGAGCCCGAGCCCGGTGGAGCGGGAGTGCACACCGGGACGCTGCCGAGCAAGACCCTCCGCGAAACTGCGCTCTATCTCTCCGGGCATCGAGCACGCGACCTATACGGCGTGGCGGTCGAGCTCGATCCCAACGCGACGCTTCCGCGGCTCATGGCGAGAAAATCCGCGATCGCATCGGCCGAGGCCGGGCGCATCCGGTGGAACCTCGACCGGCACGACGTTCGCTACTTTCATGGCGCCGGCAAGCTTCGCGACGCACACACCGTCGTGCTCACGAAGGATGACGGATCCGAAGTCTGCCTCGATACGAAGTTCGTTCTGATCGCCACCGGCTCCCGACCGCGACAACCCGCCGACATCGACTTCGCCGACGACCACATCCACGACAGCGACGAGATTCTGGAAATCGACAAGCTCCCGAAGAGCATGGCGATTCTGGGCGGCGGGGTGATCGGCTGCGAGTACGCTTGCATGTTCGCCGCCCTCGGCAGCCGGATCACCCTGGTGGACTCGCGCGACGAGATTCTGCCGTACCTCGATGGCGAAATCGTGCGGCAGCTCGTGTCGGCGATGAAGAACCTCGGCATCGAATTTCGCCAGGGCCAGAAGTGGGGAGCCATCACCCGGACGAAAACCGGCGTGCAAACGACGTTCGGTGACGGAAGCACCCTCGATACCGAGCAGCTGCTCTTCGCGGCGGGTCGTGTGGGCAACACGACAGACCTCGGCTTGGAGAATGTCGACGTCAAACCCGACTCTCGCGGATACCTCCCGGTGGACCGCCGCTTCCGCACATCCGCGGACAGCGTCATGGCTGCCGGGGACGTCGTCGGATTCCCCGCCCTCGCTTCGGTGTCGATGGAGCAGGGGCGCGTGGCGGTCTGCCACGCGTTCGGCTTCGGGTACAAAGAGTCGGTCAGCGAGCTGATGCCCTACGGCATCTACACCATCCCCGAGGTCAGCACGATCGGCGAGACCGAGGAGACGTGCCAAAAGAAGGGTATCGACTACGTAGCGGGGCGCGCTTTTTACAAACACAACGCCCGCGGCAAGATCACTGGCGACGTCGAAGGAATTACCAAGCTCGTCATCGACGCCAAGACGAGGCGCGTGCTCGGGGTCCACGTCATCGGCGAACGCGCGACCGAGCTAGTGCACATCGGTCAGACATTGCTGCACCTGGGCGGCACGGTGGATCTCTTCATCGACATGGTGTTCAACCACCCCACCCTGTCCGAGAGCTACAAGTACGCCGCCTACGATTGTCTAGGCGCTTTGGCTAAACGAGCCGAGTGACCCGTAGGTATTCGGCACAGAGCAACAAAAGCAGTTCTTGACGACAGCCCGGAAGGCTGCGAACAATCTGTCGACGCGGCGTTCGGGCCGCCACGAATGCGGGGGAGGCTCGCCATGGCAGCGAAACGCAAGACGGCCGCGAAACGCGAGACGACGGCGGCCCAGCGGAAGGCGCCGGCCACACGGAAAGCGAAAGCTGGCGCCAAGAAGAAGGGCGCGAAACGCCCGGCGCGCGGCAAGACCTCGGACAAGTCGAGCAGCAAAGCGGGGAGCGCCAGAAAGCTGTGCGAGCAACCGGTCGTACCGGTTCGTGAGTTCACGCCGGACGTCGGGCCCGAGCGCGCCAGTCTCATCCGCAACTCGGACAAGAAGTGGGCGAACGGGACTCGCCTTCACTATCACTTCCTGAAGTCGCCTTCGGCGTGGGCAGGAAGCGCTTCGTCGCTGAAAAAAACGCGCGATGGCTTCAAGGCGTGGAAAAGGGTCGGCATCGGCCTCGAGTTCGAGGAAGTCGACTCACCCGACGAAGCGGAGATCCGGATCGCGTTCAAGAGCGGCGACGGCCACTGGTCCTACGTCGGCCGCGACGTGCTCGGCATTGCCCAGACGGATCGAACGATGAACCTCGACGGCAGCGACAACTGGGACGTCGACACGGCGATCCACGAGATCGGTCATACCCTCGGCTTCCCTCACGAGCATCAGAACCCGAACGCCGGGATCCTGTGGGACGAAGAGGCGGTCTACGCGGACCTCGCGCGACCACCGAACCGTTGGTCTCGCGAGCAGACTTTCCACAACATCATTCGCAAGCTCGACCCGGGCGACGTGCATGGATCCGACTGGGACAAGGATTCGATCATGCACTACCCGTTCGACAAGGGCATGATCTTGCGCCCGGAGCGGTACCAAAACGAGCCGCTTCGCCCGGCCCCTGGACTTTCGCCCGTCGACAAGCGCGAGGTGAAGTCGTTCTATCCGCCGCTCGGCACCAGCGCGCACCGCGTGCTCGAAGCATTCCAGTTCGAACGTTTGACTCTCGAACCCAAAGAGCAAGCGAACTTCGTCATCCGACCAGAAACGACGCGCAGCTATCGCTTCAGCACCTTTGGCCGCTCGGACACCGTCATGGTGCTCTTCGAAGAAGTGGATGGCGTCCGCCGTTTCAGCATGGCGGACGACGACAGCGGCACGGACCGAAACGCGAGCTTCACCGCGCGCATGTACCCCGGACGCACCTACTACTTGCGTCTGCGGCTATACTTCCAGCACCGCCGCGGCGAATTCGGCGTCATGATGTGGTGAGAGCCTCTGCGCTTTCTTCTGGAGCCGGCACGGCTCTGCGACGAAAGCATCTTGCAGCACCCAGCTAGTCCCCAAAGGCACAGATCTGATCCGTGTCCCGGTTCTTTCCAGAGTGTGGTGGACTCCTGGTCCACGACACTAGAGCGCGTCGATCACTTGCTGGACTTTCCCCCGCGCGATGACGAAAGTCGCGTCCACGCCTTTGACTCGCGCGTAGTACACGCTCACGCCCCGCCAAGAGTCTCCGGCTCCCGCGCGCCACTCGATGGGCTCCGAGTCCTCACCGCGGCCGGGCTCTCGTTCGACTCGAACCCTCAACGTCGGCTCAGCGAGTCCCTCTTGGGGACGCGCCGGCCCAGTATGAATCGCCGCCTCGGCGCGAGTGAACATCAAGGCCTCGACGATTTGGGCGATGCGAGCTTGGGACAGCTCGCCTTCGCCCCCGACCTGAATGAAGCGCTCGACGCTTCGGGCGAGTTCGACCCGCTGCCCGGGGCCCTCGACCGTGATGCGGGTGACCATGTTGGGGTCCGCGACGAACGAGCCGCGACTGATGAGCAGCGTCTGCAGAGCCTGCGCCACCGAGCGAGACACGACGAACACGCCGGGATCACCCTTCAGCTGGGCGAAGGCTCCGCCGCTCGTCCGCGCGCCGACGACGAGCTCGTGGAGCTTCACTCCGGCGTCTTTGCTCTTCTCGTGAATGACGCCGATGGCCTGCGGGGTGTCGAGACCGAACGAACCGTCGTCCTTGTCGGCGACCCAGCGGTCCGCGGTGAGCTTCACGAGCCGACCGACCAGATCCGAAGCGAGCCCGGCGTCGTAGTCGAAGCCCTTCGGCTCGAGCAGGGTGAACGACGTCGCGTTGTGGCGCTGTAGCCTCTGCACGACGCGACCCGCTCGAAGCTCGACTTCGGCGAAATCGTCGGCGTCGATGTCGAGGACTTTTCGACTGCGCACGAGAGAGGCGTCGGGTTCGAGGGCTCGGGCAGCCTCTCGACCGACCTCGATGACTCTCGAATCGTGCTGGCGAAGCACGTAGCGCACGCCGTCGGCTTTTTCCTCGCTCACGAGGAGCGTTTCCTTTTGAATTTCCGATTCGTCGGTGCCGCTCGACGTCAGCGTCACCTCGCCGGGGGGCGAGACCAAACCCAACGACTCGAGATCGGGGTCGTCGACCAGCTTGCCGCGCGCCCGCAGCATCTCGAGCAAACGAGCGCCGCCCGCTTCTTCGTCCACCACGGCCTCCTTTGGAGCCCGCAGCTGCCAGCCGTTGTCCTTGCGCGCCAAGTCGAGCTGGTCATCGCCGAGCTTGACCGAGAT
>JAJDAH010000209.1 GCA_029261965.1 Polyangiaceae bacterium
ATTTTCGGGCACTCGGCAAGATGCCTCACGCGCGATGCGAGGCATTGCTACTCGAACATCTGTCAGTCCGAGACGGCGGCCTCCGGACAGAAATCGTCCGGGCCCTCGCGCGTCGCGGGTTCCGCGCGAGCGAACGCGAAGAGAAGCTCGTCTCCCGCGCCATTCTCCACGAAGCGCGCATCATCGAGTGGCTGATGGAGACCGCACCGGAGCTGAGCCGACAGTGCAACAGCGAGCTGCTCGGCAACGCCGTTGGACAGGATCTCCACCACGCGCGAGAGCGCGTCGCCCGGATGCTTTCATTCAGCTACCCCGCCAAAGACGTGCTCGATGCGTGGAAGCGTTTGACGGGAGGAGACGCGGCGTCTCGCGCCTACGCCTTGGACTTGTTCGACCACGTGCTCTCACCCGAAGACCGCTCACGACTGCTGCCCCTACTCACCAGCGACGGGCGTCCGCGCAAGAAACGCAAGGACAACCCCGACTTCGTCAAGAGGATCTCCGAAATCGTCGCTCGACCTCTCGACCGAGTGTCTCCTTGGACCGCGGCGTGCGCGCTCCACGCACTGGGCAAGTCCGGCGAAGCCGCGGGCCAGCACGTAGCCAAAATCATGCTCTACGCGAAGTCTCGCGTCGTGCGCGAGGCAGCCTTTCAAGCTTGTCGAGACCTCGGCGTGCCAGTGGATGTCGACGTCTCCACCTTCGCGCTTCACACCGAAGCGGTGGCGCTGAAGGCGCTTCGCCATACCCATCCCGGCAACGTGCGGACCCCCTTTCGCTGAGCGAAGCGCCCGCGTAGCCTCCGGGGTCCGTGCTTCTGACGATAGAGCGTGTTCTCGTGCTCAAGGGCCTGAGTTTTTTCGCCGAATGCACCGACGACGTGCTCGCCGATCTGGCCTGCTTGATGGAGGAGGTTCGGGCGGATGCGGGTCGGCAAATCATCGCTCAGGGCGACCGCGGCGAAGCGATGTTCATCATCGTTCAGGGCCGAGTGCGCGTGCACGTCGACGACAAAACCCTCATCGAGCTCGGCGAACGCCAGGTGTTCGGCGAGCTGGCCGCCCTGGACCCGGAGCCGCGCACCGCGTCGGTGACGGCGACGACCGACACGCACCTACTCAAGCTCGAGCACGCCCCTCTCTTCGAGTTCATCGAGCACAGCTCCGACGCGACACGCAGTATCGTTCGGTTCCTCTGTCAGCGTTTTCGAACCAAGGACGACGAGAGCTGAACATTCACGCCGCTTTCGGGCCTCTTCGGGTCCATTGAACCGGGTCCCCGGGCTACGCTAGCCTGCAGCGCCCTACCCCCTCCGCTCGACCGTGCCCCCAACCCGAAGATTCCGACTGCCCTCGAGGGGAGTGCAGCTCGCGACGATTTTACCAGCCCTGCTCGTACTGGGCGCGTGCGACCCGAAGACGCGTGAGGCCCTCGGGCAACCCAGCGCCGAGCCGGAGAAAGTCGGCCCGTCGTTACTCACCGAGGAGCCGCTGAAGAAGGGTCTCGACGCGCTGCGGGCGCGCGTCGGCGAATCTCCTCTGGTGCTCAAGCTCGTCGTCTTCCCCAACAGGATCGTGGTTCAGGCCCGAGATTCCGAGAACGACCAGCACATCGACCAGCACATCTACAAGAACGGGAAGCTCGAAGACGCAGTCCCGGTCAAGCTCAAGGGGCCGGGGAAGCTCGACGACAATCTTTTTCCCCTGGAAGAAGCCAACCTCAGTTCCATCCCCGAGCTCGTGAAAAAAGCCGTGGACGCGTCGGGAATCGAGGAGGGCAGCGTTACCCGTGTCGAGCTCAAGCGCGACCTGCCCGAGTCCGTCGATGTGGAGTTCCGCATTCACATCAACGGACCGCGAAAAGACGCGGTCCTCATAGCGGACAGCCAGGGCAACTTGATCCCCACCGGCGACGAGTGAGGGTCGATGCGAGCGCGGCCACACCTCTCTCCGCTCGGCCGCGTGCTCGATTTTCTTCGACGACTCGTTCCGTTCGGACTTCTCTTCCGGACCAAACCACGCCACTTCCGCGAAATGCTCAAAGTGCTGTGGGAGAACCGCGGCCGATGGGGCTATGCCCTCCGGATCCTGCGGCACGGGGTCTGCGACGGCTGCTCCCTCGGCCCCCGCGGCCTGAGGGACGACGTGATTCCAGGAGTGCATCTCTGCCTCACGCGACTCAAGCTCTTGCGGTTGAACACGATGCGACAGGTACCCGACGAGGCGGTCACGGACATCGACGCCCTACGGCGGTTGAGCAACGAGCAGCTGCATGGCCTCGGGCGGCTCCCGTACCCGATGGTGCGACGCTCCGGAGAGAAGAGCTTCTCCCGCATCAGCTGGGACGACGCCACGAGCTTGGTCGCCAACGAGATATCGAGCGCTGATCCCGAGCGGGTTGGCATGTTCGTCACGAGCCGAGGGCTCACCAACGAAGTCTACTACTCGCTACAGAAGCTCGCGCGCATCGCCGGCACACCCCACATCGATGCCTGCGCACGTTTGTGTCACGCCGCCTCCACCGCGGGGCTCAAACACAGCCTCGGCATCGCCGCACCGACGATGTCTCTGTCGGACTGGGTCGGCGCGGATCTGATCATCATCATCGGCTCGAACCTGCCGAACAATCAGCCCGTGAGCACCAAGTACCTTCAAGCGGCGAAAAGTGCAGGCTCGAGAATCGTCGTCATCAACCCATTTCGGGAACCCGCCCTCGAACGGTATTGGATACCGAGCAAGGCGTGGTCCGCGGTGTTCGGTACGACGTTGATGGACGACTACTTCGCTGTTCGTCCTGGGGGCGACATCGCCTTCATGTGTGGCGTGCTCAAAGCCCTCGATGAAATCGACGGTTGGGACGAAGAGTTCGTCGCCAGCAAAACCACGGGCGCGGTCGAGCTTCGTGCCCATCTCAAGGAACTGTCGTGGGCGGAGGTCCAACAAGAGTCCGGCGTCGATGAAGGCGAGCTCCGCGGTTTCGCCGAGATGTACAAGTCGGCGAAAACTGCCGTGATCATCTATTCGATGGGGCTGACGCAGTACGAGTTCGGCGTCGAGAACGTGAAGATGGTCTGCAACCTCGCGCTCTCCCGCGGCATGCTCGGCCGCGAGAAGTGCGGAATCATGCCCATTCGCGGACACTCTGGGGTGCAGGGCTCCGCCGAGTGCGGCGCGGACGCCGACAAACTGCCCGGCGGAGTGCCCATCGACGACGAGAACTGCGAGCGCTTCGAAGCGGCTTGGCAACACGCCATCCCGCGTCGTTCGGGGCTACGCGCCGCCCATCTGCTCGATCGGGCCGGTGAGGACGGTCTCGACGTTCTCTACCTCGTCGGCGGCAACCATCTGGAGACGATGCCCGACCGCAAGCACGCGGAACGCGCGCTCCAGAACGTGAAGCTCAGAATTCATCAAGACATCGTCTTCAATACGTCGACCCTCCTCGACGCCAGAGAGGCGGTCTTGCTGTTACCTGCGAGAACGCGATACGAGCAGCGAGGCGGGGGCACGTCGACTTCGACCGAACGACGAATCCGTTTCTCACCGGAAATTCCCGGACCTCGCATCGAGGACGCCAAAGACGAATGGGAGATCCCTGCCCTCATCGGTCAAAAGCTCGAGCCCGAACGGGATGACTTGTTCGGCTGGAAGGACACTTCTGACATCCGTCAGGAGATGGATCGCCTGATGAGGCTGTACGAGGGCATCGGCGGTCTGGAAAAGGAGGGCGACTGGATCCAGTGGGGTGGCCCCCGGCTCTGCAGCGACTTTCCGAACATGCCGGACGGGCGCGCGCGGTTCTCCGTGGTGTCGATCCCGAGGATCGACGTGCCCGCGGGCCAGTTCATGCTCACGATGCGGCGCGGCAAGCAGTTCAACTCCATCATCTACGGCGATACGGATCCGTTGACCGGAAGCGCCCGACGCACCTCGGTGCTTCTCGACCCCCGCGACATGGAAGACGTCGGGGTCAACGAGGGCGACCGAGTGCGCATCACGAGCAACCTGGCGGCCATCGACGCCACGGTCAAAGCCGGTCCTTGCCGGCGCCGACACGTGCAGGGTTTCTGGCCAGAGTGCAATCCCCTGGTCGAACGCAAATACGACCCGCAATCCGGCGAGCCGTCCTACGCGGCCGCGGTGAAGATCGAACGCCAATCACCATGAATGAGCGGGGGGTAACATTTTCGTCTTTCGTTCGTTTGCGAGTCTGAGCGCGGCCCTCGGCGCCGGCGCGTGGCTCGTCGTCGCGTTGTGGCTCGAGCCGACGTGGGAGCACCTGCTCTTGTTGGCGGGACCGCTCGTCGTCGTTCCACTCGGTCTCGGACTCGTAGGTGGTCGCTCCGACGGCGGCACCCGCGGCGTCTTTTGGCGCGCGGCGGTCGTGACTCAGCTGCCCAGCGCCTTCTTGCTCGCGGGTTCGCTCGCCCTCGAGCCGGGGCCAACCGCAGGCACACTCGCCGCGCCCTGGCTACTGGTCACGATGCTCATGGCGCTCCTCGGCATCAGCCGAGGGCTGTCGCGCGGCGGCGCACCGGTTTCGGAGCTCTCGATCGATACGGGGCTCGTCTTGTCGGCGGTCGGCGGCATTTGGACCGTGCTCACCCGCGCGAGCATCCATCCTCTCGACTTCAGTCCCATCATCGTTCTGTTGACCGCCGCGCACTTCCACTTTGCCGGTTTCGCGCTCCCAATAATCGCCGGCTTGGTCGGTCGAAGCGGCGCGGACGGGGTCGGCGGCACCGCTTCGACGTACCGCTTCGTCACCGGATCCATCATCGTCAGCGTGCCGCTGGTCGCCATCGGAATCACGGTGTCCCCCACTCTCGAGTGGCTCGCGTCGTGGGCACTCGCGCTCGCCGCTACTAGCGTCGCCATCCTGCAGATTGCCCACAGCCAACGAGAGCGGGCTCTACCTCGAGTGCTGCTCGCCGCGTCGTCGCTGTGCCTCATCGGAGGCATGGCGCTCGCGGGAGCCTACGCCCTCGGCGAATACCTCGAACGCATCTGGTTCGACATTCCGACGATGGTGCGATGGCACGGTAGCCTCAACGCCCTCGGCTTCGGACTGCTCGGCATGCTGGGGCACACCCTCGGGGAATCCGACGGCCCCGCGAGCAACGCGGACAGCTACGCGGCGCCGCGACGCCTGGCTTGAAGCGTGTCCGGCCCGGGCGCCGTCCTTTTTCGAAAGCGCCGAATCACCCAGTCAACCTCGTCATCGGTCAGAAACACGGCGTAGGAAACGATCATGACGTAGCTGAACATCGGGATGAGCATCAGCACGTCGATTCCAACGTGAAACAGCACGCCCGACACCAGCACGTAGGGCCGGTAGTTTTTGAACCATACGAGCGACGGCCATAGGAACTCCAGCAGGATAGTGCCCCAGGTGAGCGCGTAGACGATCGGCCAAAAATCGATGTAGCCCGCCCATTCGGCGTAAATGGGAGAGGACAATACGTCGCGCAGCGCCCGCCCTTCGAGCCAACGCTCGTTGTTCAGCTTGGCGAAACAGCTGAACCAATAGACGTAGCAGATCTGCATCTGCATCACCCGCGTGCTCCAGATGCTCGGAGGAGGGCCGAGCGGTGCGCCACGCCGCACACGCCACCAAGCTTCGACCGACCAACGGCGAGCGAGCGGCAGAAAAATCGCCAGGCCGGCGAGTATCATGAACAGGCGGTCGCCGCTGTTCAGGATGTACGGGTTTCGGTGTTGCAGCGAAAGGTTGACGACGAGGATGAAAAAGGCGCTCGTGCGTGAGAACAACCCGACGGTCATGGTCACCGACGCGACGAGAAAAGCAACCACGAGCGTGAAGGCCCAGGCGTCGTTTTCCGGGTCGAGCGCGATGAGTGACCAATTGGCCCAATCCCAGTGACCGACGAGACGCCACGGGATCATTCCGTCGTTCGCAAAGTAACGATCGAAGTTGAGCAACGCGCCGAACGCCGTCCAAATCGCGAGCAGCCCAAAGCCGATTCGAAATATCGCCGACCCCGAGCCCTCGAAACGCTCGGTGAAAAAGCGCAAAACGACGTCGTGCACGGGTTCGGCATCGGTGCCAGGCGCCTCGCTCTGCTCTTCTCGAACCACGGGGTCTTCAGCCATTCCGCCCCCTCGCACATCGGTGGCTCAGGAGGATCTCACTCGACGCCTTCTCGCTCGCGGCGTTGTCGTCGTCGAGAGTCTCGGGCACTTCGACCGTCACCCGCAGGCGCCAGACGTCTCCGTGAGCCTCCCGTGCGATTCGGCAGTAGTAGTCGAGCATCGGCGCGCCGTAGATGTTCTTGTTCTCGTCGCGGTTGACGTTGCCGAGGATCTTTCGGATCCGCGCGTCGACGACTCTTCCCCAGAGCCCTCGCGTGCTCTGAATGTTCGTCGTGAGGGTGTAGCTTTCTGCCTCTCGCCGATCGGCGATGACCGAGATCGTTTCTCGACGCGGCGGCTTCGAAAACATGCCCCAGCGGTTCGTCATTCGAAGCCCATCGACGTACCAAGCCACCGCCGCCCAGACCGGCTCCCGGAACCACTTGGGCGCACCTGTCATCAACACGCAGGTCGCGTGCACGAGCACGAAGGCCATCGCCCCCGCGCGAAGCCACTTCTCCCTGCTCGTCAGATCCCGCCAGTATCGAAGCGGCGCCTGCTCGGCGTTCGTGTCGCCGTCCGCGCTCGCGTCGCCGTCTCGGCTCGCATCGCCGTCGGGCGGCTCGGACGTCTTGGCAGGCTCTCCGGGTTCTGCCACTCGGCGATCCTACTTTTGCCGGCGGGGGTTTGCCGAAAAAATCTCAAACGTCACGTTGCGTGAGTGTTCTCGACGTCGAGCTCTCCGAGCTTCCGGGTGATCAAGTCCGAAAGAGCCATGATCGTCGCTTGAGGATTAACGGCGCTCGGACTCGGAAAGATGCTGGCGTCGACGATGTAGAGCCCTTCTACACCGTGCACCCGACCGGTTTCGTCGACAGTCCCCTCGCCGGGCGAGCGACTCATGCGACACGAGCCGAAGATGTGGTTGAGGGTCATCGCCAAGTGTTTCGGGCCGATTCGCGGATCGAGCAAGCTCTCGGTGTCGCGAGTCGTGCGCATCTCGTCGACGGCCCCGGGCACGCCGCTCAACACGCGCTCGGCGCCGACACCGAGCAGCGCATCAGCCGCAATCTTCAAGCCGCGCATGACCACGTGCACTTCCTCTTTCGGAACCCACATCTTGGCGTTTGGCATTCCGTTGCGTTTCGCGGTCACTCGTCCTCGGACGTTGCCTCGATAGACTGCCGCAATGCACGTCGCGTGTTTCACTTCGTGCAGTCGCGCCAAGAACGCTTCACCGACGTCTCCCCAGCGAGTCATCAGCGCCGCCGGAGGGGCCCACAGCCCTTCGTACTTCATCCCACGAATCTCTCGACTAATCGCGCCCCACCCTTGAGTGGCGCCCACCCAAGGGTCGACGACCTCGTCCATCAGGCCGACGAGGCCGCCGCCGATATGCGCAAAAAATGTCGAACCCACGGTGCCGCCGACATCGATGCCGCTCTGCAGGAGAATCACCGGTGTGTGCATCGCGCCCGCCGCCATCACGACGTTTTTCGCTCGAACCCGAAACCGCGCGAGGCGCTTTCTTCCGCGGGGGTCGACTATCCACCCGCCGACTCCGGTCGCTCGTGCGCCCACCGAGTCGACGCGATCGACGTGTGAGCAAGTGAATACCTCCGCCCCGTCGGCGACGGCGCGGGGAAGGTACGAGCGATCCATGGACTGCTTGTGCCCGCCAGCGCAACCAGTGAGGCAGTCCGAACACCCGGCGCAACCTTCGACGGCACGCGGCAGCGGCGCACCGGAAATGCCGACCGAGTCGAGCGCCTCTTTGACGATGAGGTTGCGTCGCCCCATGACCGCCATCGGCGTCGGCGCCGTTTTTGTCCCTTCGAAAATCCGCTGGTAGGCGTCGTCGAGCGCGGGACCCGTAAATTGCTCGGAGCCAGACTGCTCGGCCCAGATTCTCCTGACCCAATCGGGGAGAGGGAGCATGATCGCGGAATTGACGACGCTGCTACCTCCAAGGCAGCGCGCCTGCATCGAGGGCGATTGGTTCGAGCCGCCCACCATGCGCAGAGCGCCCTCCCAGAAGTACCGCGCCAAGAAAAGCGGTGCGTTCCGTGTCATGTCTTCGGGTTTGACTTCGGGACCGGCTTCGACGACGACGACGCGCATGCCCGCCTTCGACAGATTCGCCGCAGCCACGGCGCCGCCGGGGCCGGAGCCCACCACCACCGCGTCCGCGTCGAGGTCGTAGCCGGCACGAACGTCGTCCAGAGCGTGAATCATCCCTCCACTCCGCGGTTCAACGCTTCGGGTCGCGTGGGGAGCTGAACCGAATCGAGCGGTCGCTCACAAGCCCGATATTCTCCGATGTACGTAACGACCGACGGGTGCGACATGTAGATCATCGTCGTCGAGGCCTTGAGCGCGTCGCCCAAGACCCGAAGCGGAAAGAACTTCGAGCGCCGCCATCGACGGACGACCTGAGTGCGACGATCTCTGGGGATCCGGGAAAAGCGCCGAAAGCCGAGCACCAGGAGCACCGCTCCGAGCTCGACGAACACGAACAACATGCAGAGAAGCCGCCTCTGGTCCGGCGGCAGCTCGTCCAGATACTCGAGCATGCGTTCGACGAGATCGGTCGTGCGCCAGTCGGGGGCGCCGAGCTCATTCTCTGGAAAGCATGCCTCCGCCGCGGCGGAGATGCCGCCGACGAGCTGGCGATCGATGAAACCTCGTTGGCTCAAGTGTTCGGCTATAGCGCACCCCCTTCGGACGTAGGAGCGGAAGTGGCGTATTCTTCAGTTCGTGATTGCTTCCGCCAAGTCTGAACGACCGGCCGGTGACCCGATACTCGTGGCCGGGATCCGACGAGTCGAGACCGAGCGCTACGCCGAAGGCGTGTCCAAAAAAGTGGACGACCGAATCGTCGTCGAGGAGCCGCTCGAAATCCGCATCGCGGGCGACCCCCTCGCCGTCACGATGCGTACACCGGGTCGCGACGAGGAGCTCGCCCTCGGATTCCTACTCGCCGAGGGCATCATCTCGTCGAAGAACGATGTGGGCTCGGTGGCACACTGCGGGAAGGAAGAGAGCTTCGGCAACGTGATCGACGTCCTGCCAGCCCCCGGCACGACACTCGATATCGAAAGAACGAGTGCCACCCGACGCGGCACGCTCACCACCGCGGCCTGCGGCGTGTGCGGCCGCCAAAGCATCGACGACCTCGTCGCGCGCTGCCGAGCCATCGACGACGATACACGCTTATCGAGAACCGTCATCAGCCAGCTGACCAGGGACCTCCGGCACCAGCAGCCGAACTTCGATCGAACCGGTGGACTTCACGCCGCGGGCTTGGCCGACACGCGCGGACGATTCCGATGCGTGCGCGAGGACGTCGGGCGACACAACGCCGTCGACAAGGTCGTCGGGCGACGACTACTCGACGACGAGCTCGCCACCGCGGGCGACACCCTCGTCGTCAGTGGCCGAGCGAGCTTCGAAATCGTTCAGAAGGCGGTCGCTGCACGGATCCCCGTGGTCGTGAGCGTCTCCGCACCCACGTCTCTCGCGGTCGAAACCGCTCGCAGGGCCCGTGTCACCCTCATCGGCTTCGCCCGAGACGGTGGTTTCAACGTTTACGCCGACGTGGACCGCCTGACGGCCCCCTGAACCGCGACCGGTTCCCGGCCGCCTCGATGGCCACCGCTCACCCGCGGCTTAGATCCTTTTCGCTCCGCGCCCGTCTCAGGGGGGCGCCGCGAGCGCTGATGGAGGACGAGCGATGAATAGGCGGTGGTTTCTGGGGCTGGTAGGTGCGGCGGCGATCGGATTGCTCTTGGCACCAGCGCTGAGCGCTGAACCCGTCAGGAAGAAGAGTCGTCCGTGGAAGCCCCCGTCTCGGAGCCAGTTTTCAATCTCACTGGAAGACATGTCCGGGCGCTCCCTCCCCGTTTTTCACCACCGGAGCCAGCGGTTCGTGCTCGGAAGCCATGGCGAGCGGTACGCGGTGCGCGTGCGCAACAACACGTCATCGCGCGTGGAAGCCGTCGTCAGCGTGGACGGCCGCGACGCGATCAGCGGACGGGTCGCGGATTTCGCCCGCGAACGCGGCTACGTCATTCCTGCGCACGGCTCGGTCCGAATCGACGGTTTCCGCCGGAACATGGAATCCGTCGCCGCTTTCCGCTTCACCGAGCCCGGCAACAGCTACTCCGCCCGCCGCGGCACGCCGCAAAACGTTGGAATCATCGGCGCAGCGTTTTTTCCAGAGATGCGTCGCCGCCCGGTGGCCGTGGCGGAGCCTCGTTCCGCTGGGCGGACCGAACGCGAATCGCGAAAGTCCCAACGCCGCCGCCCAGCGCCGGCAAAGTCGAAGAGCTCGAAAAAGCGCCGAACCGACGACACCGCAGAATCGAGTCCGCGGGGCGATCGCAAAAACAACATCGGCACCGAATACGGGGAAACGCGGATGAGCCGCGTGGTGGGGGTCGCGTTTCAGCGAGCCAGCCGCACGCGGCCCGCGCGAGTCGTGACTGTGCGCTACGACGACGCCGAGGGGTTGCGCGCCCGGGGGATCCGGATCCGCCCGATGCACCGCCAACCGGTGGTTCGTCGCGACGAGCCGATGGCGTTTCCCAAGCGCCGTTTTGCCCCGCCGCCACGCTGAAAACGGGCTATTTTCGACTTTTTTGAGGCGCAGCTGTAAGGCGGCCCGCCGGGGCACGTTTTCTCCAGTGAAGGCACTCACCGGAGGAAAACCCCATGAAAACTCTAAACCTGCTCCTTGGCTCCCTGACCGTGTTCACCGTGGCCGTCGCCGGCTGCGCTGGCTCGAGCGGCTCGGCGTTGTCCGCCGAAGCGAAGAACCCCGGCGGCGCCCCCGTCGACGAGGTGGCCCAGCCGGGCTACGGCGGCGAGTCGTTCGATCAACCGGCGGCGACGGGCGCGCCTGCTCCGGCCGCCCCCGCGGCTGACGGAGACTTCGGAGAAAGCGAAGGGGGCGGCGCCGAGATGGTGCCTCGCCAAAGGAGAGAGGATCGTCGTGGGCTCGCGACGGTGTGGGGCGAGGCCCGGACTAGCCGTGTTTCGACGGCTCCATTCTTCCGGGAGGAACCGAGCCGGCCGTTCTCAGTCGCCAAGCTCTTCTACAACGATGCGACGGGCGCACGCTCGATGGCACGCCGCCGCGGGTTCGTGAGCGTCGACGACTCGACCTTCAGTGTCGCCGGCGGCGCGCTGACGGTGAGCGTGGTCGACGGCAGTGGCCGCCCCTACGCCGCGTTTCGAGCGAGCTCGGGCAACTTCGTCGTCGGAGAGCACGGCGAGCGCTACGTCATCCACATCGAGAACCAAAGCAGCGTGCGCATGGAAGTCGTCGCGACGGTCGACGGACTCGACGTCATCGATGGCAAGGACGGATCCTTCGGCAAGCGCGGCTATGTTCTCGCTCCCTTCTCGACCCTCGACATCGACGGATTCCGCCAGAGCATGGATCGCGTCGCGTCGTTCCGGTTCGGTGAAGTGGAAAACTCCTACGCCGCCCGCAAGGGCAAGGCGCGAAACGTGGGCGTCATCGGCATCGCGTTCTTCCAAGAACGAGGCTCGTCGGTCCCGATTGCTCGTCGGGACGTGCGTCGCCGCGAAACCGCCGACCCGTTCCCGGCGCGATTCGCTCGGCCCCCGATGCACCACCACTGAGCAATCGACGCCAAAGACCTCCGCTAGGGTCCTTCACCTAGCCAGACGCCCGGCACTTCTGCCGGGCGTCACCTTTTTGTCTCGAGGCTGACGACTCGCCTGTCGTCAGGCGTGAATCTTCGGACGTCGTCCCACCCACGGAGCCGCGGCCTCGAGCTGCGCCGACAGCCGAAACAGGGTCGCCTCGTCGCCGAAACGAGCCACGAGCTGGGTGCCGACGGGCAGGCCTGAGGGGGTCTCGAACAGTGGAACGCTCGCGGCCGGCTGACCGGTGACGTTGTAGAGCGCAGTGAACGACGCGAACATTCCGGCGCGAAAGAATCCCATGAGTGGCTGCTCGGGCGGCGAGTCGAACGTGCCGAGCGGCACCGGGGGCTCGCCGAGGGTGGGAGTGACGAGCACGTCGTACTTTTCGAAAAACTCGGCGACTTGGCGGGTGATCCGCTGAAGGTGCGCGACCGCACGAAGGTACTCGTGGGCACCGTATCGCATGCCCATTTCGACCAACGCCCAGGTCAACGGCTCGACGTCCCCTGCCTTTGGTGGTCGTCCGTGCGCTTTGTCCGCCGCGGCATGCACGCCCATCGCCACACCCGACGACCAGAGCGTCACGAAAGCCTCGGTCAAGACGTAGGGCTCGCCAACGGGTGGCGATGCCTCTTCGACCTGGTGACCAAGCTCCTCGCAGAGCGCAACCGACTTGTTGCACGCTTCGATGCAGTCCTCGTGAACCGGAGCGCCGCTCGGCGTCTGATTGGTGAACGCGATTCTGAGCTTGCCCGGAGCTGTGTTGACCTCGTCGGCGAAGGGGCGCGCCTGGTGCGGCGGTGGATAGGGATCGCCGTGAACGTATCCCGCGGTAGCATCGAGCAGGATCGCGCTGTCTCGCACGGATCGAGTCACCGCGTGCTCGGCAGCGATCCCATTTCTGCTGTCTCCCACCTCCGGTCCCATCGAATTGCGCGCGCGCGTGGGCTTGAGGCCAAACAGACCGCAGCAAGCTGCGGGGATGCGAATCGACCCGCCACCATCGTTGGCGTGGGCAAACGGCACGAGCCCCGCAGCCACCGCCGCCGCGGATCCCCCGCTCGAGCCCCCGGTCGTAAGCTCTGGATTCCAGGGGTTACGGCACTTGCCGAAGAGAGCGGGCTCCGTCGTCGGCAAGATGCCAATCTCCGGGGTGTTCGTTCTGCCGACGATCACGAGACCGGCACGCTTGTGTCGCTTGACCAACTCGGCATCTTCGGTCGCCACGTAGTTTTCCAGGAGCTTCATGCCGCCGGTGTGTCGAACCCCCGCGTACGCGGCGAGCAAGTCTTTGAGCAGGAATGGCACTCCCCGAAATGGCCCGTCCGGCAGCTCCTTTTTGGCCACTTCGCGAGCAAGCTCGTACATCGGGGTCACGACGGCGTTGAGCTCGGGGTCGACGCGCTCGATGCGCTCAATGGCGGCTTCGACGAGCTCGATCGGCTGCAGCTCGCCCTTCTTTACGAGCTCGGCCTGTGCAGTCGCGTCGAGGGTAGAAAGATCAGTCATGGGGGCCTTTCAGGAGAGGACGCATTCTAACTTCTGAGTGGCGACTCGTGGCCAGTCGCGGCAGGATGGTCGTCCGTGCGGCGCTTCTCGACAATCCTGGGTTTCTCGGCGGCCGTCTATGCGGCGGGATGCGGCGGCGGGAGCGCGTCTCGCGGGGGCGATTGTGCCGAGTGCGACGTGCCGAACGGCCGGAGCAGCCTCGAGGCGTTTCTCGATCGAGCAGAACACCGAGGCTTCGCCAAGGAGAGCGGCCCACATCCGTCGGCTGGCCCGCACTTTGGCGACGTGGTCGCTTACGTCAGTCCGAAGCTCGAAGAGTCACTCGCCGGAGGGAATACGACGCACCCCGTCGGCGCCGGTGCGGTCAAGGAGCTGTTCGGCCGCGGCGGTGGCACCGAGCCCATCGGCTACACGGTCTACGTCAAGGTACGACAAGGGGCGGGTGCCGAGTCCTACTACTGGTACGAGCGCTTCGACGGGAACCAGTTCGCCAACGGTGTGGCCGAGGGGGTCTGCGTCGGGTGCCATTCCGGCGGCGAAGACGAGGTGGTGCTCTCGCCATATCCGCTCGAGTAGCCAACGGTCAGTCTGAGAGACTGCTTACTTCTGTTCTCGGTACTTGTCGCGACGCCAGATCTCCGTCTTGTCGTGGCGAAGGTCTCCGCGCTCGTAGCCGACGAAGATGTCGATTTCGCCGTCGCGAGTCAGCTCGATCGGTAGTGCCACCCTCTGGTAGGGCGCGTCGGGCTCGTGCTTCTCGTTCTGGCACCGGATCGCCCGCTCCTTCGCATTCGACGCTCCGGCACGGACCGTTCCGATGCGAATGTTCTGTGCCACGTCGCAGCCCCAGTCGATGAAAAACACCGCGACGTATTCCCCCTTGGGAAACACCGGGCCAGGGCCCACCGTCAGGCGCTTCTTCGGAACGAGCTCGTTGAGCCATGGCTCGACCGCGCGGATCCGCCCGCCAGACGCCGCCGAGTCGTTCGCGAGCGATCCGCTGATCGAGGTGCCCATGAACTCGGCTTCGAAGGTGACCGGGCCGCGCTCGAGAATGTCTGCGATCGCATTGCTTGCGAATGGGGGGTGAAGGATGTCGCCGACAAAAACCGCGACGCCTGGTCCCCGCGTCGCCGAAATTCCCGGCACGGGTCTCAGCTCGTTTGGAATGCTGATCAGCTCGACGCGGGCATCGTACTGTTTTCGGTCTTGAGTCTTGGGGTCCCAAGGCTGCCCGCTCATCTTCGCGTGCGTGCCGAAGTAGGTCGTTCGTTCGTAGTGTTTCGGGTGCCACGAGCGATCGACCGAGACCCGGGTCGCGCCGGATTGACCCACCACCCCCATCATGAGCGACATGCGCGTCGGGCCCTCGCGGAATTCGCGGTGGCGAGCCACCCCGAGAGCGAGCGCCCCCGACACGAACACCAGAGTCGAAAGAAGCGAGTAACGGAGACTCTTCGACTCCACGAACGGCTTTCCACGAGCCACGACGAGACCAATCAATGGAACGACCACGGCGACGACGACGAGATTGACCTGCGAAAGCGACTCGTGACAGGCATCGACAGCCGCGGACAAGAGCACCGCCGTGCCCAGACCGACATGCACGACCTCCCAAAGTGTGGGTTCCGCCTTTTCGGCTTTCACCCAGACCCAGACATACCGAAACGCCGAAGACACGAGCCACCCGATGCCGGCCATGAAAATCGGCGCGAACGTGAAGTGATACCAAGCGATCGTCGTACTGCTCACATTCTCGAGCACGAGCGTCAGCGTCAGAAGTGCACCGGGGAGGAGCCAGACTCCGCTTGGCGTCTCGCGCGCTTCCCGAGAACGTCGGGAAACCCGCGCCACCAACAGCACTAGGCCGATGGCTCCGAGCTCCCACCGAAACGGAGCACAGATTTCAGTGACCGAATCCGCGACGCGATTCAAGTGGCGGTAGTGCAGAATGCCGTCGAAACCAGAAATTCGTGTCGCGATGCTGTGGTCGAACATCACGTCGAGCAGCTTCTGACCGAGCTCTTTGTAGGCGAGGTAAAACCACGCCCCGCCGACACCGATCGGAATGAGCGACGCAATCGACAACCTGAGAAAGACACGCAAAAGCCCGTCGTAGTAGATGCGTACGAGCTCGAACACGACGATCGGAATGGCGGCGTAGGCGACGGCAAGCTGCTTCGTCATGAACCCGAAGGCGAGGCAGACGCCGGACCCCACGGTCCACGCGTAGGTCCAGCGCGATCTCGATTCGATCGCCATGGCGTGCAGTAGGAGGGCGGCGATCACGAACGCGCCGAGCATGGCGTCGATCGTGGCGCGGCGCCCCCAAATCATCGTGGCGCCACACACGGAAAACGAGATGCCCCACGCGAGCCCGAGCCAAGGACCGAGTTTTTCGCCGCCGATGCGGCAGCCCCAGGCGAAACACGCGAGCACCAAGAGAAACGTGGACAGAGCAAAAGGAAAACGAAGCGACCACATCGACGCGCCAAAGAGAGTGTGGCTGCCAGCGACTGCCCAAAGCGACAGCGGGGGCTTCGAGAACTTCGGCAGGCCGCCGAACGCGCCCTTCTCGTTCACCGCGTAGAGGTACTGCTTGTACGTCAGCATGTGCTGCGCCTTGTGGCCGTACAAACCCTCGTCGTAGATCTCGAGCGCGCCGCCGGAGAGGTTGTAGAAAACCGCAGGAACCGCCACAGCCAGTAGCAGCGCCAGGGCCACGAGAAGCGGGCCCCGGCGGCGGGAAGCACCCGTCTTTTCGCCAGCGTCCGCCCGCCCGTGAGGCTCACTCATCGGGCCCCTTCTTGCCCGACGACTGAACGCTCTGCAAGCTCCCGAGGCCCCAACCACGGCTGTTTTCCCATGAATCAACCCGATCTGGTGGCCGCCGTGCAACGGGCGTAAATGGCACCCCCCACTTTTCATCAACCCGGAGCCTCTACGGACCCCTCACGATGGCCGAACCGACCTACAGCATCATCTACACGCACACCGACGAGGCGCCCGCCCTGGCGACCTATTCCTTCCTTCCCATCATCCAGACATTCGCGGGTGTTTGCGGGGTGCCGGTCGAGACACGCGACATTTCACTGGCCGGGCGAATCGTCGCGAGCTTCCCCGAGAATTTGACCGAGGAGCAGCGGATCGCCGACGCCCTCGCGGAGCTCGGCGAGCTGGCGAAACGCCCGGAAGCCAACATCATCAAGCTACCGAACATCAGCGCGTCGATTCCACAGCTCAAGGCCGCGGTCGCCGAGCTCAAGGCGAAGGGGTACGACGTGCCCGAGTATCCGGACGAGCCGCGCAACGACGACGAAAAAGCGATCAAGGCTCGCTACGAGAAGATCAAAGGGAGCGCCGTCAACCCGGTGCTTCGCGAGGGCAATTCGGATCGCCGAGCTCCCAAGGCGGTCAAGCACTACGCGAGAAAGCACCCGCATCCGATGGGTGCGTGGTCCAAGGACTCGAAGACCCACGTCTCGCACATGGACGGCGGCGACTTTCGATCCAACGAAAAGTCGACGACGATCTCGAAAGCCGGAAACGTGCGAATCGAGCTCGTCGGCAATGATGGCGCGACGACCGTGCTCAAGGAGAAGACCCCGGTGCTGGCCGGAGAAGTCATCGACGGCACGATGATGAGCGTCAAGAAGCTGACCGAGTTCTTGGAGAACGAAATGATCGACGCCAAAAAAACTGGCGTCCTCTTCTCACTCCACCTCAAGGCAACGATGATGAAGGTCTCCGATCCGATTATCTTCGGGCACTGCGTGAAGGTGTTCTTCAAAGACGTGTTCGCGAAACACGGCAAGGTGCTCGGCGAGGCTGGCGCCAACGTCAATGACGGGTTCGGCAGCGTTCTCGATGCCGTTGCCACGTTGCCCGATGCCAAACAAAAGGAAATCGAGAGCGACATCTTGGCGGCCTACGAGGGTCGCCCGGATCTCGCGATGGTGAACTCGGACAAGGGCATCACCAACTTGCACGTGCCGAGCGACATCATCATCGACGCGTCGATGCCCGCGATGATCCGGGCCTCTGGCCAGATGTGGAACAAGAACGACAAGCAGCAGGACACGAAGACCGTCATTCCGGATCGGAGCTACGCCGGCGTTTACGGAGAAGTCATCGAGTTCTGCAAGAAAAACGGCGCGTTCGATCCGACGACGATGGGCTCGGTCCCGAACGTCGGACTGATGGCCCAGAAGGCGGAGGAGTACGGCTCACACGACAAGACCTTCGAGGCCAAAGCGGCGGGGAAGATCCGCGTCGTCGCCGATTCCGGCGACGTCTTGATCGAGCACGAAGTCGAGAAGGGCGACATTTGGCGCATGTGTCAGGCCAAGGACGCCCCCATCCGAGACTGGGTCAAGCTCGCCGTGTCACGAGCGCGTGCGACGGGAGCGCCCGCCGTGTTCTGGCTAGACGAAACCCGGGCTCACGATGCCGAGCTGATAAAGAAGGTCAAGCAGTACCTGTTGGACCACGACACCGCGGGCCTGCAGATCGAAGTAAAGTCGCCGGAAGAGGCCACTCGCTTCTCCCTCGAGCGTGCCCGCGACGGCAAGGACACGATCTCGGTCACGGGAAACGTTCTCCGCGACTACTTGACGGACCTTTTCCCGATTCTCGAGCTGGGCACCAGCGCGAAGATGTTGTCGATCGTCCCGCTCATGGCCGGCGGTGGCCTATTCGAGACCGGCGCCGGTGGGTCGGCACCGAAGCACGTGCAGCAGTTCGAAAAGGAGAATCATCTGCGTTGGGACTCGCTTGGCGAGTTCCTGGCGTTGGCGGTATCGCTACAGCATCTCAGCGAGGTTTCCGGTAACAACCGGGCCAAGGTGATGGGCGACGCGCTCGACGAAGCCACAGCGAAGCTGCTCGACAACAACAAGAGCCCGTCGCGAAAAGTGAACGAGATCGACAACCGAGGCAGTCAGTTCTATCTGACGATGTACTGGGCGGGGGCTCTGGCCCAGAGCAACGACGAAGAGCTCGAGCGTCGCTTTGCTCCGCTCGCGAAGGCCCTCGCCGACAACGAGGCGAAAATCACCGAGGAGCTCATCAGCAACCAGGGCCAACCGATGGATATTGGTGGCTACTACTACCCGAACCGCGATCTCGCGACCAAAGCGATGTGCGCGAGTCGAACCTTCAACGAGATCTTGGCCTCGACCAAATAGCGCGAGAACCGCGCCCCGATATCAGCGTCGAGCTTTCTTCTGAAGCGGCGTGGTTGGCGCTTCGGCAATCACCAGCTCGACGTCTTCGAGGGTGAACGGCTTGTCGAGGCGACGATTCGGCAAGCCGTCGAGGAACTCACGCGTACGGTCGTCGAAGGTACCGCCGGTCATGAACACGATGCTTCGCTCCACGCCCGGCACCGCGGCTCGAGCTCGCAGGTACACGTCGGGACCAGTCAAGTCGGGCATCATCACGTCGCAAAATATGACGTCGAATCGCGCTCCTCCTTCGAGCAAGCGCAAGGCTTCCCGGCCGTCACCCACGGCGGTGACGTCGTGCCCTCCGAGCGTTCGAGCGAGGGCTTTGCGCACCATCGAGTCGTCATCGATGATGAGCACACGGGATCGGCGTTTCTTGATGACTCCGGAAAAGTGTCCTTCGGGCGGTTCGCTCGCCGCCCGCCGCTCGGACGCCGGAAGGCTCACCGAGACGGAGGTGCCCTTGCCCAAGGCGCTCTCGATTTTCAGCTGCCCTCCGTAGGACTCGACCAGGTTTCGGCAAACGCTCAACCCCAGCCCCGTACCGATGCCGACGGGCTTGGTCGTGAAGAACGGCTCGGTCACGCGCTCGAGAACCGCCGGTGCAATGCCGAGCCCCGTGTCCGTCACCGTGGCCATGACCACGCCGTCGTCTTGAGTCAGGGAAACGCGGATCTCATGCTCCTGGTCGTCGTCGGGCAGCGCTTGAGCGGCGTTGACGACGAGGTTCAGAAACACTTGAACGAGTCGCGGCTCGTCGGCGAGCACCACCGGATCGCCAGAATAGTCTCGCGTGATCCGGACGAGCTGCCGGATCTGATTTTTCGCCATTTTCAGCGCAGTCTCCACGACCTTCGTGAGCTCGACGGGTTGCACGACCTCGCGCGCAGGTCTTGCGAACGTGTTGAGATCCCTGATGATGCCCTTCATGCGCCGAGCGCCCTCGTGGGCGTCCTCGATCGCTTCGCGCAGGACTGCGCTCCTTTCGCGCCCTTCGAGCGCCGATTCCAAATAGGCGAGGTTGGAAATCACGTAGGCCAGCGGGTTGTTGAGCTCGTGCGCCACACCGGCCGCCAACTGACCAACAGATGCCATGCGGTCCGCGCGCAGCAAACGGGCTTCCTCTCGGGCCTCCGCGCGGTCGGTTTCGGCGCGGGCACGCTCGCCATCGCTTTCCGCCCGGGCTCTGTTTGCGGCATCCTTCACGGATTCGTAGGCGGCACTCATACAAAAAACGGCGAGGATGAACAGAATCGGGCTCGCGTAGTCGATGATTCGCCGCTCTTCCGCAAGCCGTTGCACGACCCAGCCCTGGCGGTCGACTAGGGCGAACGCAACGGCATTGAGGAGAGTGACACCCGTCCAGAACATGCCTGAGCGCCATCCCGCGATGAGCAGTGAAACCATGGGGACCGCCGCGCTGGCCACGACGGCAGAAATGCCGAATCCTCGCGCTCCGTAGGCGGCAGTGGCGAGCGCGCTGAACCACAGGGCGCCGCCATAGTTGCCGACGAGCGTCAGTGAAGCGGTCTTCCGAAGCAACACCGGCGCGAGAAAACCGGCAGCAACCATCATCGAGGCGATCGCTCCTTCGAGCCACGCCCCAGAGGCCAGGGTGCCAAAAGCCCAGGTCCCGGCGATCACGATGCCGACACCGGTCAGCGCCAACGTCAGCTCCGCGCGGCGCTTCAGATCGGAATCTTTCCGTAGGGACTCGGGAACGTAGCGGCGCTGAATCCACTGCCAGATCGAAACGAGCGTGTTCATCGGTGCACGAGGAGGACGCGCACTTGGGGAGCACGCCCCCACAAACAGGATTCAGCGAATTTGCGGAATTTGCAATCGAGGTTTCCCCCTCCGCAAAGCTCGGTACGGGGTTCTACGGACCGGCACCGGGCTGGGATGGAGAACGACGGCGCCGCCAGTGATGACGGACCGTCGCCCGATGGCGGACGGCCACTCGAGGCCGGTCATTCGTCGACCCGCACGACGACTCCGAAAATGCCCAATCGCCCGACCCAACCGTTGGTGCCGCCGCGATTGTTGCCGATGAGGAAGCGATCCCCCTTCATCGCCTTGACGAGATGCGTGTATTCGCGACCACCCACGCGGCAGAGCACGATGTCACCCACGACGAGTCCACGCTCGGCTGTCATCGGCTCCACCGTCACCAGCTGTCGGTCGTTGATCTTCGGGCTCATGCTGTGACCGCGCGGCCGGAAGCTCACGGTGTGGCCGGCATTCAGACGCTCGATGTGTCCGCTTGCCCACCCCATCAAGCGGCACCCAGTCGAAAAAAAGCGCGAGCCGTCGCGGTGGTCTCGACGGCGACGCGGTCCGCCGGGCGACCGACCGCCTTCGCCACGACGTCGAGCACGTAGGGTAGGAACGCCGGTTCGTTTCGTCGGCTCGACGGCTTGGGTCGGATCGTTCGAGGGAGCAGATAGGGGGCGTCGGTCTCTATCATCAAACGGTTCGCAGGGATCCGCCCGACGATGTCGCGCAGATGCATTCCACGACGTTCATCGCAGATCCACCCGGTGACGCCGATGTGGGCGTCGAGTTCGAGGTAAGAATCCAACTCTCCCGCGGTGCCCGTGAAGCAGTGCACGACCACGGCCGGCAGGCTCTTTCTGTGCTCGCGAAGAATCGCGGCGAAGTCCGCGTGCGCCGACCGTTCGTGGAGGAAAACGGGCATCGAGAGCCGAGCCGCCATGACGAGCTGGGTCTCGAACGCGCGGAGCTGGTCGGGCCGTGGCGAAAAATCGCGATCGTAGTCGAGCCCGCATTCCCCGAGCGACACCACCTCGGGCTCGGCCGAGAGCGCCGAAAGCGTGTCCCGAGCTCGCTCGTCGAAGTCCTTGGCGTGGTGCGGATGCACTCCCGCCGTGCAATGCAGGTCCCCCGGCTGCGAACGAGCGAGCTCGAGAGCCTCTTCGCTCCCGGCGACCGTCGTTCCCGTCACGACGATGGTCTCCACCCCCGCCGCACGGGATCGGTCGATGACCTCGGACAAGTCGCCACGAAACGACTTGTTGGTCAGGTTAGCACCGATGTCGATCAGTCCGTTCACGGCATCGCCCCCAGCGCGCCCGACGGCACGGGCGCAGGCGCGACGAGATAAGGGCGTGCGGCACGTTCGGCGACGCGCTCGTGATATTCACGACGCTGCATTCCCATTGCTCCCGAGGGCAGATGGTACTTGCCTCGGAGCAGAGCGCGCAAAACACAGAGCCTCGTGGAGTGCACGGCCAAGCGATGGAGCTCGACCTGCTCGTCGGACATGGGGCGAGTCCAAGTCGTCCGGAGTACTCGCTTCAGCGCCCGAGCGCGTTCGGCGTTGCCCTTCAGATCTCGAACGAGCCGATGTCGGTCGAGAGGCATTTCCATCAGTTTTTCAGCGGTGATCATGGGATCATCCTTTCGAGCGCCCGCGTTCCACGCTGGTGCGCCATGAAAAAAGCGCCTCGGCGGCCGGATGGCCGAAGGGCGCTCGTGTAAGAGCAACGCGAGAACGCGTTGCCGCAGTTGCGGGGGCTCGACTCGAACGAGCCTCTCCGGGAGGCTATCCCGGTGTAGGGACCTCTCCTACCACCCCGCAGTGGTCCCGCTTCGAACGTCGACGCTGGGGCAACGACGATCCTTGCGAGGAAGGCGAAGGTCGCGATGAGGGCGAAGGTCGCGAGGACGGCAAAATTCGCGACGGCGAAGGAATCGGCGACCGCGACGGGTTCAACGACCGCGACAACAACGCCGAGCACGCGGCGGATCGCGATGTCACGAAGAAATTCAGAAACTCGAGAAGCCCAACACCATCCTTGTTGCTCCGAAGTTTTACGATTCAATCGCCTGTTGTCAAGCAACGGCTCGACGAACGGTCGTCGATGTTCGATCCGACTCGCCGCGTCGCTCGTAACTCGGCAGCGCTTTCGAGCGTCAACAAGGAGGACATGACATGCGCAACGCCGTGTTGCTGACGGCCTGGGTTTGTGCGGCAACCGCCGTCGCGTGCAGTGGAGGTCAGGGTGGAACCAACGGTGGCACCGGTGGTTCGACCCAGGACGGCGGAACCGGTGGCGCCGGATCTGGTGGCGGGCCGTCGACCGGCGGTGCCGCCAACACGGGAGGCGGTCCCTCTACGGGCGGCGGCCCCGCGACAGGTGGTGGTCCCTCCACAGGCGGCGCCTCGGGCACCGGTGGAATGGGGGGAGCCGCGGGCGCGCCCGCAACGGGCGGCGCCGCGGGCGCCGGCACGGGTGGCGCCGGGACCGGCGGATCGGCGGGAGCCGGCACGGGCGGTTCCGCAGGAATGGGCGGCACGGGCGGCGGAGCCACCGGCCGCTGCGCGACGACCACCTTCGGCCCTGGCTGCACGCCCGGGCCCCGCGACGTTCGCATCGTCGCTATCGAGAACCAATTCAACGGCAGCGCGGCGGTCTTCGACGCAACGGACGGAACGTTCGTGAGGAATTTTTTCGACGGGATCCTATTTCAGCCAGTGCACCTCGAACAAACGACGTTCGACGGGTGCGTCCATGGCTCGGGCGGCAACGATGTCGTGAAGTTCGATACCAACGGCAGCTTCGATTCGCAGGTCGCCTTCGGTGTCATCGGAGCGCGCGGGATAGCCGAGCGAGGCAACTCGATTTTCGTGAACGAGTTCAATACCGGCAAAACCAGAGAGTTCGACAGCGCCGGGACTTCGATGGGAGATTTCATCGACCGGAGCGGCTCGAACCCTTCAGGAATTCTCTTCATGCCCGACGGAACACCGCTAGTCGGCGATGCGCAGCCGACCACGCCCGGGCTCTTCCGCTTCACCATGGCCGGGGCCACGCCCACCATGTATGCGCACCCGTTCATGCAACCCGAACAGATTAGTCAGCTCGAGAACGGCAACCTCATCGTGGCCGACTTCCTCGCGGAGAACCTCGTCGAGATCGACCCGATCGATACGGCTGCTGCAGCGGTCCGCACCTTCCCTCTGCCCACCGGCATGAACCCCATCGGCGTCAGTGAGCTGTTGAACGGCGACCTACTGGTCAGCGTGACCACATCCACCGCAGCGGACGCGGGGCTCAAGGTCATGAATCGCACGAGCGGCACGTTGAGAGAGGTGCTCGACTGTCCGAACTGCCAATTCATCGGAAACGCCTGCCTCTGACCGCGGCGCGCGCCGCAGAGAGAACTCGGCGCCAGTCGCATGGACCGGCGGGTGCTGGACAGATCGCGGCCTAACCCGTACAGAATGCGCTCGAGAGCCGAAATTTGCCGCATTCAGGGGAGCGGTTGGCAAAAGTTCGTGACGCCATCGCCAAGGCTACGGACGTCGGGAACCCCGGGGTACGATCTCCTTCGAGACCTAAGATTGAATGCACACGAGGACGACGGCCATGAGCTCGAACTTTCAGATCCATCCGCACCCGAGCGGCACCGGCGCCGACGTCACCGGTATCGACATGCGTCATGTGCCTACCGACGACGTCATCGACGCGTTGGCACTCGCTACGGCGAAGCACTGCGTGCTTCGGTTTCGTGAGCAATCGCTCGACGAAGCTGCGCAGGTGGCATTCGTGGCCCGCTTTGGCAAACCTCAGGGACACCCGGCCGCCTACGTCGGCGGCAAACGTCCCGAGGGGGCCGAGCGCGACGACGTGTTCTATCTCACCCACGGCGTCGACGCTGATCTCGATGAAGAGGGGCGCAACAAGGCCGCCACCGAGCTCCACTGGCACACCGACTTGCAATACATGCCAGAGCCCCAGGTGTACTCGCTGCTCTACGGCGTCGAGGTCCCCCCCGAAGGCGGAAATACCGAGTTCTGCAACATGACCGCCGCCTACGACGCGCTCGACGACGCCATGAAGTTGCGCGTCGGCGGTCTGCAAGCGACCCACTGGTATGTGAGAAAGATTCCACCGGTGACTCATCCGGTGGTTCGCACTCACCCACTGACGCGGAAAAAGGCCCTGTACGTGAGCCCCGGACTGACCCGGCGCATCGAAGGACTGAGCGAGCAAGAAGGCAAAGAGCTGCTCGAATTGCTCTTCATGCATTCGACCCAGCGACGATTCGTCTGGGCCCAACAGTGGCGTGCAGGAGATTGCGTTTTCTGGGACAACCGCTGCACGATGCACCGTCGTCTCGCGCTCGATCCGAACGCCAAGCGCGTCATGCGGCGCAGTCAAACCGTCGGCGAGCCGGTTCTGGTCTAGTCGCCGCCCCCGATGCTGCGCACGAACTCCACGAGCGCCTGCTTCTGCTCGTCCTGGAGATCGAGACCGAACGGGTGCCCAGGGGTTTCCGCCAACCGCGAGACATCGAACATTTCCTCCACTCGTTCGACACTTCCATCATGCAAGAGCTGGCTCCGGTCCGCCACCGCCCAGAGCGATGGGACACGATAGTTGCCCGTGGTGCGCGCTGGAGACTGACCCACGCGAGGGTCCGTGCCCACGAGTGCGATGGGAACCGGCGCCCCCGACGAACCGTCAGCATGGTGGCACCGAGAGCACTCGCGTTCGAAAATGAGTGCGCCGTCGGGATTGGCCACCGCGTCCCCTGGCGCTCCAGCATCACCGAGGGAGGACACGTAGAGCGCAAGCGCGACTGCGATCTCGCGCGGGGGTCGGAGCCGCCCGGTCTGTGTGATCAAAAGCGTTTCCGTGCGCACCATGAGCGCCGGCAAGCTATTTTTCAGAGTCGCCGCCCAATGCAGGTGGCTTTGGCGCGAGGTTGCCCTGAGATCGGGAATGGCCGTCGGATTGCTCTGGCCGTCGGCGGTGACGTCGAGCAGTCCCGGTCCCCAACTCCAGGAGTCCGGCGCGGTGCCGTCCGGTAGCGGCGGGTCGAGCGCGCCACGGTCGAGAGACGCCGAAGCTCGCCCATGTACGAGGTCGCCGTCGCTGTCCGGTTCGGCATGGCACGATGCACAAGTCCAGGCGACGTGCTCGAGCCCATCGGCTGTCTCGACGTGCACGAGGCCGGAAACCCGCCCCCGCTCGTCCACCCAGAAGCCAAATTGCTCGCGCGCCGGTGGTTCGAGGGCGGCCGCAAGCGCGTCGTCGATCTGGGTCGGCCACCGCTCGAAGGCTGTTCGGCCGAGGTCCAGCCAGGCGTCCAGAGTGGCCGGCGTCTCTCCGTTCCAAACGAGGGCGCTCGGCTCGACCACGCCGTCCGCGCGGGCTTCGCGCACGGGTGGGTTCCATTCGGGCAGCGCATCCCATCCCGAGAGCTGGCCGTCGTCCGCGGTCGCGTAGTGCTCTAGCCTGCGCGCGCTGTAGCCGTTGAGCGGATTGACGACGGACTCTACCAAAGCAGCACGACGAAAATCGCGATCAGAGAGGAACTTCGCCGCCGTTTGCTCCTGGGTCAGCTCGACCGCGGCCGGATCCGTCGAGCCGGCGCTACACGAAATGGCTACGCAAGCCGAAGCGGAGACCGCCCAGATACGCGCATCAGCCCACGCAGAACGCGTCATCGCAGACCCAGTGACCCGCCGTCGGATCGAACGCGCAGTACGACTGCGACTGCCGACCGCCACCGCAGTCCGAGTCGTCGAGGCATTCATCCCTCGGCGTGTGACACTGGTACGCGATGATGCCACCGTAGGCCCCACAACTACCGAAAGTCGGACTGCACCACGACCCTGGGCAATCCGCGTCGGTCCGACAGCCGGCCGTCATGCATCGGTTGCCCAAACCGTCCGGCGAACCGCACTGACAGAGCGTGTCGTTCGGACAGTCGTTGTCATCGAAACATTCGTCGTAGCTGCACATGGCGAAACGACCGAAGACGCAACGGCCGTTGAGCCCTTCGGTGCAGTCCGAATCCAGCATGCAGCCGAACGCGCCCGCGTCCGGCCCTGGTGGGTTCATAGTGCCGGGTCCCCCGGGACAGGTCATGGCCGTGCTGCGGTGGTTTTCTGGCTCACCGGGAGTCGTTCCACCGCCGCCGCCCGATCCCCCGGTCGCGGAGCCACCCGTGCCCGGCCCGCCACCACCGGTTCCTCCGGTGGATCCGCCCGAGCCGCCCGTGCTCGTGCCGGCTCCAGTCCCGCCACTGGCGTTGCCAGCGGATCCGGCAGATCCGTCGGCTGCGCCGTCACTCGCGCTGCCACCGCACGCGGCGAAACCCGCCGCCCCAAGAACCGTCACAGCAAGCAAGACTCGGTACCGCATCGTGGAACCCTCCAATGTGCCGGAGCCTAGCACGAGAGGGTTTCGACGCAGCCCTGGCGGAGGCCCCGGCAGAGGCTACCGGTGAGCGCGCGCCTCGGAAGCGACGCGCACACGGGGAGCAGCATCTGGCATCGCGACGCCAGCCAGGCCGTGGCGGTGCAGGAACTCGAACTTGTGGCGCCAGCACTCCTGGGCGGGTTTCCGCATCGGCAGTGCGTGGAACGCGTGTGGCTCGCCGGGGTAGTAGCGCGCTTCATTGCTCACCCCGAGCTCATCGAGAGCACGGGCGAGTCGCCGCGTGTCGTCCAAGATCGGGTCGGCCGTGCCACAGGGAATAAAAAACGGCGGCAGTGGTCGCGTTGGCTTCTCGCCGCGTTCGAGGACCACGAGCGGATCGGCGAGGTCGAGCATGCCGGGGGCACGCTGGTCGACGCCGCGCAAGTACGCGCTGCTCACCTCGACGAGCCGATCGTTGATGAATGTCGAAATCTTCTTGTTCCGCCGTCGAAACCGATCAGCGTCCGAGACCTGCACGATGGCGCAGGCCGGCACGACCGCGCGCGGCACCACCTCGGTGCACCACACCCGACGAGCCGCCGGCTCGGGGCGTTCGTAGGTCGAGGCGACGGCAAGCGACGTCACGAGGTTCCCACCGGCCGATTCACCAGCGAGAATGAGCCGGTCGACGTCGCCACCGTAACGCGTGGCGTTCTGCACCACCCATTCGTAGGCCGCGGCCACGTCCTCTACGGCAGCAGGGTACGGGTGCTTCGGAGCAAGGCGGTAGCTCACGTTGAACACGAGATATCCGAACCGCGCGAAGACCAACCCCATGATCCAATGGGTGTCTTTGCTCAGAATTCGGAACCCTCCACCGTGCACGTACATGACTACCGGGAGCGATCCCGGAGGCTCGTTCGCGAGCTCGCGAAGCCGATAAACATCGAGTTGGTGGTCCGGATGCCCCGTGCCCTGGTACGCGATGTCCCGGTCGATCTTCAGCCGGGCGAGCTCTTGTCTTGCGCGGGGAGACATTTTCCCCGCCGCCGAAATACCCCGGAAGAAGTTGTCGATCAGCGCTGCCCCCGCCCGGCGCCGAAGGTGCGTGACGATTCGAGCAGGACGCATGCTGTCTCCCTGCCTCGACTCAGCTGACCCGAGCCAAAAGGGTCTTCACGTCCGGGGCGCCCGAAGACTTGACCCGAAGGGTGAACGGATCCCGCTCTCGTCCCTCGTGCTCGAGGCTGAACGAGGTGCCGTCGAGCAGCGTCTTCAGGAACTCTTCGAGCTCCGGCCGCACCGATTCGAGCGTGGCTCCAGTGTTGGGCGCGTCTAGCTTGTCGGTGATCTGAAATAGCCACTCGTCCGTCTTGAAATGAAGACCCGAGAGGGACTGCTCGGCTTCGAGAAAAGCGCACGCCTGGAGCGCGTTCTTGAACGTATCCGCCAACCGGTCCGCCTCCGGCGGGGCATCGCGCTTGCGCGCGAACAGCAAACCCGGCCTACCCTGACCTTCGTCGATGTAGAAATCCACGCCATGTCCCACCAGCAGGATCCCCGGACCCTGGTGCACGTGGGTGTAGTCGGCAACGTCGATGAGCAACTCTCCCGACACCTTTTGATTTTTCACCCACTGGTGAAACACCGGCACGAACGAGTCGAGGTCGAGCCCGTCCGCCTTTTCGACGAAGAGCTTCAGGCGAAGCTTGTGCGCTTTCATTGTGTGTTCTCGGGGATCTGCCGGTCGATTACTCGGCGGCCGTGGATTGCTCTTGCATCCGCTGGTAGCACGCGTGAGCCGCCTCGATGAACAGCTGCGCTTCTTCGATGCGATGACGCGCGGCCTCCGCGTCCACCGCGGCGCCGTTCTCTTTGTGAACGCGGAATAGATAGCCCGCGAACTTGCCGCCAGCGTACTTGTCCCAGAAAATCTTCGTGTCGTAGAAATGTGTGCGGAACTCGCGGACGATTTCATCGGCGTCTTCGCCGATGTTTTCGTTTTTTTCGCGAGTGAGCGCTTGGGCCGCCTTGAGCATGGCGGCGAACGCCCGTTCGGCAGCTTTTCCTGCGTCACCCTGATCGAGTAGGACCTGGGCTTCGAAAGCCTCGCGCTCGCTCTGGGCGAGCCCCATTTCGGCGTAGGTCACGATCTCGCCGGCACACTCGCCGACGCCGAGATCGCCGAGCGTATACTCGCGAGGATCCCCCCAATCCGAGTAGAAGCTGGGGTCGTCTTCGTAGGCCGGAATTTTGGTCAGATCCTGGACGATCTTGCGAATCTCGGGTTTGCCGACACGCCGGACGAACTCGACGAACGTCTCCTCACCCTCGCGGTTTTTCACGTAGTTGCTCGTCAGCCGGTCGACGGCGGCGGGAACGTTCTTGCTCGGGATCGGTACGACGGCGAGTCCGTACGAGCCGGCGTTGTTCTCCCAGTCGCCACCGACGACGAGCTGAAAGTGCGGGACCTTTCGGCCGCCGACGCTCCGGCTCACTCCCAAAAAGCCGATGTCCGAAACGTGGTGCTGTCCGCAGGCGTTGAAGCAACCGCTGGCCTTGATGTGGAGCGCGTTCGCTGGCGTCTGCTCCTCCACGACCTTCAGGCGCTTGTGCAGCGTCGCCGCCAGACCTCGAGACGAGCTGATGCCGAGCTTGCAGGTGTCGGTGCCCGGGCACGCCGTGACGTCGCTGATGGTACCAGCACCGGCCTCGCCCAACCCTACGGCCGCGAGGCCGTTGTAGAGCGCAGGCAAGTCCGCTTCACTGACCCAGCGAAACAGGAAGTTCTGATCGACCGTCGCCCGGAGCGAATCGCCGGTGAACTCTCGCATCAGGTCGGCGATCTCGCGGGCCTGCGCCGACGTGATGTCGCCGAGCGGGCAAGTAATCGCCGCGGTGAAATAGCCTGGTTGGCGCTGGGGTCGCACGTTCGACGTCCGCCATTTTTCGAAGCCGTCCGGGTACGGACCGGGCCCGAGCGGCTTTGCTTCCCGAATGGGCTTCTCTTCAGTGACGTTCAAATCGTCGAGGTACGCGTTCCAACGCGGGTCTTCGCGGAGCTTGCCGCGCTCTTCGATGACCAGTTCACGGAACTTTTCCAACCCGAGCTTCTTGATGAGGAACTTGATTCGCGCCCGGCCGCGATTCTTTTTCTCACCCAACCGCGCGAAGACCCGCGCGATCGCCTGAGCCATCGGGAGGATCTCCTGCTCGGTCATGAACTCGTCGAACAGTTTCGCGTCGTGCGGCACAGCGCCCAGCCCGCCGCCCACGTAATACTCGAAGCCGCGAACTTCCTTGCCATCGACCGTGCGCGTCCGGGCAATCAGACCGAGGTCGTGAAAATTGACGACTCCGCAGGCGCTCTCCTTGCAACCCGAGAAAGCGACCTTGAACTTCCGGCCAAAGTCTTGCGCATCGGGGTGACCCAACAGAAAGTACGTCATCGCGTGGGCGTACGGCATCACGTCGAATTCTTCGTTCTCGCAGACACCGGCGTAGGGACACGCCGTCACGTTGCGAACCGAGTTGCCGCACGCTTCGCGAGTCGTGATGCCGGAGGCGGCCAGACGCCGGTGCATGTCCGGCGTGTCTTCGATGTGCAGGAAGTGCAGCTGAATGTCCTGCCGAGTGGTGACGTGCAAAATGGAGTCGGAGTACTCCTCGGCACAGTCAGCCATCACTTCGACCTGCTCGGCGCTGAGCTTGCCCATCGGGATCTTGATCCGCTGCATGCCGGGGGCATCGAAAACCGTCTCCGGCCCCTTGACCAAATCGCCACAGGGAAACTCGAGCGGCTTGCTCTGCTCACCGTCGTGGCGCTGACCATTGTCGTATCGTTGGCCGTAAACGCCGCGGCGTAGCCGCGTCTCGGCGAAGTACTTCTCGTCGTTTTTGCCCTGCTTCCGGAGCTGCACATCGGCTTCGAACGCGTCGATCTCGCGCGCGAGTCCTTCGGCAATTTTTCCGTCGAGCTTGTCTTTCCACGTAGAAACGGTCATTAGCGGCTCCCGGGCCGAGGCCAGAGGGACTG
Organism: Polyangiaceae bacterium; assembly: GCA_029261965.1. GTDB lineage: Bacteria > Myxococcota_A > Polyangia > Polyangiales > Polyangiaceae > JAJDAH01. The sequence continues at coordinate 30,716 of JAJDAH010000209.1, forward strand.
TTTATTCGCATTTTCCGATGGGGCAAGTCGGCAATGGCAATACTTCCCGTAAGGTCCTGTAACTACGAGCGATTCTGCGGTTAGATGATCGCCCCAGCATGCGCACTGCGATCCTCCTCCAGCCTCCAATCACCTCGATAGACGATCTGCCCAGCTGCTTCGCTGACCGGGTGGACAGCGACGCGCTGCGAGAATGGCTCGCTCACCCCGCCGCTCGCCAACGGCTGGTGGCTGCGGCGGACCGGGCGCGACTCGACGACACGGTCGCATCGACCTTTCGGCTGGACTCGCAGAAGAAAGACGGCGTCGCCGTCATCTACGTCGCCGGTCACGCGTTCGTCGAGGATGCCGACTGGGACTCGCTCGGCCTCGCGGACGCTTTCGAGCGGTCCGAAGTCGCAGCCGACGTGCGAGTCGAAGACATGATCGCAGCCGCCGCGACCAAATTCGACGAGGACGCTTGGGACGAGGCCCGCGAGATATATCGCGAGGCCGAAGCCCGGGTGTCGAACGAAGCGAGCCCGCGGCATGCGGAAATCCTGCTCGCGCTCGGTGAAATCGAGAGGCTCCAAGGTCGGACCGAGGAAGCAACCGCACTGTTGGATCGAGCACTTTCCATGGCGCCCAAACACGAGGGCGCGCTGAGAGCCCGCGCGGCGATCGCCAGATCGACGGGAGAAAACGCGATAGCCGCGGCGATGCTCCACCGCCTTCTCGGCTCGGTCGATGATCCGACCGAGCGGAGCGAAGTTCTCGCCACGATCGCCAGCGAATCTCTCGAAGCGGCTCGAAGCGCCGTGCTCGGCGCCCTCGAGCTCCGACCGAGCGACCTCGATCTGCTTCATCGTCGTCGAACCATCGCAGAGCTTTCGGAAAACTGGGAGGACGCGGTCACCGTCGAAGTGCAACTGGCCGAACACCTCGGTGACTCCAAGCAACGGGCAAAAGCATTCGTGCGGGCGGCGAACATGTCGCACAACCGCGCCGGGAACACCCAACGCGCCGTCGCGCTGTTCGAGGCGGCAATCGAAGACGATCCCCGCGTCGCCGGCGCGTTCGAAGCGATCGAACGAGCGCTCTTGGACTCTGGTGACCACGCCGGGCTTGCCGACGCCTACAAGAGACAACTCGAGCGACTCGGCACCGAGGGTGACGCCAAACCGAGAGTCGAGCTCCTGAAGAAGCTCGCGAAGGTGAGCCGCGAAGACCTCGAAGACACCGCGGCGACCATCGAAGCGCTCGACCAACTCTGCGTCATCCAACCGGACGACATCGACGCTCGGCTCGAGCTGGCGGAGCTGCTCGAGTGGATCGAAGAGCGAACCCTCGCGGTTCGAACCTTGGAGGCGGCGACTAGCCACGCGCCGTTCCGAGCGGAGATCTACCGCGAGCTCAACCGCGTGTTCGCAAAAACCAACGATGACGACCGATCCTACGGAGCTTGCTCCGCCCTCGTGACTCTCGGTGAAGCCGACATCGACGAGCAACTCGTGTATTCGCAGTTCGCACCCGAGGGACCACTCAAGGTGGAGCGAGCCTTCGACGACGAGGTCTGGGAGCTCTTGGCCCCGGAGGACCACGACCAGGACATCGACGCGGTGATGGCGGCAGTAGAGCAAGCAGCGATCAGCGCTTGGCTGGACGCGCGAGAGGAAGCCGGAGACATACTGACTCCCGACGAGAAGTACAGGCAGGACCCGACGACGACGACGGTGGCCGCGGTGCGCAGCTTTGGCTGGGCGAGTCGCCTGCTCGACGTCGAGGTGCCGACCATCTACGCACAACCGGGCAATACCAAGGTAGGCGCCGCGACTTTTCCCGTACGCGGCAACGCGGTGCTGCTCGGGCGGCAAGTGCTGACGGGACGATCCCCGGTCGAACTCGCATTCATCGCCGCCCACCACATGGCGTACTCCCGCCCGGGCTGGCGGGCGATTGCGTTTTTTCCAAAAACCGAGGAGCTCAGCGCGGTCACACTTTCTTCGGTGTCGATCGTGCGCCCGGACCTCGTGGAGCCACAATCGCTCGGTCCTGGTGGCGCCCAGCTCGCCACGCAGCTCGGCAAGCACATCGACGGCACCACCAAAAAACGTCTTGGGGACGCAATCGTCCGTCTTCAATCACGGAACGCGAAGCTGAGCTTGGACCAGTGGGTACGGACCGTCGAACGAACCGCGTGCCGGGCGGCTCTGCTCGCGACCGGGGATGTCGCCGTCGCCACGCCGCTGCTCTCGGTCATCGCCGGTGCCGTTGGCGGCATGACCGCGCGAGATCGCGCCCGCGACCTCATCCCGTTCAGCGTTTCCCAGCGCTACGCCGCGCTCCGCGGCATAGTCGGCGTACGCGTGGGACGCGGCTGACGCGTCGGCCATCGAGCGCTCGCGACTCGGATCGCCAACGGGGTGATCTCGTTCGCCGTTTGGGGAACGCCGAGACGCAGGCGCCGCGCTCAGATCGAGCGCCTCCGGGCGAGGGTTCGCGAGCTAGAATCCGACGACACGAAACGAAAACCGCGCTTGTTCTCCGACGCCGTGCCGCCCATCGGCAATGTTTCCTCAAGTTGACCCTCGTCCACGGCTCATCCACAATGTGCGGGGGCCCGGACGAGCGTCATGACCGACACCTACGTCGAAACGGGAGTCCGCGAAGGCGACTTGTTGGCGGGCAAGTACCGCATCGACAAGATCCTCGGCGCTGGAGGCATGGGGGTAGTGGTTGCCGCTCACCACATTCATCTCGATGACAAGGTCGCCATCAAGTTCTTGTTGCCGCAAACGGTATCGAACGGCGAAGCGGTTGCACGGTTCGCGCGCGAGGCCCGCGCCGCAGTCAAGATCAAGAGCGAGCACGTCGCTCGGGTCTCCGACGTCGGGACGCTCGAAAACGGCGCACCCTACATGGTCATGGAGTTTCTGGAGGGCGGGGATCTGGCCGCCTGGATCCGGGAGCACGGCGCATTATCGGTCGAGCAGGCCGTCGAGTTTCTCCTACAAGCGAGCGAGGCCATCGCTGAGGCGCATGCCTTGGGGATTGTGCATCGCGATTTGAAACCGGCGAATCTGTTCGTCGTTCGGCGAGCGGACGGTGTGCTCTCCGTCAAAGTTCTCGACTTTGGCATCTCGAAGATCACGAACATGTCGGGATCGGGCCCTCAACTCGAGATGACGAAGACGTCGGCGGTCATGGGCTCCCCCCTCTACATGTCACCCGAGCAAATGCAGTCGGCCAAAGAGGCCGACGCTCGGTCGGACATCTGGGCGCTCGGTGTGATCTTCTACGAGCTCTTGGCGGGAAGACCACCGTTCGACGGCGAGACCCTGCCCGAGGTCGTCACGAAGATCGTCAGTGCCCCACCGGTCGCTTTGCTGAGCCTTCGACCGGACGTGCCGCAGGGTGTCGAATCGGTCATTTCCCGTTGCTTGGAGAAGGATCGAAAGAACCGGTACCAGACGCTCGGCGAGCTGGGTGCCGCGCTTTTGCCCTACGCCCCGGAGCGCGCCGTCGCCTCGATCAAACGAATCTCAGGCGTGATGCAGGCTTCCGGGCTGACCGAGAGCGCGATGGAGCGGGCGGCCGGAGATGTGGCGATCGCCACCGCGGCGCGCACCGACGCTGGACTCGGGACCACCGTGCCTGGAGTGCGAAACCGAACACCGATCGCCCTCGTCGCCACCGGCGTGCTTCTGCTTGGCGTGCTGGCGTGGGTGGCGATCCGGGGTTTCGGAGGCGGGGCTCCCGAAACAGCCTCGTCTTCCAGCGTCGAAGCGGAAGCGATCGTCCCGAGCGCAGCAGGCGCATCTCCCGTCGAAGCGACGGTCGCGGTGGTTCCGGCGACCACCGCGCCTCCGGCCAGCGCATCGCCGACGAAACCCGTGGCTTCCACCGCCCCCGCAGGGAAAACTGCGACACCGAGCGTCAAACCGAAACCGCCAGCGGCGCCTCGTCCCGCGGCGGCGCCTCGTCCCGCGGCGCCTCGTCCGACGCCGCCCCCGAGCAAGCCCACGCCCAAAAAGCCGCCGCCGTCGTTGATCGATGAACGGCACTAATCAGGAGAACCGATGTTTCGCCCGTGGTTGAAAGGTGCACTCGTCGCCGCCGTGCTGTCCTATGGAAGCCCCGCCTACGCCGGTGATCCGGCCGTTGCGGAAGCGCTGTTTCGTGAGGGACGGAGCCTGATGAACGCGGGCAAGTTCGCGGCAGCCTGCCCGAAGCTCGCGGAAAGCCACAAGCAGGACCCGGCCACCGGCACGTTGCTGGCGTTGGCCATGTGCCAAGAAAAGCTGGGAAAGACAGCGAGCGCGTGGGCGAATTTCTCGGAAGTCGCGACGCGCGCGCGACGCGATGGGCGCGCGGACCGAGAGCAGGCCGCGCGAGAACGAATGCAAGCACTCGAGCCGCGGCTATCCCACGTGACGATTAACGTGGACGAGAGCACGGCTCGCTTGCCGGACCTCGTGGTCACGCAAAACGGCGCTGCGGTCGGACCGGGAGCATGGGGCGTGGCGGTCCCGCTCGATCCCGGTCAGCACGTCGTGGAAGCGAAAGCGCCAGGCAAGAAGCCGTGGAACATCACGATCACGGTGGCGAAGGAATCCGAAAAACAAACCGTTCAGGTGCCGGCGCTCGAGGACGCGCCGGTGCCGGACGACCCCATCGCCGTCGCGCCGACGAGCGATCCGTCCCCCACTCCCACTGACCACGGACCAGTGCAAGAGCCGAGCGGGAGCTCGCCGCTGCCGACGATTGGTCTCGTCGTCGGTGGTGTCGGCCTCGTTGGGCTGGGTATTGGCGCTGGGTTCGGAATACGCGCCAAAGGTCTCAACGACGACTCGAATCGTGACGGACTCTGTAACGATCAGAACCAGTGTGATCCCGAAGGCGGCCGGAAACGCGACGACGCCATTCGCTCGGCCGGTATCTCCACCGGTGCCTTCGTCGCCGGCGGCGTGTTGACGGCGGTTGGCGTGACCTTGTTCGCGGTCGGCACGGCGAAGAAGAAGAAGGCCGCGCGCTTCGAAGCGACGCCGATCGTCGGCCGGAGCGGCGCGGCGATGCTACTGCGAGGCCGATTCTAGGTTCTCAGGGTGTCCTCGCGCACCGAACACCGATGAAGTGAATTCGATTCGTCGGATCTGAAAAGTTGCGGACCGAGGCCAACAATGCCAACGCACCGGCGTTGTAGGCGCCGCCGCGTACCATTCGATCCGGCGCAGTTGGTGGAGCGAACGAACAATCGTCACACGGGACCGGGTAGCCAGCGTTGGCGTCGAGGTTCCACTCCGAGAGATTGCCCCCCAGATCCGCGTGCCCGTACTTTCCGGCGCCGGCGGGCTTCGAGCCCACTACTTGCGTAGCGGTACAGGAGCCTCCGCAATAGGCCGCTCGCGTGTCGTCGATGCTCGTCGAGCTGGCTGGGCTCGACCAAGGGTAGGCCCGTTGCTCGTCCCCTCCGGCCGCGGCGTAGTTCCATTCGGCCTCGCTCGGGAGGAATCCGCCATCCCACGTGCAAAACGCGTAAGCCTCGTACCAATTCAGGCAATTGACCGGCAGCTTCTCATTGGCACCAACGGCGTCTGTCCAAGTACCGAGGAAGCAACCCAAGCTGCTCGATGTCAGTGCAACGTCGGAGATCCACACCGGGTTCCATCCCGCTTCGTTCGGCGAGGCTCCGCTGCTTTCCTCGAGACCACTGCCCTGATTGAGATGGATGTGTTTTCCGGCACCAGGGGCAGGGCGCCAACCGCCCTGCCACGCAGCCTGGAACTTGCGCAGCCGACCCACGGTGACCTCGAATCGGTCCAGCCGAAAGTCGCCCACCGTCGCGGGAAACCCCCGGTCCAAGTGTCCAACGGTGGTGCCGTCGAAGCTGCGATTGAACAATCCGCCGGCTACCAGCTCGCTTTCGCAGCACGACTCGTTCGCGGACGCTCCGCAATCTGCAGCGAGGCCACTACAGCTAGGAGGCGACACGCATGAACCCGCAACGCATGCCGGAGTCGGCCACGAGCACGCCACCACGTTCTGGCAGCTCGTGCCACAGGTGGCCGGACTGTCGAGATTCGTCTCGCAGCCGTCGTTGACTCCCCCGCAGTCGGCGTAACCCGCGTCGCAGCTGCTCGTCGTGCAAACGCCCGCGGCGCACGCCGCGGTGCCATTCGACGACGAGCACAACAGGACGTCCCCGCACGTCACGCCGCAGGTCCCAACGTCGTCGAGATCCGTCTCGCAACTCACAGCGTCGCCATCGCAGTCACCCCGGCGCGCCGGGCACTCCATGCAGGCGCCATCCAAACAGACTTCGCTTCCTGCCACGCACACGTCCACCAGCTCAGTGCTCAAACGATCCATGCTGCAGGCCGCGCGCTGCAGCCCGCGGCAAACGACTTCGCCGGACGTGCGGCCAGCGCACTCGGGGACAATCGGTCGACACGTGCCAGCGCCGGACCCCGGCGTCGTGTCACACGCCGTCCCGTCGGCACACCTCGCTGCGGCCGTCCAACGCGCCCCATCGCAAGACACCGGGAGGTCGCTCATGAAACACGCCCCCGTGCCCGCATCGGAGCAGGGATCGCCGTAGGCGCCGACGATGCCTGAACACACGCGAGTCCCTTGGCACACGCTCACGCCAAACTCGATACAGGTGCCATCGCAGTCGCCCTGGCAGAGCCCCAAGCAGTCCCCGGCCGCATCGGTCACCGAACACTCTCCGGAACACGACCCTTGGCAATCGCCGCCGCATACGGTGGGTGCCGCGAGCTCTGTCACGCAGTACTCGGCCTCGCAGGGTCCCGCATCGCCGGTGCTTCCACCGGAATCGCCAGCGCCGCCACCACCACCATCCGATGGCGCGCCTCCCGCGCTCGGCCCCGCGTCGTTTCCGTTCGCTTTGGGTTCCCAGCCTTCGATCCCGAGAATGTTCTGGCAACCGATCAACGAAGCTCCCACGAGCGTAATCTCGACGAGGCTCCGTCGGCGACAAACGACCGCGGACGACTTCGACGGCATCGCCTAGGGGACCCTCGCGCAGCGAGCTCCGACGTCGCTCTCACGACCCGCGGGATCGATGCTCCCGCGGAGCGACGTGATGAGATTGCCCGGGACGTGGCCGGCGCTGCCGCCCCGAATGATGGCGTCCGACGATCCAGTCAGCGAGCTCACGCAGTCGGTGCAAGGAACGACATAGGCGATGTTCGCGTCCAGGGCCCATTCCCAGACGTTGCCAGCAAGATCCGTGTGGCCGTCCTTGCCGTCACCCATAGGTGAACGGGATCCGACATCGGCGGTGAGCGTCGACTCGCAAAGCATCGACGTCGTCGTGTCGAAGAACACCGCCAACGAGCAGTCGATGGTGGTCGACGTCGCGGGGTTCGACCACGGGTAGACGCGCTGCTCGTTCCCGCCGGCCGCGGCGTAGTTCCACTCGGCTTCGCTGGGCAGAAACCCACCATCCCAAATACAGAACGCGGCCATCTCGTACCAGTTGACACAATTCATCGGCCGCCGATCGTTGGTGCCGGCTGTACTCGTCCACGTGCTGGCGGAGCACCCGCCTAGGCTGATGTCGTTGGGGGTCACGTTCGGCGTCCACGTGGCGTCCCAGCCCGGTTCGTTGCCAGCACCCTCCGACAGGCCGCTGCCACCATTCAGGTGGCTGTGCTTCCCAGCACCGACGTCGGGGCGCCAACCGGCATCCCACGCCACCTTGAACTTGCGGAACCGGCCAACGGTCACCTCGTACTTGTCGAACCGAAAATCGCTGACCTGCGCGGGAGAATTCTGATCGGTGAAACCGAATGAAACGCCATCGTAGCTGCGGAAGAACGAGCCACCCGTCACCGGCAGGCTCGCGCAACACGACTCGTTCGAGTTGGGTCCGCACGTCACCGGAAGGCCCCGGCAACTCGGCGGCCCCGCGCACACGCCCGCGTCGCAGGCTGGTGTCGGCCAAACGCACGCGACAGCATCCTGACAAGTGGTGCCGCAAGTTGCCGGAAGCGTCAGGTCCGTCTCGCAGCCATCGTTGTCGCCTCCGCAGTCCGCGAACCCGGAGTCACAACTACTGGTCGAACAGCTGCCCATCGAGCAAGCGGGAACGCCATTCGCGGCGGAGCACGTTTCCAGGTCCCCGCACGACGTTCCGCAGGTGACCACGTCGTCGAGATCGACCTCGCAATCCGTCGCGTCAGCGTCGCAGTTGAGCGTGCGGCCGAGGCACGTGCGACATGCGCCATCCACACAGCTTTCCGTGACCGCAGTGCACGCCTGCCCGAGCTCCACCGTGACGAGGTCCGGTCCGCAAGTGACCACCTGAAGATCCCGGCAGACCGCGTCGTTGCCACTTTGGCCGGCACACTCGGGCACCACCGGCAGACAGGTCCCCGCGTTGGGACCTGGGGTCGCGTCGCAAAGCGAGCCGGACGCACAACGAGCGACCCCAGTCCAGCCCGTGCCGTCACAGAGCAGAGGCTGATCGCTGGCCTGCCCACGACATGCACCCTGGCCGGCGTCCGAACAGGGGTCGCCGAAGTCCGCGACCGCGTCGCACTCGAGCGAGCCCTGGCAAGCCGCGCTCGCTGAATCGATGCACGTTCCTTGGCAATCACCATCGCAGCTACCCGCACAGGCGCCCACCGCATCGACGCCCGAGCACGAGCCGGTGCAGGTCCCGCGACACGTGCCGGCACACGTGGCTGGCGACATGAGCTCGGTCACACAAAAGTCGGCGGCGCACTCGACGCTGCCGTCGGTTCCGCCGGCAGCGTCCGCGGCGCCAGCGCCCGACGACCCACCTTGCCCACCATCGAGAGCGCCCATGCCACCGCCGGCGTCCGCCCCGCCGTCGCTCGTCGGGCGCGGCTCCCAATCTTCGATTCCCAGCACCGCCTGACAGCCAGCGAGAGCAAGAGCCGCCAATAGCGTTCCGGTCGACCCCCTACTCATCGAGACTCCGAGCATAACGGTACCGTGGGTCGCGTAAACACCAGAGGAAGGCCTTGCGTGCCACACCAAGGACGACGGTACTTTAGCTCGTCCGGGGCCAGGTGCTCGACCACTCTGGCCAGGCAGCATAAAATCCGCCTGGTTCCGCTCTTGACGTAGGCTCAGCGCGATGCCGGACGCGGGATGGCTCGAATACGAGGTGACTCGTCGGGATCTGCTGCGCGTCGCCAAGTTCTTACGCCGCCGCCAGGTGGCGCGAACTCACCGCTCTCGCCCCGCTCGTTGGGCTCTCGGGTTGATCGCGGTGCTACTCGTGATCTTGCTGCTCTCGAGCCTGGCCCTCACTCTCGCCCACGGCGGGTTGGGGTGGACCGAGCGCGTGTTCGCGAACGCGCTTTTGGGTTGGTTGATTCAGGCGCTACTCGTGGTCGGCGCACTCTACCTCGTCGTCTACCTCTCGCTCCCGCGATTGACGGCTTGGGCCGGAGCCCGTCGGCGGGACGTTTTGGGTCCGAGGAAGCTCCGCATCGACGAGCAGGGTGTTCACGTCGTCACGGCGCACCTGACGTCCACGGTGGTCTGGAGCGGCATCGAGAGCATCGAAACCGACGACGAAGACCTGTACCTGTTCTTGGATCGCGACCAAGCGCTCGTCATCCCCTCGAGAGCCTTTGCGGCGAAATCGACACGCGAGACCTTCCTCGAGCAGTGTCGGCAGCGACAATCGGGCGGAGCCGGGGCTCCACGACCCTAAGCCTGGCGCGCCCGAGCTTGTGTCTGCCCGCGCACAGGCGAGTCTCCTCAGAACCACGTCAGAGTCCGAGTGCAGCTAGGAACGGCGAGGTTTTCGATGCAGTCGGTGCGCGTGGCCGTGGCACGATCCTTGAGTAAGGGGGGCCATGCACTCGTGGGGTCGCCGCCGAAAACTCTTTGCGGCCGGGCTCGCCTTGCTCGCTGTCGCTGTGGTTTTCGGAGGGTATCCGGAGGACGAGCTCGCCCTCGACGGGCTGACCTCGACGCGCATCTTCGATCGCCATGGTGAGCTGCTGTACGAGCGGCGTGCGGACGGAACCGGCGGATATGGACGCCCCGTAGCGCTTTCGGAGGTTTCTCCTCACCTCGTCCAAGCGACGCTCTCCGGAGAGGACGCCAACTTTCGCTATCACCCTGGGATCGACCCGACAGGCATCGCTCGCGCGATCGCCTTGAACGTGCGGTGTCGATGCCTGGGCTACGGCGGATCGAGCATCACGCAGCAACTGGCCAAGCAAGTAGACCCCGAGCCCCGAACGTTCTGGGGCAAAGCGCGAGAGGCCGTCGACGCTTTCCGGCTCGAAATTGGGCTCAGCAAGGACGAGATCCTCGAGCAGTATCTGAATCGCGTCTACTACGGTCGCCTCGCCTACGGCGCCGAGGCAGCCGCACGACGATTCTTCGGAAAGTCGGCGAGCGATTTGACCCTCGACGAGGCCTCGCTGCTTGCGGTCCTTCCGCGGGCGCCGACTCGATACGATCCCGACCGCCACCCCGATGCCGCCCTTCGCCGCCGCGGCCACGTGCTCGCTGTCATGGCCGAGCGCGGCTGGATCACGGAAGCGGAAGCGCAATCGGCGCAGCAGGCGCCAATCGCGCTAGTGCCAAGTGGCATCGAGCGGCGAGCTCCGCATGCCATCGACTACCTCGAGCGAACGGTGTTCGCGCACCACCGAGGTCTCGCTTCGGTGCACACGACGATCGATCTCCGATTGCAGGAGCTCGTCGAAGAGAGAGCTCTGCAACACCTCGCGGACTTGGCGGGGCGCGACGTGGACCACGCGGGGGTCGTGGTGATCGACAATCATCGCGGAGAGATCCTCGCGATGGTCGGTTCTCGCTCCTACTCGGACCGCGAAGTCCAAGGCGCGACGAACGTCACTATGGCTCTGCGACCGCCGGGGTCGACGCTGAAGCCCTTCGTGTACGCGCTCGCATTCGAAGACGGCGCGCGGCCTTCTTCCCCGATAATGGACGAGCGCACCAACTACGCGGGGTACCAACCGCGCTCGAGCTTCGGAAGGCACTTCGGCCTCGTCTCGATGCGCGACGCGCTGGCAAGCTCGCTCAATGCGCCTGCGGTCAGCTTGACGCACCGGCTGGGGGCAGGCCGCGTCCACGATTTGCTGACGGATCTCGGAATCGAGCGCGGCAACGAGGTCCGCGGCCTCGGCCTCGCCCTCGGCGGTACGTCGGTGAGACTCGTCGATCTCGCCAACGGGTACGCGACGCTCGCCCGAGGCGGCGAACACCTGCCGTGGACGATGCTCACTCGGACTCGAACGGCCGTACGGCGACGGGTCATCAGTCGAGAGGCCGCCCTTCTGGTGACGGACGTTCTGGCAGATCCCGCCGCGCGCCGACGCCAGTTCGGCGTCGAGTCGCCCATCGATTCGGTGGAGCTCACCGGAACGCGCGCGGTGGCGGCGAAAACCGGCACCTCGCAGTCATTCGGGGACAACCTCACCGTCGGCTACACCCGGGATGTCACGGTCGCCACCTGGGTCGGCAACTTCGACGGACGACCGATGCGGTCGCTCATCGCGATGCAGGGCGCAGCGCCGCTCTGGGCCGACGTCATGAGAGTCGCGATGGAAGGAAAAAGCGTGAGCGCGTTCGAGCGCCCGGACTCGGTCGAGAGCGAGCCCAAGGCCCCGTGGCGCCATCTGCCCGAGAGGACGCTTGCGGTCGAGTCCCCTCGGGAGGCCGTCGTCTTGTTGCTCGACCCGCTCATCCCGGTCGAGCAACAAACGCTACCTCTGCGAGCTGCTACGCCCCCGGGCACAGCCACCGTTCGTTGGGAGATCGACGGCGAGGTCGTCGGCGAATCCGTGAGCGGACGTGCGTTGATGTGGCCGCTAGAGCGTGGCGAGCACCGCGTCCGGGCGCTCGCGATCGACGAGCGAGGCGACGTGCGAGCCGTGACCCGCGAAAACCGTTTCGAAGTGCAGGAGGAAATTTGATGTTCCGTCGATATACAACCGTCGTGCTCGCAGCCCTCGCCGCGGTGGGGGCGTGTGTTCCCGCTGGACCTGCCCCGGAGCCGTCCGAAACCCTGGGACAAGGAGGCTCGCCTGCGCTCCCCGACTACGTCGGCAACGGGCCATACGCGACTTCGACCTCGTCCGAAAGCTCGACGCTGGCTTCGACGCGACTGGCATCGTCGACGGTTACACTCCCCGTCAAGCTGCCACCGCCCAGGGTCGACATGCCCAACGGGCACGTCGTGCTCGGACAGGGCCGCGAGCTGCCAATCGAAATCCGATACGCAGCGTCGGCGCGAGCGCGCGTCGTTGCCCTGAAGGCGACGGAGTTCGACGAGGCGCTGCAAGCGTCCGGGTACTTCTACGAGGGAGACGATCCCATCAAGAAGGCCGGCTTCTCGGGTCGGGCCCGGACCCAGATTCTGGAAGGCGACGACACCGGCGTGACGCGCGTTGGATTCGACCCGTTCGTGATCGGCCGGCCTAAGCTCGTGTACGTCGTGGTCGACACCGTCGGCGCGGCTCCGCGAGCTGCGGTCGTGCAACGCGGCAAGCTCAGCACGGTCCTGAAACTCGGGGCCCAGAGCGGGCTCGCTTGGGCCGTCGACAGTTCGACGGGCAAACCCGCGAGCGGCGCGTTTCTCGTCGTGCGGCAAGGCACGTCGGTGCGCTATCGAGGCCGCGCCGACAAGAATGGCCTCCTGAAGCTGCCGGCTGAATCCCAATTGCGGATTCGGACGGGCACCGCGGTGGGCAGACCTCTCGCGGTGTACGCGCACCGAGGGGAGGACATCGGGGTCACGACCGAGGGGAACGCGAGCGGCATCGAACCCTGGCACTTCGACGCTCTCTCGTATGACGAGCAGAACGGTCTACGAGGGATGGTCACCGCCGAGCGGGGCATCTATCGCCCCGGGGACGATGTTCACTTGCTCGGCGTGCTGCGCAAACGCCTGCCGAGCGGCAAGCTGCGACCCCCGAAAGGTCTTGCGAAAGTCACCGTCAGCGACCCCGACGGCACCGAGATCAGCACGAAGCGGATCCCCATCAACGGTTTCGGCACCTTCCGCTCGACGGTCGCGGTACCGCGAACTGCGCGGCTCGGTAGGTACTCGGTCGAAGCCGAGGTGGGCGAAGCGACGCTGAGGCACCGCTTCGATGTGGGAGAATATCGGCCCATCCGCTTCGAAGTCGACGTGCCTTCGAGCAAGCTGGTCTTCGGTGAGGACGATTCGGTGACCATGCCCGTGTCTGCGAGCTACCTCTACGGCGCACCGGTGGCAGGCGGCGTCGCAAGCTGGACCGTGTCGGTCAGAGCCAGCCACCACGAGGGTCGAAAAGGCTTCAGCTACGGCGACCAGCACAGGGACACGTCGTGGAGCCAACAGGCGAGCGGTTCGCTCGAGCTAGACGCCGATGGCAAGAGCACGTTTCAGTTTCCCCGCTCGGTGCTCGGCACTGCGGTCGAATCCCAGCGGGTAGACGTCGCCGTCGAAGCCAGCGTTCGGGATCCCGGCGGAGACACCGTCACGAAACAGCGGGTGCTGAAACACAACCTCGTCCCCACGCTCGTCGGGATCTCGGACGACGTCTGGGTTGTCAATGCGAACAAGGGTTGGAGCATCGAAGTCGTCGCCGAGTCCCCGGACGGAAAAGCCGTCGCGGGTCGTGAGCTCCGCGTGGAGGTGGAACGGCGCCGGTGGGTGAGCGTCGCCGAGAAAACCGCGTGGGGGACTCGCTACCGAGGCGAATACGAAACGAACGTCGTGCTCGAAAAGACCGTCAAGAGCGGTTCCGGCCCGACGAAGATCCACGTCGACATCCCCGGCGGCGGCAACTACACGGCCAGCGTGGGGCTCATCGGCGAGACGCGGCGCGCGAGTGCCAGCGTCTGGGCGTACGGACGAGGCGCTTCCGGACACTGGGACAACAACCCGCGCGTCGACGTGCGCAGCGACAAAGAGAGCTACGAGCCCGGCGAGGTCGCTCGGCTCTTCGTGAGCTCGCCCTTCAAGTCGGCTACGGCGCTGGTCACCGTCGAACGAGAGGGAATCGTGCACGCCTCGGTGCAAGAGCTGAAGTCTGCCGAGACTCCCATCGACATCGAGATCGACGAACGGTACGCCCCCAACGTCTTTGCCTCGGTTTCCGTCGTCCCGAGAAACCTCGGCTCGAAGAGCCCGGCCGCCGGCGTGCCGTTCCGGATGGGGCTGAAGCAGCTCGACGTGAGCCCGGAGAAGCGCCGCCTTCGGGTCGCCGTACGGCCCGAACGTCCGGGGTACCGACCGGGCGAGGACGCGCGGGTGCGAGTGCAAATCCGCGACGACTTGGGGCGCCCGGTCCGAGGCGAGGTCACTCTGTGGGCTGCGGACGAGGGTGTGCTCGCGCTCACGGGGTATGCCACCCCGGACGTGTTCGGCGCCGCCTACGAGCCGTTTCCGCTCCAGGTGCGCACGGCGACGGCGCTCCTGAGATGGGCGCAACCCGACAACAACGACTGGGACGGAACCGGTGGCGACTACGCCGCCGAGGGATCGGCATTCCGATCCCACTTCCTGAGCACGGCCTTCTTCACGAAGAAAGGAGTGGTCACCGACGCGAGGGGCGAGGCGAAAGTGACGATTCCGCTCCCGGACAACCTCACCAAGTGGCGCGTCGTTGCCGCCGTCGCCGACGCTACGGACCGCTTTGGCTCCGCAGCGGCTTCGCTCACTACCTCGAAGCCCTTGCAGATCACTCCTGCGCTTCCGCGCTTCATGACGGTCGGCGACGAGCTCGACGCCACCTTCGTCGTACACAACCACACCGGTCACTCCGCCAATACGCGCGTGGCGGTCTCGGTCGACGGTGCGGAGCTGGCGTCCCCTGCCGAGCAGAGTATTCGGGTCTCGAACGGCACTCAAAAAGCTGTCACGTTCAAGGTGTTGGCCAAGACCCTCGGGGATGTTCGGTTCTCGGCGAGGGCGAGCCTCGGGGCGGATTCGGACGCAGTCCGTACGGCTGTGCCGATTCACCCACCCTCGCTTTGGCAGAGCAAGACGATCGGGAGCGGCAAGATCGGAGGTAGCACGGACGTTGCCATCGCGTTGCCGGCTAGCGCGACGCCCAAGATGGCGAAGCTGACCGTCTCGGTTTCGCCGGGCGTTTTCGCCTCGATCGGTGGTGGGATCGACTCGCTGCTCGAGTACCCCCACGGCTGCGTCGAGCAAACGACGTCGCGGCTCATCCCGCTCGTCTTGCTCGAAGACTTGCTGCGTCGGAGCGGCGACACGCGGCTCGCAGGCAAGCCACACAAGTCGAAGATGAACGCTTCGATCGCTCACGTGCTCAAACATCAGAACCACGACGGCGGGTTCGGACTCTGGCCGACGTCGGATTCCGAAGGGTTCCTGACGGCGTACGCGCTTTGGGGCCTCGTGACGGCGAGTCAGAACGGATATTCGGTGCCGTCCCGGGCGCTCGAGCGGGGCTATGCGTATCTCACGGCCGACCAGGGCGACGGAGACATGCACGGACAATTCTCCGACCTCGAAACGCGCCCGTTTGCCGCGTACGTCTTTGCGGCAGCAGCACGGGACGACTCGGGGCTCGGACAAAAACTCGCGGCCGAACGTGGAGGACTGTCGCGGTTCGCGCTGGGGCTCTTGGGCACGGCGCTGGCCCCCGGAAAGACCGTGGAGAGCAAGACGACGACGACCACGTTGCTCGGCGACCTCTTGAACGCCAAGACCCCCCGAGCGAACGGCGCCATCATCGCCGAAGCGAAGTCCAGCGGGACGTTCAGCTACGGGGCGCCGCTTCGCGCTACCGCGGCCACGGTACAGGCGCTCATTCGCAGCGGACGAACGAACGAGGCGGACAAGCTCGTCGCCGGCATCTTGGCCGAGCGGCGCAAGGACGGGAGCTGGGGCACGACGTACAACAACCTGTGGGCGCTGACCGCTCTGGCCGAATACGGCAAAGCCTCGATGCCGCCCACGCCGTCGAGGATTCGGGTGGAAATCGACGGTCGCCCGATCAAGACGCTCACCATCGGCCGCGCCAACCCCCTGGAAACCATCGAGCTGTCCGCCGCGGATCTCCCGAAACCCGGCGGCCGGAAGACCCTGCGACTCGTCGCGTCCAAGTCGTCGTCGGCGCGATTCGAGGCTCGCTTGAGATTCGTGGACTCGGCCAGCGGCAAGAAGAAGACGAACCACGGTTTCGACGTCACCCGCGAGCTAGTCGACGCCAAGACCGGTGCCGTCGTGGCCCGACCCAAACGCGGTCAGTTGCTCCGGATCCGGCTTCGCCTCTCCGCGAAGAACGCCAACCCGCAGGTGGCGCTCGTCGATAGGCTGCCCGCTGGCCTCGAGCCCGTGGATGTCAACCTGACCACGAGCACGGCGAGCGGCGCCGGGCACAACTACGGTTGGACCTGGCACGAGCTTCACGACGAGCGAGTCACGTTTTTTGCCGACCACCTGTCCTCGGGCGCTACCCACGCCGAATACCTGGTCCGCGCGACCCGCGTCGGCACCTTCGAGTGGCCGGCACCGTCCGCAGAGGCGATGTACTCGCCCGACGTTTACGGGCATGGAGTCAAAGGGTCGCTCACGGTCGCGCCGTAGCACACGGATCTGGAGGGGATGTATCATGCCGCGCCCGAAAGCGCGCCGATGCATCAGCGACTCGCCACACTACTAACGCTCGCCGGGCTCACCCTGGCGCCACAGGCGTCGGCGCTTGGAGCGGTGTTCGTCGGCAAGAGCGAGGCGACGTTGCGAAGCGGCGAGGCGTTCGTCGTGCTGATGCGAGACGGCACTCGCACCGTGGTATCGATGCGGCTCGACTACCGCGGTCCGGCCGAACCGTTCGCGATGGTCGTGCCAGTGCCGAGGTCGGTACGCCCCGGGAGCATCAAGACCCTGCAGCGGGAGCTGTTCCTACGAATCGACGCGCTGAGCGCGCCGCGACTGGTCGAGACTTGGGAACAGGACCCCTGTAGCGACGTGTTCAAGTACGACATGAACCCCACCGGCCAGGACGCGTCTTCCGCGCCCACCGGCCCACCGGCGCGCCTCGGCGTCGAGGTCGAGGGTGAGTTCGTCGATGGCGAGTACGACGTCAGGTTGCTCACCGTGCCCGAATCCAAAACGATCGTTCGGTGGCTCGAGGAGGAGGGGTACGTCGTTCCCAAGAGCGTCGCCACCGCGCTCGAACCGTACGTAGCCAAGCGCATGAAGTTCCTCGTGGCACGGGTCGGCGCCGGCGCCGTCGAGTTCGATGACCGCAGGGCGTTGCTCTCGCCGCTTCGCTTTCACTTCGATTCGAGGGAGTTTCTTCTCCCCACTCGAGCGGGGCTCGCCAACTCGGTCGGCACGCAGGACCTCACGGTCGTGATCTTGTCGAAACGCCAACGCTACGAGGTCGCGAATCACGCGAACGCGTTTCTTCCCACGAACCTCGACGTCACGGCGGCGGCTCGCGATTCGTTTCCGGAGCTCGTCGCAGCCCTCTTCGACGAAACGACGAAAAGCGAGCCTGTCACTTTCGTGACGGAGCACGCCTGGGACGCGACGAGCTGCGATCCCTGCCCGGCCCGAGCCCTCGACGACCGCGACTTGGCCACCCTCGGCGCCGACACTCTTTCCTCGTCGACGGCAACGAACGCGGCCGGATCACCACTGCTGCCGAAAGTGAGGATCGGTCAGCCCGAAGTTGAGGGCGCCCTCACGAAACCCGCCGTGCGGCGAGGAATTCAGAAGCAATACGTCCCGATTCGGCTCTGCTACGAGGCGGCGCAAAAAGAAGCCGCTGTGGGCGACCGTCTGAGCGTGCAACTCGTGATCGGAAAGGACGGCGAGGTCGTCGAAGCGGCGCCCCACAAGTCGAAGCTCGGTCGACCCGAGCTCGAAAAATGCATCGTCGAAGCCCTCGCGAAAGCTACCTTCCCCAAACCCGCGAGGGGCACAGTCTCGGTGAGTCAACCGATCTTCTTTCCGAGCTCGCTCGGTGATTCTCGAACGGTACGGAGAGGGCGGTTCGTTCTCACGCGGTTGCATGCTCGCTACCGCGTCACCGAGAGCGTGCAAGATCTCGTTTTTCGGCAAGCCAAGCCAATGAGCGGTGGTCGTGAGCTGCGCGACTCGCAGCTCCGATTCGAGCGCGGCGCGAGCCTGTCGCAAGCGAACCAGTTCCAATCGCGATACACGATCCGGCACGCCTGGAAGGGGCCAGTCGACTGCAGCAATCCGGTTCGGGGCCGCTGGGGGGCGCCACCCGAAGGAACGACCGCGCCAGCGCCCCGAGCCGCCACGCACCTCGCGCAGGCAACCAGGAAGGGAGCCGACCCGACGAGCTTCTACGCCGAGACCTCCGTCGAGGCCCCGCCGCTCGAGCCGAAACTCGCCGATCCCGGCCCTCCCCCTGCGTCGGGCTGTGACTCGTGCGCTCTCGATCGCCGCTCGAAACCGCACGGATGGGCCGCGGGCCTCGCGCTCGTGTTGCTAGTCCTCTTCCGTCGCGGTCGCTGAAGTTTCTGCTCAGTCACATCGCGGGCGGAAAAAGCGCGATGTCTAGCGATGGCTTGGTCCCCACGGCACCGACGAGCGTCCAGGGGCCGCCGCCGAAGCTCACCTCGACGTGCACATCCATCAGACTCGTCGAGCAACGCAGCACCAGTGCCTCGAACGGGACATCGCCTCCCGGAAACCCACCGCTCGGCTCGTCCACCGTTCCGTCGGGAAAAACGCGTCCGTGAACTTCGAGAAAGAGATCGCTCGAATCGTTGCCACCCGCCCCCGGTCCCATCCAGCCCCAAAGCGCGTCTTTGACGTCGTCATCGCGCTCCCTCATGCCGATGCTCCCACCCGCGTGGTCGAGCGTTCCGGTGTAGAGCACGACGAAGTTGAATTGGTCGCTCGACTCGGTCCCCCCCAGTCGATCGAACCCCGGCACGTTTCGAAGCGCGTATTGGTTGTTGGCAGACGGGTCGACCCACGCGTCGAGGGGCACACCGGCGACAACATCCATGTCGATCTCGGGTTCTGTCGTTTGACCACGCGCAAAAGGGAAGAGCGTGGCGTAGTCGATCGAGCCGAGCACCCCTTGGCCGCAGTACGCATCGAAGACGGGTCCACTCGCCGGAAAGACGCGGGCAATCGCGGTGAGGCCGGTGGTGGGCTCGGGCCACGGACCCTCGTCGAACTCTTCGGTCTGACCGTCACGAGTCGTGCGCAGCTTTCGCGGACTGCCATCGACAATCTCGATGGTCCACGTGTCCATTCGGCCGTTCTCCCTGCTGATGGGCCAACCCTGGGGAGACAGCACCGTCGAGTAGACGGTCCTGCCGTCGTCGTCGAAGAGCATGGCCCGCATCTCACGCTCGCGAGCGGGGCCGAACGGATTTCGGATCTCGCTCCACAGCTCGGCAAACGGAGCAAACTCGATCTCGAAGCCGCGCGTCTTCGAATCACGAACGTGCGTCCCGTGCCAGATGGTGGACTGCAGCGCCAGCTGCAGATCGAGCGCCGCCTGGCTGCCACCCGTGCCCCCAGTTGCACCCATTCCCGCCGCACCGCCGGTGCCCACCGTACCGCCCATGCCCGCTGCGCCGCCCGTTCCCGGGGCACCGCCGGCGGTCGATCCGGCCATCCCACCCGCGGCGCTGCTCGCTCCGGCACCCGCCATTGCTCCGCCGCCCGCCATTCCTCCAGCGCTCGATCCCCCACGGCCAGCGCCATCGCTGCCGCCCCCGCCACAAGCAGCGACGCTCATGGCAACGGCGAAGATCGTGGCGCGGCTATGCGGCACTGGCGCCCGCCTTTCTCTGGTCGTATCGCCTGCTTACCGCGAACGCCACGCCCATGATGGCGAGTAGCGCACCACCCGACCCGGGCTCGCCACCGACCGCGCGACATCCGCACCCGCCGCCGGCACCACTGGTCGGCCCTACACCATTGTTGCCTTCACCACCCGAGCCCACGCCGGCCATGCCCGCACCGTTGGCGCCGCCGCTCGCCAAGGAGCCACCAGAGCCACTGCCCGCCGCGCCACCGGCGCCACCCGCTCCGACTGGCGGCTCGGGCAGACCCGGCACGAGGGTGCCTTGGCACTCGACCGTCGTGTCGTCGAAATCGGGCGGATGCGAGCGCGAGAGCGAGCCTCGAACCGCGGGATCGAGCTTGAGGCCTTCGACGTCGATCAGTCGACACGTGTCTACGGTGGGCATCGACGCGAACGCGGTGAGCGAGCCGTCGTGGCACTCGATGGGACTGTCATCGGTGATCGTCGCCGCAAACTCGGTCCCCGCGCTGTCGCGGACAGTCAACAGGCCGCCGACCTGCAAACCGAAGGGAAAGATAGCCTCCCTCAGGTAGTCACAGACCCCGGCCTGCATCCACTTCGGGGTGTGCGACGCATCGAAGGACGACGGACCGATGCCGACAGGATGATCGCCCATCGGCAGAACCACACGACGGTTCGCGAACGCGGCCGCAGCGATGTTGAACGAGTGTGCATAGAGCCCAGTCTCGAACAATCGCTCCAGCGGCGAAGCCGCGAGTGAGCTCGACGCCGCCAAGCGGTTGCCGAACTCGGCTTCGATGGCGTCCTTCTGCGCGCTGATAGCGTCCGTCAGTTGGCCAATGAACATTTTCGCTTGGTCGACGGCGAACGCCTTGATCGCGTCCTTCACCGGCTGGATGAACGGATCGAACAGCGCCGCGATCAGATCCGCCACGCGGATGTTGATTCCGATGAGGTTGAGGGCGTTCTGGACGCTGATGATCCAACCGGGCAACACCGACTGGCTGAGCGTCTCGAAATCGAGGGTGGTGAGGTTGGCCCCCCACGTGTCGAGGGGCTCGAACAGCGCGGCGAGCTCGCTCGAGTCGAGACTGAACTGGCTGGCCCCCGGCGCCAGCGGCTCGTTGAGTTTTTGCGATAGATTCTGAACGACCTGCATGTACGCCGGCATGAACCCGAGCAGGTCATTGCTGAGCTTTTCGGTGATCTTGTCGAACGCCGATGGAAGCGGCACGCCGAACGCATCGAGGCGGGGCTCGAGCAGCGACACGTAGGTCCGGTACGACGCATAGAGCGAGGGGCAAGTGAGCGTGCACGCAGTCGTGTCATCGCTCGTCGCCAGGACACCGTCCGGGCCCGGTCCGACACCGAGCGTGGCGCCGTCCGCCGTGCCGGGATTCTGCAGCTCGGCGATCCCGAGCTCGAGCACCGTGCGAATGTTGCCGAGAGTGTCGTCGGCTTCCTTCAGGTAGAGCGGCGCGAGCACGAGGTGATCGGCCGGCGCCAAGTCCGCGCCGGTCACCCACGTGACGAGATTGCCGCCCGGGTTGGCGGCTTTGACGCTGCTGAACTCCGCCTCCGCTCGCTCCGCCATCCGCAACCACAGCGGACTCTGCATGTCGAAATAGGCCCGCAATACGAACCCGATGGGGATGCGGTGCTCGAGGTGCGCGGCGTCGAAAGCGCTGGGTCTCGCGGTGAACGCCGCTTCTTGGACCATGCCTTCGGCGACGATGTGGCGCACGACGTTGTCGAGCGACGTCTCACGAGCCGCGCTGAGCGGAGTCAGTGTGAACGTCTCCCCGGTCATGTAGTTGACGTAGTGGTGCGCGATCGCGTCGGTGCTGCCGTGAAGGAAACACCCGAGAGCGTAGGCTCGCTCTTCGCCCACGATCGCCGCCTGATACAGAAGCTCGCACTGCTCGAAGGGCCGCTGCTCGATGGCGTGAGAAGGATCCGTCATGCCCGGAAACGCCGTATTGTCGGGCCCCACCGCCCCGGCACGAAACTCAAGCGGGTGATTCACGATGGCGTCGACGTCCGCGACGTCGAGCTCCACCGAAAAAGACGAAGCTACGAGCGGAACCGTCGCGTCGCCGGAGGCCGCCAGCGCCTCGGCGACGTCGTTCGCCAGCATGATGTGCAGCCGCGTCGAAAACGCTTCCGCACCACTCGTCACGGCAGAGACGAGGCACCCGAGACCAAGCGCACACAGCTTGGTCCGTCCGCGCATCGCGCGAGTGTATCAGCGCGCGCTCTGTGATGTCTCAGCGGATCGCGCCACCGCACCCAGCACGACCTTGTCGAAGCTCGAGAGGGTAAAGTCGCGGCTAGCGCGCCCCTATTCGTCGACGAGCTCGCCCCGACCTTGCTCGACCGCGAGAAGCGAAATGGCCGCTCCGGCGCCAGGCTTCGCCGTCCAATCGCTCTCGGGGGTGAACGCCGAAACTTCGGGCCAGTGGTCCTTCTGTGGCTCAGACCCCTCGTCGACCACGCTGAGCGGTTCTCGATCGGAAACCACCGGGGGCCGCGTGATGTCGAGCGATTGCCAACTCACCTCGAGGGGGAGGTTGTTCGGATCTTTGAAGTAGATGCTCCAGCAAACTCCGTGGTCGATGACTCCTTCGACTGGGATGTCGGCGGCGACTAGCTTGTCGCGAAGCTCGAAGAGAGACCGTTTGCTGTCGACGCCTATGGAGACGTGGTCGAAACCGCGTTTGGAATCCGAGGGCACTCCCGGTCGCGTGTTGCGCATCGGTTCGGCAGAACCTTCGGGGTACTGAAAGAACGCCAGCGAGTCGTTCTCATTGATTCGGAAAAAGTAGTGCCGAAAACCCTCTTCCCCGATGCAAACGGTCAACGGCATCCCGAGCAGGTCCCGGTAGAACCGCACGGTTCGCTCGAGATCGGTGGTGATGAAGGCGAGGTGATGAATTCCCGAGAACATGGCTCGTGTCATCCAAGCTACGTGCCAACTCGTCGAGGGAATTCTTCGAGGCGCTTTTTCGAAGCAAGAGCGTTCACCGGGCTATCAAAATGATAGCTTGCGCTATCAAAATGATAGTCTGCTCTATCGTTTTGATAGGCGGCCCGGGGCCGATCGCTTTCGCCGTGCTAACACGCGCGGCTCAGAGCATGCGCTACCGCAACACCCTCATTCCCACTAGTAAAGAGGCTCCCTCGGACGCCACGAGCGTGAGTCACATTCTGTTGATGCGCGCGGGGTGCGTCAGGCGCGTCGGAACGGGCATTTACGAATTTCTCCCGCTCGGCGTGAGAGTGCTTCGAAAAATCGAAGCGATCATCCGACAGGAGATGGACCGCGCAGGGGCGCTAGAGGTGCTTTTGCCAGCGCTCTTGCCGAGCGAGTACTTCAAGGAAACCGGTCGTTGGGATCTCTTCGGCGACACGTTGATGCGCCTGAAGGACCGCAAGGGAACCGAGTACAACCTCGGTCCGACCCACGAAGAGATCATCACCGACTTGGCGCGCCGCGAGATCAAGAGCTATCGCGACCTGCCGAAGAATCTCTACCAGATCCAAACCAAGTTCCGCGACGAGCCGCGACCGCGCGGCGGTCTCTTGAGGTGCCGAGAGTTCTCGATGAAGGACGCCTACTCGTTCGACGTGGACGAGTCTCGGGCTCTCGACAGCTACGAAAAGATGCGCGGCGCCTACACCAACATATTCGACCGAATGGGTTTTCGCTACCGCATGGTCCAGGCTGACTCCGGCGCCATGGGGGGCTCGAAGAGCGCCGAGTTCCAAGTTCTCGTACAGAGCGGCGAAGACATGGTCGCCGCGTGCATGCAATGCGACTACGCGGCCAACTTAGAAGTGGCCACGAGCCCCCCGTTCCCGCCGCAGGGCCCAGACCCGAAAAGCGTGCCTGCTCCCGAGAAGGTACACACCCCCAAAGCCAAGACCATAGAGCAAGTCAGCAAGTTCCTCGGCGCCGAACCGAAGCAGTTCCTGAAGAGCCTCGTCTACGTCGCCGGGGAAGGACTCGTGCTCGTCGTCGTCCGCGGGGACCACGAGGTCAACGACATCAAGCTCGCCCGCGCCCTTGGAGTGGACGAAGTCTTTCTCGCTGCGGAAGAGGACGTCAAGAAGGCCACCGCCGCGCCCGTGGGTTTCGCCGGACCCGTGGGATTTCGGGGACGCATCGTCGTTGATCAGGACGCGGCGAGCATCAGCGACGGAATCACCGGCGCCAACGAACGCGACCACCATTTGAAGCACGTGCAACATGGGCGCGACTTCGAGGGCGAGGTGGAGACGATCCGCAACATCATCGACGGCGATCTGTGCCCGAGTTGCGGCGCCTCGCTCGGCGTCTATCGCGGCATCGAGGCCGGCCACATCTTCGTGCTCGGCACGCACTACAGCTCGAAAATGAACGCGACCTACCTGGACGAAAAAGGCGAAAGTAACGCCCTCGTCATGGGCTGCTACGGCATCGGCGTATCACGATTGGTGGCGGCGATCGTCGAACAGCACAACGACGACAACGGCATCGTCTGGCCGATGAGCGTAGCGCCGTATCAGGTCCTCATCACCCAACTCGGCCAAGAGGTGGAGGTCGTCGCCGCGGTCGCCCAACTGGAAAAGGAGCTCGAGGCCGCGGG
Organism: Polyangiaceae bacterium; assembly: GCA_029261965.1. Classification (GTDB taxonomy): domain Bacteria; phylum Myxococcota_A; class Polyangia; order Polyangiales; family Polyangiaceae; genus JAJDAH01. The sequence goes on from JAJDAH010000209.1 coordinate 55,089, forward strand.
GATCGAGCTCCTAGTGGACGACCGCGAAGGGCGCCCCGGGGGTAAATTCAAGGATGCGGACTTGATCGGAATTCCTTTGCGGCTGACCGTCGGCAAACGCTCTCTCGACAACGGCGGCGTGGAGCTCAAGCCCCGCACCGAAAAGAACCCCAAGAACGCCGAGCTCGTGCCGCTCGCTGACGCTGCAAAAAGGGCGATCGACTACGTGCAGAAGGCGCTCGAGCCATGAGCGACGAAAAGAAACCGCTCGCCGGTTCCACCGACGCCGTGCACGCGGGCACCAACTACGACCGACCGCACCGCGCGATCGTTCGAGAGATCGCGCAGACCGCGACATACACCTGGCACGAGACCGCGGACCTCGAGCGCTTCATGAGCGGCGAGGACTCCGACACCGACAGGATCGAATACGGTCGGTATGGAAATCCAACGGTCCGCGAGCTCGAGGAACGACTCGCCGCTCTCGAACTCGTCGACGACGCTCTGGCATTTTCGAGCGGAATGGCCGCGATCACGACGACCATTCTCACCCTGACGAAACAGGGCGACCACATCGTGCTCTTTCGTGATTGCTATCGCCGAACGCGCCAGTTCGTCTCGACGATGCTCGGGAAGTTCGGCATCGAGCACACCCTGGTGGACAGCGGCGATCTCGACGGACTCGACAAAGCCATCCAGAAGAACACCAAGCTCGTCATCAGCGAGTCACCGACGAACCCGTATCTCGACTGCCTGGACCTCGAGCGGTTCGTCGAGGTCGTGAAGTCTCACGGTCGCATCCGCACGATGATCGACGCGACGTTCGCAACCCCGGTCAACTGCCGACCTGCCTCCTACGGGATAGACCTCGTCGTGCACAGCGCGACCAAGTATCTCGCCGGTCACAACGACGTGCTCGGCGGATTGGTCGCCGGCCCGAGCCACATCATCTCGCTCGTGCGAGAGCACCGTGACGTGATGGGCGGCGTGCTCGACCCGCACGCAGCATTCCTCATCGCTCGTGGCTTGAAGACCCTCGGCGTGCGCGTGGACCGACAGAACACCAACGCCATGCGAATCGCGGAGATGCTGAGCCAGCACAAGAAAGTAGAGAAGGTTTTCTATCCGTCGCTCGAAAGCCACCGCTCACACGCCGTCGCAAAAAAACAAATGCGCGGCTTCGGCGGGGTGGTCAGCTTCGTCGTCGCCGGAGGCCGCCAGGCAGCGACCCGCGCGGTAGACGGGTGCCGGATCGCCAAGATCGCATCGAGCCTCGGGGGTGTGGAGACGCTCATCGAACAGCCGGCCATCATGAGTTACTTCGAGCTGTCACCGGAGGAACTGGCCGCGGTCGGCATTCTCCCCGGGCTCATCCGTTTGAGCCTCGGGATCGAGGACACGGAAGATCTCGTCCGGGATCTTTCTCGCGCGCTCGACGAGGCCTGAGGTCGAGCTCATGCGGCTCTGCGTGCTCGCGACCTCGAGCGCGCTCGCGTGCACGACACCTCCGCCCCAGCCCGCCACGCCCCCGATCGCGGCCAACCGCCCGGAAATAGCGGCCGCTCCGGAGGTCGGTCCGAGTCCCGAGCAGCCGATCGACTCGGGGGAGAAACACGACCCTGCGCGAATGACGCCCGTCGAAGTCGGTGGGCTCGTGGTGAGCGAGGTGTTCGTGCTCGACGGCGCCCAGCTAGCCACCGATGGACGCCGGCTCGTGCGAATCGATCGCCCCACGAAGAGGAACGTCTCCATCGGCCTTCCGGCTCCCGGAGCCACGGGCTCCGGAATCGAAGCGGTCGCCGGCAGGTGGCCACACTCCGCATGGCTCGCCCATCTCGAGATGCCCGCGAACAAGGCCGCACCGGCGATGTCGAGACTCTACCGCTGGACGGAAACCTCTTGGCAGCCGACTCGCGTGTTCGATCGAAGGGGCGCCCGCGTCTCGGTGTTGCTCGCGCGCGAGCGCCATCCGTCAGTCGCGCTTCGCAGCGCTTACCCGCCGGAAAAGCTGGCGTCTACGCCCCCCACGCTCTTGCCGCTGAGTGCTCGCGTGCGACGGACGGCCACGGTCGAAATTTTCGCGCGCTGGAGCGGAGACGCAGCACCCACGGGTGAAGTCTTCATCGGCGGCGGTCGACGGACGGCCCCGGAGTCTCCCTACCAACCGCTCGTGCAACGCTTCGACGCGCTGCTCAGATCTTCCACGGTCGATACTCTCCCCCTCGAAGGGCACCAGCAAGGACGAATCGCGGCCGTGTGCGCTGCGTCGCCGAGCGACGTGCTCGCCGTGGGCACCGTCGAGTCGGTGGCGGTGGGGCACGACGTGCCCGCTCGATGGCAATTCGACGGGGCGAAGTGGGACCTCGGTGTCCTGCCGGCTGGAGCACCTCCATGGGGAGTGGCCTGCAGCCGGGATAGCGAAGTTTGGATCGGCGATGGTGCAACTCTTCGCCGCTTCGGGAAGACCGAGCAGCTGGCCTCGCTCAGCATCCCCCGAGCACTACTCCCGGAGCGATTCTGGGTCGCTGGACCACGCACGCTCTGGTTGTGGGGGCGCAGCCGGACGAACCAACACGCAACCCTCTTGAGGATCGAGGAAGCGAAGACCGGGCTCGGTCCGGCGCTCGGACCGAGTCGCTGACGCCGCGTCGGTAGGTCCGTGCCGACGCGGAGGCTTGCGCGCAGGCAAACGACCTCGTAGGAACGACACATGACTCGATGGACGCTGATGAGTTGCATCCTGATGGTCGGCTGCGGGGGATCGGGCGCTCCGGCAGACACGGCCGACGACGTCACCGCCCCGGTCGAGGACGATTCCTCCGATTCGGCGCCGGCGGAAAGGACCGAGGGCTCGAACGAGGGCGCCGAGGAAGAGGCTCCAGCCGATGATGCCGTTGGGGCGGCGTCGAACGAAGACATCAAGGCGGTGCTTCAACTCGTCGTCGACGACCCGGAGCTCGACAAGTATCTGCACCTCGGCGAGCCTGGTCGCTTCCCCCTCGCGGTCTCGACGCGAAACTTCCCCGACGGCATCGAGCTGGTGAAAGCGACCAAACCGGTGCGGATGGTCGACACCCCGGGTCCCAAGGACAAGGCCCTGCTGGTCTTCACCCAAGTCGACGTCACCGGGAAAACCGCGACGATCAAGTACCGGTACGACATCGAGGGAATCAAGGGCACGGCGATCCTCGAAAAGGGCGAGTTCGGCTGGGAGATCAAGAACAGCCGACAGGTCGAGCACCGCATCGAACGCTCGAAGTGACAGCTGTCAGCCGAAGGCTGCACCAAACGCTCCTGCAGCACTTCGTAACTCACTGGAATCACTAGCTCTTGTGACGGCACGAGGAGTGCAATGCCGCCGCTCAGGAGGCAATCCAGTGAAGCACTCGAATCGGCCCAAAGGTCACAAGCTCGGTCTCAGAAATCCCCCTCTTCCCCGCGGCGAACGCTCGGCGAGGAGCCGGTAGATGGCCATCGAAGGTCCGCTCTGGGCGACATGGCTCGAGGTTCTGGCGTTCGACCTCGGACGCTACGTGGTGTTCGCGGGAGCCGCGTTCCTTTTCTTCTGGGTGTGGAAACGCGAGCAGTTCATACCGCGACGCATCCAGAAAAAGTTCCCCAAGGCGGCGCGCCTTCACTTCGAACTCCGCTACTCGATGCTCACCGCGCTCATCTTCTCTTTCGTCGGGCTGGGCGTTCGCCTGGGCATCGATGCCGGCGTCTTCAACGTCTACGCGAACATCAGCGACTACGGCTGGGGCTACTTCGCCCTGAGCGTCGCGGTCTTGATCCTCTTTCAGGACGCGTACTTCTACTGGACGCATCGCGCGATGCACCACCCGAAGCTCTTCCGCTGGACTCACGCGGTTCACCATCGCTCGAGCAATCCGTCGCCTTGGGCGTCGTACTCCTTCGCCCCAGCCGAGGCCCTGACCCACGCGGCGGTGGTCCCGCTCGCGCTCGTGTTCATGCCGGCGCACCAGATCGCTCTGGCCCTGTTCCTCACCTACATGATCGTTCGAAACGTGCTCGGCCACCTCGGGATCGAGCTGATGCCCAAGAGCTTCACCCGCAACGCCGTGGGCGAATGGCACACGACGACCACCCACCACGACATGCACCACCGCAACACCCGCTCGAACTTCGGCCTCTACTTCACGTTTTGGGACCGGCTGATGGGCACGACGAATCCCGGCTATGAAGCCGAGTTCGATCGCGTGACCGTGCCTCGGCTACTCGGAGACGCGCCCGAGCTCACCCGGCGTGGGCGAAGAAGCTCGTCCACATCTCCTTGTGCGGCAGGTCTTTCACATCGTTGAGCATCTCGGGGAGCTTGTTGCCGATGTCCAGAATCAAACCGAGGAAGTCTTCGTGCGGAGCCGGCCGCATGTGCACGTAGATCGTCTGGGTGCTCGGAACGACATCGAGAAAATTCTGCCCGAACCCGAGCCCCATGTAGAGATCGGCCGGCGCCCCGGGAAACAGCACGCCGGGCTGCGCCTCCTGACCCGAGTTCTGCGCCGGCGCGTAGCCGTTGAGCCACCAGTAGTTGTTGTGCGCCTGGTTCGGCGACGCCGGGTCGGGGTGCGTGGACACGTGTACCCACTCGGGGCTGATGATCTGCTGGCCGTTCCACTGGCCGTTGTGCATGTACAGGTAGCCGAGGCGAGCCATGTCGCGACAGGTGACGTTGACGCCCATGAAGATCGCCGGGTTGCCAGCCGGATCTCGGAACCAGAAGGTCCGAGAGTCGAATCCCATGGGGCCCCACAAATATTGCTGGGCGTACTGCTCGGCGTCGAGCCCGGTCGCCGCCTTGATGATCGGCTCGAACGTCTGCACCGTCATGTTGCTGTACTCGTAGGTGCTACCCGGCGGCTTGACGATCGGACGATTGAGCGAAGACTCGGTGAAGTTCGCGCTCGTGACCGAGAACACGTTGTCACCCAAGAACTCGAACTGCGCACCCTGGGTCATGTTGAGCAACTGGCGGAGCGTGATGTTCTCCTTGTCCGTGCCCTTCCACGACGGGATGTAGTCTGAGGCTTTCTCTTCCACACTCGTGATCTCGCCGCGCAGAAGCATGATCCCGACCAGCGTGCCGACGAACGATTTCGCGATGGACCACGACTTGTGAAGGTCCTGGGGTCCAGTCCCGTTGTAGTAAGCCTCGTAAACGAGCTTGCCTTCGCGGATGACCACGGTGCACAGGCCGCCGAAGTTGGCGGAGTACTGCGCGGCAGCGTCGAGCATCTGCCGATTCATGCCGAACTCTTCGGGCGTGCCGATGGGCCAATCCGGCGCAGGGTAGAAACCAGCTCCCCCGCCCATACCTGGCGGAGGCGCACCTCCGACTCCACCCGTGCCCGGAGGAGGCGGAGGAGCTCCCCCGCCCGAGCCACCGGCGCCACCAGTCCCCCCCGGGGTTCCAGGACTGCCGGGAGTTCCAGGATTGCCGGGGGCTCCAGGATTACCGGGGTTTGTAGGGGTCCCGGGGCTGCCGGGCCCCGCCGGGTTTCCGGGGAGCCCGCATACCGAATTGCAAGTGGCTGAGTCGCCGCCGGCACACAGACAACCCTGGGCGCAGCTCGCCGGAGCTTCGCAACTGTCGAACCCGCTCGGCGTGGGTGAGTCGGTTCCGCCGCAAGCGACGAGAATCAGTGAAGCAGCCGAAGCGACGATCGAGGCTATTTTTCGCATGGTGGGGGCTCCGTTTTGGGCCCATCAATTACATGCCGGCCAGCATGTTCGAGTCCTCGGGGAGACCTGAGGATTCGGTGAGGGCGCCGCTTGCTCGACGGCCCGATTGAAGCTCTCCGGCTCGAGCGGAAAGCGACTACTCAGTCACCGGACCCGCTCGACGTGATCGAGCAGCTGCGCCGCCGATGCGCGCACGGCGTTCATCCCAATCTCCGTGGCCAACTCCAGAGCGCGCACCACCGCTTCTCTGGCTCGCGGCAGGTCGTCTCGATCGCCGTGCTCGACGAGGACGCGCGCGCGTTGCAGAAGCCCGCGAGCGAGATGAGGTCGCGCGCCCATCTTGTCGTTCATCTCCCGAGCTTGCTCGAGCAGATCGAGAGCCTCTTCGAAGCGTCGCGCCTCCTCTCCGCGATGGCGCAAAGTCCAAGCGAGCAGACCGAGATAGTACGCGACCGGTCCACTGTGCACGCGCAACAGACCGTGCACCGTGGCCAAACCTGCATACGGCGTCAACAAATCGTAGAGTTCGCTGCACCGCGGAACGTCTTCGAGCGCCGAGCAGGCCACGGCCAACATGCTGAGACTCGTCAGCCAGTGTTCGTCGCGAGGGATCTCACGAAGCGCGCCGACCGCGTCGAGCTCGACGCGCGCCTCTGCGAGCCGACCACTTTCGGCGTGACCAAAAGCCCTCGCGATCGGTCGGATCCGTCGTGCCCACGGGTACTTTTCTTCGAAGACGTCGAGCCCTTCGGCAAAAACCTCCGAGTGGCCGCGATCGTGCGCGAGCCAGAGCATCTGCCCGCCGAGAACGACGACTGCCCCAGGGTGCTGAGCCTGATTCCCTAGCTCGAACGCTTCCTGCATCATCTTTTCGGCCTGGTCGAGCAACCCGTCCGAGAGCGCGCGGCTCGCGCCGAACCACTTGACGACCCAAAGCTCCGCCGCGCGGCGAAGCTTCTGGCTGATCGCTTCGAGGGCGATGAGCTCGCGGTCCGCGGCGGAGACGTCGCCGAGAGTCATGTGCTCCCCGAAACGGTACTCGTGCCCGAGAGCGGCATAACTCGGGTCTCGCGCGCTCGTCGAAAGCGACAGGAGCTCCGCGCCGGTTTCGAGACGCTCTTTGACGTGGTCCGGACCGAGTCGCGCCCAATATCGAGCCCCGAGGGCGCGCGAGAGCATCTCCGGATCCGTCGACACGCGAGCCAACTCGACCGCTTGTCGGCTGAGCTTCGTCCGCGAGTCGAGCGACTCGGAATACGGCGGCATGCTCGCGAGCCGACTGAGCACGCCCGCACGCAAGCCCGGGTCCCCGTCGTCGCCCAGAGCTTTCCGCGCTTCTTCCAACAGTTCGTAGAGCGAGTCGTCGTTGGGCATTCCGAAGTAGTCGAGCGGCCCGCCGAACAAGAGCGCAGCCTTCGCCAGTCGCTCGGGCAAAACAAGCTCGCGCGCCAGCTCGGCGACGCGAGCGAACGTCTCGCGGGCAGCTCGCCGTTCGCCCGCGTTGGATTGAGCACGCCCCAAGTTGAGTAGTACGTCGCAGCGTGTATCCCCGTCGACAGCCTCGAGCTCCATCGCCTCGACGACCCGACCGTAGTGCTGCGCCGCTTCTTCGTAGCTCAACAGATCGCTGGCACGCTGGGCTGCTCGGATCCCGAAAAGAACGGCCTTTTTTACGTCGCCGCCGGGGGCGGCCTGAAAAAAGTGGTGGGCGACCTCGGCGAGATGTGGACCCAAGTTGGAAGCGTGCGCGTGCTCCAGCACCTCCCCTATTCGCCGGTGCAGCCCCACCCGCCTCACGATGGACAGCTCTTCGTAGAGCGTTTCTCGGATGAGGGCGTGGCTAAAGGAATAGCCGCCGGTCGCCCCGCGTGGTTCGACCACGACGCGGTGACGCGCGGCTTCGTCGAGCAGCTCGAGCATTCGCTCGCTGGGCATTTCGAGAACCCGCTCGAGCACGCCAGGAGAAAAGTAGCGACCAATGACGGAGGCCACCGCGAGCACTTGGTTGCACTCGTCGCTCAGGCCGTTGAGACGGCGGCCGAGCGCCTCGCGCACACCTTCGGGCAACGCCAGCTCTGCGGCCGCGACTCTCGACTCGAGTTTGCCTTCGTGGACGAGCAGACGAACGACTTCCTCCATGAAAAAAGGGTTTCCCTCGGTCATGCGATGCACCGCTGTGGCGAGGTCTGGGCGCGCTCCCTTTTTCGAGATGGCGTCGACGTAGTCGGCGACATCTCGCTCCCCCAGGCCCTTGAGGGCGAAGCGTGCGTAGCTGCGCTCTCGAGCGAGTTCGCCGAGGATCTCGCTCAACGGATGCTGCCGCCCGAGCTCGACGTCGCGGTAGGTCCCCAGCACCAACAAGTGCATGTCGGCGAGCTCTCGCGCGACGAACCGAAGCAAAATGAGCGACGACTTGTCGGCCCAATGCAGATCGTCGATCAAGAGCACGACCGTGCGCTCGCGAGTCGCCCTCGCGAAGAACCTCGTGATGGTGTCGAAAAGTCGAAACCGAGCCTCGGCTGGCCCGAGCGGTCGGAGTTCCGCACGAAGCTCCGGCCGCTCCTTCGACAGCTCGGGCACCAGCTCGGCGATGCCGTCCTCCGACGCGCGGTGTCGAAGCTCGCTAGCCTCCGAAGCGGAGCGCAGGATCTGAACCCAGGGCCAGAGAGATGGCGCCCCCTCGCCCTCATGGCAGCGTCCGGTCAGGACGATTGCGCCGCGCGCGTGGGCGCGCAAGGCGAGCTCGCTTGCCGTGCGCGTCTTGCCGATGCCGGGTTCGCCGACGAGCAGTACCAACCGGCCAAGCCCCTCGAACGCGTCATCGAGTGCCGAGCCGAGGGAACCCATCGCGTCGTCCCGGCCGACGAACGGCGAATCGTCGGCTACTGCGGGCTCGAGCGACGCGGCGATGTGTTCGACGGGACAAACGAATCGATAGCCCCGTCCGTGAACCGTCTTGATGATGCGCTGCGCGGACGCGTTGTCCCCGAGTGCCTTGCGCGCGTCGGCGACGTAGCGCGGCAAGACCGAGTCACCCTGGGCTCCAGGCCAAAGGGCTTCCAAGAGCTCGTGTTTGGGAACCACCCGGTCACGTCGTTCGAGCAGGTACTTGAGCAGGTCGAACGCCTTGGGCTCGATACGGACGACCGTCCCCCTTCGACGAAGCTGGTACAGACCTTCATCCAGCTCGAAGTCGTCGAACCGGTGAACATTGGAAGGCATGGCTGGTAACCATGTTAGGCGAAGGTCGGGTGCAACGAGCCCAAAACTGGCTATAGTGCGCCGGGGGAAGAAATTTTGGCCGCGCTGCGCAGTTGGTTTCTCCGCGACGTCCTCGAGGCAGTCGCGCGAACCAACCGCGGCTCGTCACAAGAGCGGTTGCAAGAACGCGTCCCCGAGCGCCTTCACGCCCACATCGACCGCATCCAGCTCGCGCAGGCCGGCCCCCGCGACACGTTGCCCCTCGACGATGCAGAGGAAGTCCTGCTCGCGCTCGACGTCGCCTTGGGCGACGGGTCCGGGCGGGTGTTGAGCGACGCGGCGGCGGACATCGCTTCGCGCCTGTTGACCCGCGGGAGCACACATACGTCGGCGACGGACCTCGCGGGAACATTCGACCGAGTTCGCATGCCGATGCTCGAGCTACCTTTCATCGACGCCGGAGTGAACGTGGCGGTCAACCCCACCGACACGGGCTTCGATGTGAGCGTGAGCGTGCCGGGCAGACCCCGATGCGCGCGGGTTCACCGCCACCTCTGCACGGGTACGATCTGGTCGTGCAAGAGCTTTTGTCGAGACGCCCCGGAGCTACAGGTGCTCGGAGAAACCTACGGGGACCGGGTGATCGTGACGGCGCGCTACGCCCGAGCGAGCATCGCGCCCGATCCCATCCCGAGCCGCCCGCCCATCAAGCGCCGCCGCTCGAGCTCGATGCGCGCGATCACGGGGACAGGACTTCAAGACGAGGTCGAACGGATCCTGGGCAACACGACTCATCCACCGGCACGGCCGACATCGTCGACGCCACCGGTGCCCGCGTCAGAGTTTCCCGCTCCGTCGGATACCCCCAAGAAACCCCGCAGTTAGGACCCCGCGACCTGGAGTGGTCCTGGCACGGCCAGGCGGCCGGAGCGCGCCGACGCTAGGACGCTTCGGCGCTCTTACGACGTGCAGGCTTGACCCGGTCAGGCACCTGGGAAAAGACCAGCCCATGACTCAGCTCAGACTTCGAAGCTTCACTTCCCTTCTGGTCCTTCCTGCACTCGCGGGACTCATCGCGTGTGGCGGGGGAGGCAAAGGGGACGACGGCACGGGTGGCACGAGCGGCACCGGCGGCGCGGCAGGGGCCGCGGGCGGCGGCACCGGCGGCGAGGCAGGCTCGGGCGGAATGGCGATGGGCGGAGCAGCAGGCATGGGGGGCAGCGTGAGCATGCGTCCGAACGACTTCGGCGATCGTGTCCCGGTCACCGACACGATGCCATCGGACTTGGTGACGCACCCAGTCGACGTCGTCCGCGACCAGTGGGGGTGGACCCACATCTACGCGAGCAGCCTCGACGATGCTTTCGCGGTTCAAGGGTACATGGTGGCCAAAGACCGCTCCGCGCAGCTCGACCTGCTCCGACGAACGGCCAACGGCAGCATCGCCGAGGTCTTCGGCGGCCTCGATCCGAGCCAGGTCGAAATGGACATCACCATGCGCTCAATCGGCCTCAAGAGGATCGCCGACGACGAGTACGCCGAGTTTGCCGATGGCAGCGAGATCAAACGCATCTTCGATTCGTTCACGCGGGGCGTGAACGCGCGCTTCGCTCTGATTCGTGACGGCTCGGTCGACGTCGCCGGCAGCTGGTTCGGGTGGGGCCCGCAGTTCTTCACGGACTGGACACCCCAGGACTCGGTCGCGATGGGCCGCGTTCAGGCATGGAACCTGAGCTACGACGCGGACACCGACGTCAGCTTCACGAGGCTCTGGAACGACGTGCTTGGCACGTACAACTCCTCCGCGGTCGACCCACTCGTGCTCAAACGCGCCAACTACGCGATGGAGGCGCTGCGCTACGCCCCCATCGACCCGGCGACGCCGCTGCCGGGATACCCCGACGAGTCCAGCTTCCTGAAACACGTCGGCCTCGTCCCGGTCGCGAAGCGCGCCGCGGCCAACCCGATCGCGCGAGCGCTCGACGTGCCCGGCGTCGTCGCACCCAAGCCGATCGCGAATCCCACGCTGCTCGAGAAAGCCGAGCCGTACCTTCGCAGCGTGCAGCGTGCCCGCGAGATGTTCGGCTACAGCGGCGAAAAGCTGAGTGACCGCGGCTCGAACAACTGGGTCGCCCACGGGTCGGTGACCGACACCGGCAACCCCATCGTCGCCAACGACCCGCACCTGTCGCTCTTTGCACCCGCCGTATTCTGGCCTGTGCACATCGTGGTCAACGACCCGGACAACCCGTCGGACAACATCGACCTCGCCGGCGTCTCGTTCGTCGGCATTCCCGGTGTGGTCCTGGGCACCAACGGCAAAATCGCCTGGGGGGCGACAACGACGGGTTACGACGTCACCGACGTCTATCAAGAAACGGTCAGCGCCGACGGCCAGGGCGTGATGTTCCAGGGATCGCAGGTCGACTTCCAGCGAATTCCGCAGACGCTCAACACCGGCAGCGGGACGTACGATTTCGACGTGCTCGTCGTGCCGCACCACGGACCCATCATCCCGGAAATCGACTCGAACTTCGAAGTCGTACCGCCGACGGCAGCCTCGGGCACGATGAGCGTTCAGTGGACGGGCAACCGTTTGGGTCATGTCGTCGAAGGCGTGTTCGAAATGGTGCGCGCCAACGACGTCGACGAAGCGCGGCAAGCGCTCACCAAGTTCGACGTCGGCGGCCAGAACTGGCTCATCGCCGACATGGACGGAAACATCGGCTGGCAGACCCACGTGCAGGTGCCCTATCGCGACCCGCGCATGCTCACCTTCGACCCAAGCGATTACTCGGGCACGACGCCAGACCTGGTTCAGGACGGCGCCAGCGGTGATTTCGAGTGGGAGCGCAACACCGACAGCACCTACCGCTACCTCGAAGAGCAGTATCTGCCCAAGGCCAAGAACCCGGCCAAGGGTTGGATCGCCACCGCGAATGGCGACAACGTGGCCAGCACGCTCGACAACAACCCCGTCAACGACACGCTGCCCAACGGCACGACGTTCTACCTCGGCGGCATGTACGCCCAGGGATTCCGCCTCGGCCGCATCGAAGAACGTCTAGCGGCCGATGTCTCTGGGAGCAACACGACCTCGTTGGCAGAAATGGCAGCCATCCAGAGCGACGTGAAGAGCGCGATGGGCAAGACCATCGGCGCGGAGTTCGTCGCCGTGCTCGAACGCGCGGTGGCCGAGGACACCACCCCTGGCAGCAACCCCGACCTGGCTCCAGTGGTGGCGGACGCTCGCTACGACGGCGCCGTGGTCGCCGACGTCATCGATCGCCTCAAGCGGTGGAACAGCGACGCCGACTACGACGCGCTGCCGGGCGTGGATCTCGACAGCGGGGCCAACGTGACGGACGCCGTGGAAGCGAACGCCTCGATCGCGACGGCAATCTTCAACGCTTGGTGGATCCGCACGATGGCCCTGGCCCTCGAGGACGAGGCGCAGCGGCTCGGTCGGAGCAACATCGGCAGCTCGAGGACGGTGCGCGCTTTCGTCCGCATGGTCAACCAGACCCAATCGACGCTTCCGACATTCGACGCCGCCAGCGGTGAAAGCGCTCTATGGGACGACATCGATACGGTCCCCGTCGAAAAGAAGGACGAAGTCATCGGCATGGGACTGCTCGAGGCCCTCGCCGACATGTTCACGATGTTCGGCACCGCCGACCGAAACGAGTGGCGGTGGGGCAAGCTCCACGTCGTGAACTTCTCCGGCCCGGTTCCAATCTGGCCGTTCGGCCTCCCCCAGCCCGACGACACCGTCTTCGGCTCGAGCGTGAGCCGTCCGGGCACCCTCGAAGGCGGCTGGCCACGCCACGGCGACGAATACGCCATCGACGCGAGCAACTACAGCATCACTCGCTCTCGCGGAAGCAACCTGTCGTTCGACTATTCGAGCGGGCCGGTGCAGCGCTTCGTCGCAGAAATGGACCCCGCGGGCATGAAAGTGCGATTCGCACTACCGGGAGGAGCCGTCGCGGAAGTGGGCCACTCGCACTTCGACGATCAAGCAGCCCTCTGGCGCAAGAACGAGTACCACGACGTGGCGCTGACGGTCGACGCCGTCGCTGCCGCTTACGACGGGGTCGAGCACATTCGCTTCGTCGCCGCACCCTGAGGTCGCACTCTTTCTGGAACAGGGTCGGACCAGTGCCGAAGGGCTCAGCCCCCTTGGCGCTTGAGCGTGAGCTGCGTCTGGGCGCTTTTGACCCAGCCGTCTCGATGCACACGCTTGCTGGTGGTGCCCAGCTCCTGAGCCATGCGCTCGACATCGTCGTCCGACCAGCCAGCGATCTGCTCGTAGGTGCTCACGCCGAGGGCCTGTAGGGCTTTCTCGAACGACGGGCCGATGCCCTTGATCTTTCGCAGGTCGTCGGGAGCGCGCGGTGCGGCCTTTTTGGCTTCCGCCAGCCGCGTCTCGAGCTCGGTGATGCGCGCGCCGCGCTTCTGCAGCTCGATCTCGAGGCGCTTCACATTCTCGTCACGCGCAGCGATGGCACCTTCGAGCTCGCGGATCCGGGCTGCCTGGTGCACACCGTCATCCGAACGCCCCTCCAGCTCGGCGAGCTTCTTTTGCAACTGCTCGATCTGCTCGCTTTTTTCGTCCTCGAGCTCGGCGACTCGGTCTTCGCGCCGAGCGAGCTTTTTCGTGAGCTCGTCGTTGTCTTGGCGTGCAGCCTTGAGAGCCGCCTCTAGCGACTCGGCGTTTCGGGACGAGACCGGCGCGGTGCTGATCGGGGGCGGCTTCGACTCCGGCGGGCGCGGCGGGACACCAGAAGCGGGCGCCGCGGACTGCTCAGCCGCAGTCGACGAAGGACTAGGTCTTGAGACCGCCTGTTCGATGCGGTCCGGCTTTTTTGCGGTGGCGCTGCTATCCGCAGCCGGAGTCGCCTTTGCAGGAGGCGGGACCGATTTGAACGGGGAGGACTTTCCGAGGATCGGCGGCCGAGACGGGAAAGGTGAAGACTTCGAGATCGGCGCCGCCCCGACCGGCGACGACTTGGCCGCGAGGGGCGGCGACTTCGCGGCAATCGGCGACGACTTCGCGGCAATCGGCGACGACTTCGCGGCAATCGGCGACGACTTGGCCGCCGCCTTCGAGCTGCTTTCTACCGACGGAACGGCCCCGGGCTTCGGAATCGAAGGCGAGGCGCTCCCGACGCGGGAGCTCGGCGGCGGCGGCGCCGTGCTGTGCCGTCGGATCGCCTGCACCGACGGCGGGGGCGTAGGCGGCCTCGGGAAGGTGGACGGGCGAGGTGGTGGCGCGCTTGCGCGAGCACTGGGCGGCGGCGGCCGGTGACTCGGCGGCGGAGGACGCACAGCGGAGCCTCCAGGAGCGGAGCTCACGGGAGAGCTCGGCGCCGAGGGTTTCGCCCACCTCGAGCTCGGCGGAGGCGGCGGCTCGGATTTCGCTCGCGGCGCGTCGGACTTCGAGCCGCTCGGCGGCGTGCTGTCCGCCTTCGCCGACGTGTCGGTGGGACCAGGAGTCGGCCGCGGTGCACTGGCCGGTCGAGGCACGGTCACCTTCGACGCGCTCTTGGTACTCGTGTCGTCACTCACCGGGGCCTCGGATCCGGAAAGATACACGAACTTGCGCGCCGCAAGTCAACAGGATGCTCAAACGCCGGTGTCGCGTTTCATCGAGGGAAAAAGCGGCGCGAGCAGCCGCCAGCTTCGCTCACTCGTCGCAGGCCACGAGCTGATCGACGGGGTCTCCCATGCGATCGATGGGGTCCGAACAAAACCCGCGCCGTCCGGTCCCTTGGGTGAATTGAGTGTTGTCGAGATCCGCACACACTTGGTCGGCGTTGGCGCATTCGGCGTTGCAGTCGCAGAGCTCCGCGCACTCCCCGCGGTCTCCGTAGCCGGGGCCTCCACCGACGAGCACGGACTGCACGGTGAAAAGGCAAAAACCCGGCGCGACTCCACTACCCGGCCCGGACCACCCACAGCTCGCCAGGCCAAGGTTGCCCGCACCCACCGTGCAGGGCTCGAAACACTGCGAGGTGGTCCCACCCATCGCCAGTGGAAACTCTACGCAGACTCCCCGGCACGTGTCGTTCGACACGTCGCACGACGCGCCGATGGCGTCGCCGCTCGGCGCTCGTTCGGAGCAATTGCCGGTTTTTGGATTACAGAACAGTCCGCCACAGTCCGCGTCGCTGTTGCAAAGCGGCATGCAGGCGGGAACATTGATGCCTGCAGCATTCTGATGGGGAGAGCACGCCACCTCGGCCCGACCGTGGCACTTCGACGGGCTGAACCGCATGAGCTGTCGAGGCCCGTACTCGCACGCTTCGAAGCAGTAAAGGTCCGCGCCGAACGCGAGGCACTCGCCTCCGAGGTCGATGCAATCGTCGATGTCGCCCGTGCACGGTCTCGTGCATAAACCGCCAGCAGGCCCTTCACCGTCGAGCGCACCCGAGCTCGACGTGACGCACTCGAGCCCACCACCGCAATCGGCATCCGTCGAGCACTCGCTTCCCAGATCGGCGCCGGTCGGTCCGCCCCCGGTGCCAACCGACCCGCCAGGGCCCGTGCCTCCGGAGCCCCCCGACCCGACGCCGCCGGCGCCGCCGGTGGACGCGCCATCACGAGGCGAAGCCGCACCCCCGGCACCACCGCCAGACACGCCAGCGTCGCCATCTGCGGCGTCGACGACACCGCCGCATGCGCTCCAGAGCGAAATCGAAAAGACGGCGGACATCGACACCGTGGAGGCCCAAGCGCGCATGGCGGCGATACTACCCGAACGCGGTGACGGGCAACGCGACGGATGCGCGGGCCGCCTCGCTCGGGTGAGCCGAATGATTGGAGCGTGGTATCGTCGAAGCCGCGGAAATGAGCGTGAAATCGATGACTCGCGCTGCCCAAGGGCTGATGACCTTGCTCGACCGGTTCGTCCCGCCGGACGTCGTGGACCCCGTCGAGCGCCTCCGCGCTAGGCTTTGCGTAGCGATCCCGATTCCGGTCAGCATGGCGACCTTCGCCACGGCGTTCGTCCAGCACCAGAACGGCATCGAGTTCACGCCCTGGGTGCTGAGCGGGTGTGGCGTCGCGGGGATCCTGACGGTATTACTTCTTCGGCGGCGAGCGCTCTTGAGCTTCGTGCTCAGTATCGAGCTCGGTCTCTACGTCGTCGGGGCCACGGTCGTCTCCTACGTCAACGGCGGCCTCCGAGCTCCGATCTTCGTGACCATTGCCCTCGTGCCGGCGCTGGCCATGCTCGTGGATGGCAAGCGGGGCGCCGTCATCTGGTCATTGGTCGTTGCGATGGCGATCGGCGTGCTCAACTGGCTCCATCGATCCGGTCACACGCCACCGCGGTCGGTCACCGAGGAACAGTTTCCAGCAGTGATGTCGCTGGTCGTCGTGGGAATGACTGGCCTCACCCTGGCGATCGCGACGGTGTACGAACTCATGAAAGCCCGCTCGCTCCGGGAGCTCGAGACCGCGCGACGGCACGCCGAGAACCTGACCCGCATCAAGGGCGAGTTCCTCGCGAACATGAGCCACGAGATCCGAACGCCGCTCAACGGCATTTTGGGAATGCTCGAAATCTTGGGGGGTACCGACCTGACCGCTCGGCAGAAAGAGCACCTCGAAACGATCCTGGGATCGAGCAAAGCGCTACGCGCCATCGTGGACGACGTGCTCGACTTGTCGAAACTCGATGCTGGTCGGGTGGAAATCGAGTCGCTCGAGTTCGACCTTCGCGCCGCCGTCGAGCAAATCGCAGCCAACCACGCTAAGAGTGCCCACGCGAAAAACGTGGAGCTGGTCGTACGTTTGGCGCCGGGCGCATCCGAGCTCGTCACCGGGGACCCTCAACGGCTCGGCCAGGTTCTGACGAACCTGATCAGCAACGCCATCAAGTTCACTTCGGCCGGGGAGGTGGCGCTCGAGGTCGAACCGGATCCCAAGCGCCCGGGGAACCTTTGTTTCTCCGTGTCGGATACCGGCGTCGGGATCCGAGAAGAGGACCGCGTTCGTCTCTTCGACCCGTTCACCCAAGCGGACTCCTCGACCAGTCGACAGTACGGAGGTACCGGCCTGGGTCTCACCATCAGCGCTCGATTGACGACCCTGATGGGCGGCTCTCTGCAGGTAGAAAGCGTCTTCGGAGAAGGCAGCCTCTTCCACTTTTCCGTTCCACTGTCCCCTAGAAAGCGGCGCGAGACCCGTCGAGGCATGTCGAACGACGTCGTCCGCATCGGCTTCGCCCAACGGAGCGAGACTGGGCGACGCGTCGGCCGCGAGCTCCTGGATCAGAGCGGTGTTTCTTATGCAGAAGCAGCCGACTACGACGCCGCCGCGGGCCTGCTGCGCGATCACGGACTCCACGCGCTGATCATCGATCTCGGCCTGCTCGACCCCGACCGAGCGATACGCATGGAAAATCTGAGGGCGCTCGCGTCGCTCGGCAATACGAGGCTCATCGCGCTCTCCTCCGTGCTCGAGCGAAATAGCGAGCTTCGCAGCGTGGGTTTCGATGCCGTGGTGTTCAAACCGGTGAGGAAAGCGCAGCTCCAGCGATCCCTCATGCCCGACACAGTGCTCACCCCCGCCATGGCGCAACAACGCTCGGAGAGGCGTTCGTCCGGGGAGATTGCGACCATCAATCATCGCGGAACCATTCTCATCGCAGAGGACAACCCCACGAACGAGATCGTGATTCGCTCCCACTTGAGAACCCTCGGGTTCGAGCCGGTCATCGTGAACAACGGCGCCGAAGCCATCGCGCGATTGACTCAACCAAACGAGTTTCGAATGATCTTCATGGACTGCCAAATGCCGATTCTAGACGGCTACGAAACGACCAAGAGAGTTCGCCAGCGGGAGGCAGAGACCGGTTCTCGCCGCCTCCCCATCGTCGCGCTCACCGCGCACGCGACCGACGCCGATCGCCGCAAAGCGAAAGAGGCCGGCATGGACGACTACCTGGCCAAACCGTTCACCAACAGCGACCTACGCTCGATCCTCGACAATTGGCACGGCGAGACCGAGCCGACTTCCAGGGCCAGCTCGGCACCGTGACCGAAGACGACTTGAACGCGGACTTCGATCGAAGATTCGTCGTCGAAACCGAGCAGATGCCGTGGCAACGGAGCCCGAGTCCGAGCGTTTGGCGGAAGCGCCTCGACCGGCTCGGAGGCGCGGAGAACGGTCGCGTCACGTCGATCGTCCGCTACGATCCCGGCGCCGGCTTTCCGCCCCACGAACACCCGCGGGGCGAAGAAATCCTGGTTCTCGAGGGCACGTTCAGCGACGAACGAGGCGATTTCACGGCGGGGACCTACATGCTCAACCCCGAAGGCTTTGCGCACGGACCGTCGTCGGCACCGGGGTGCGTGCTGTTCGTGAAGCTTCAGCAGTACGCCGGTAGGCGTGAGGCAGTGCTCGTGGACACGAACGCGGAGCATTGGTCCGAGACACCGTCGACGGGAGTCGAATCCCTACTGCTTTACGCATCGCCGGACCACCCCGAACGCATGCACCTCCTACGGTTTTCTGCCGGAGCGACGATGCCGGAGACCGTGCTGCCCCAAGGGAGCGAGATCTACGTCATCGAGGGACGGCTCGAAGACGAGCACGGCACCTATTCGAAGGGCACGTGGCTACGGCTACCGCGCGGACACGAGCACAGCCCGCGTTCAGCCACAGGTTGCCTTCTCTACGCAAAAGTCGGTGGTTTCCCTCGACGCGACCGAGGTTGACGGGCTCAAAAGTCTCCTAGGCTTCCCCACGCTTCACCGCCGTTCACCGCCTGGTCCAGCCAGAACGAGATGGGAACGCCGCCAGCCGTTTGAGTCAAACCCACCGGTGGTGTCACGCCGAACGGAGCGCTCGATGAGCCGTCGATGAAGGTGTGGGTGCCGCCGTTGATGAAAAACGTTCGAAATCCGGCGTAGGGCGCAACGAGACGATCGCGCAGATCGAGTAGGGCGGCGCGAAACTCGAACGCAGGCAGCGGGTTCAGCGCTTCGACGTCAGCGCAGTTGTTCGCGCCGAAACCGATCATCGTGCGCATGAGCTCGTCGGATTCACTCTCGATGAGGCCGCCGCGGAAGTCGGGGTACGTCGTGAGCAGCCAGGTCAAGTACGGCTCGAGGCCGCTCTGGGATCCTCGGCATGCT
>JAJDAH010000210.1 GCA_029261965.1 Polyangiaceae bacterium
CGGGGCTGCCGGCGCCGGAGGTTCGCCGTGCCCGGTTGAGCTACCCGACGGCGCCTGCAGGACCGAAGGGCAGCAGTGCAGCTACGGAGAGTGCTGCCCGACAGAAGCCCGCTGTGAAGGTGGGGAGTGGATGAGTCTTCCGGGCGCTTGTCCGGCGCTCGCGTGCCCCTCGGAGGCACCCATCGACGGCGCGGACTGCACGTGCTCCGAGGGGCTCGATTGCACGTTCCTGGACTGTGAGGCGTCGGGTCGCATGGCTCACGGGACCTGCAGGGAGGACGGCACGTGGAACATTCGAGTAGACGACTGCTCGCCCACCGTCGACAACTGCTACGGCCAGGGAGTGGTGTGTGGGTTCGGAGAAATCTGCACGAAGCAAGACGAGCCCGGAGGCGGTCAAACCATCGCGTGCGTGCCCGACTTGTGCTGGCCTGAAGAACTCAGTTGCGGCTGCGCTGGGGCGGCTTGCCCCGCGGCTCACGTCTGCAACTACGTCAATGCGTGGGATTCGACCGACAACCCGGGTCACATGTGGTGCGCGCTCCCCTGAGGGCCGGCGACGGGACGAACATGCGATTGGGACCGCGACGATCGGCATGGAGGTGGGTCGCGCTCGTTCTTTCGAGTGTCGCCCTTGGTTGCAGCGATGACGCGGGCCCGACGATTGGCGTCGGGGGCGCGTCACCGGACGGCGGGCAGGGAGGTTCGGCGGCGAGCATGCCGGGTGCGGGCGGCGCAACCGCGACAGGAGGCTCGGCGGGCACGGCAGCCTTCGGTGGACGCGCCGGGGTTGCTGGGGGTGCCGCGGTCGGTGGAGCGGCTGGGTTCAACTCGGCTGGAGGTGCGAGCGGTGCGGGCGGAGCGTCGACCGGCGGATCCGGTGGCAGCTCCGGCGCAGGCACCGGTGGTGCAGGCACCGGTGGTTCGGGAGGAAACATGTGCCCGGGGCCCACTCCGCAGGCCGATCCGAACGGTCTCTGCCCGTGGAAGTGCGAACAAAAGTCTCGCAACTGCCCGTGCCTTCAGTGGAACGAAAGTTTGCGGCCGTGCCAACCGACCTGCGTCGCGGCGTGCACGGGATCTTGTTGCCGCCTGGTCGAGGGCGTTGATCCCGAGGCGATTTGTGTGTGCGAAGAGATGCCGGAGCAGGATTGCGTCGACACCTTCATCGACAACTACTGCTCGGTGATTGTGCCCGGAGCCACGACTTGCGCCCGGGTTTCCGCGTGTCCTCCCCCATGAACCGTGAACTGCGCGAAACTAGCGCTATGCTGGCCAACGTGAAACTCCAGGCCAAAGCCGATGGTCGACCCGCGGGTCGTACCCAGGTGACCCGCAACCGCGCACTGGCCTTCTTGCTTGCGATTGCCGCACTCGCGCTTCCAGCGCACGCGGCGGCGCCGGTGCTGCACGAGTTCATTTCCCCCGACGCCGTCGAGGACGTCGCTCTCGATACGACCACCCTCGACGGCACGATGCCCGCGGCGATTCAGACCAACGATGGGGACATCGTCGAGGCGCCGAGTCCGAAACGCCGGCCGGCTCCACTCGAGAAGGCCTACAGCGGCTCCACCCCGACGACGCTCGATTCGAGCTACCAGATCGACTCCGACACGCGGCGTCCAGAGGTCGTGAGCTACGACGACCCTTTCACCCCCGCGGTGACGCCGTTCAAACGGCTCTTCGCCTACGACTCGATCAGCGACACCCTCGAGCTGGTCGTCGGCGACAAGAGCCTGCGGCCACTCGACATCGGCGGCGAAGTTCGTCCGGGTGACGACCAGTTCTACGGGGACATGTTCGTGGATGTGGAGAAGAACGTGCCGGTCCGCATCCCGTCGGTCGGCCCGGACTCGAAGATCGTCGCCGCACACGTGGATCCTCCCGGCCCGTTCGAGCTGCTGCGAGACGGCGCGGACAATTGGTTCATCCGCATGGACGAGCGAGCGCGGGTCAGGCTGGTCATGCAGCTGGCCATCCCGCGGGCGACGTTCGGCAGTCGGTTCAACAACGCCCCCTGGCACTCGCTCGGCCGGTACAAGTCGCCGCTGCCCGCGAGTGCCAAGCTCACCGCGCAGAATGTCATGGCGCACGTCGGAGTCTCTCAAGCCATGTCACCCCGTGACGCCCTCCGACAGCTCGTGGCCTACTTCCGGGCGTTTCGCCCATCCAACGAGCGGCCGACGTCGACCGGCGCGAAGCTCTACGAAGACCTCGCGTTCTCCCAGAAAGGTGTGTGCCGCCACAGGGCCTACGCCTTCGTCATCACGGCCAACGAAGTCGGTTTGCCGGCGCGACTCATCCGAAACGAAGCTCACGCCTGGGTCGAGGTTTACGATACGAACATTTGGCACCGGATCGATCTGGGCGGAGCGGCGTCGCGAATGGAGGCGCCACTCGAAGACAACACCGAGCCGCATCGCCCGCCCGAAGACCCCTTCGCGTGGCCCGAAGGAAGCGAAACGGGCCTCGACATGGCCGCATCGAGCGGGCCGACTTCGGGGGGGCAGCCTGGTGCCACCGGAGGCGGCCCGACGAGCTCGACGACGAGCGCCGTCGACCCGACGTCACCCAACGCGGTCGACGATCCTCTCGCGCCGCCAGATGCCGAAACCGAAGAGGATCCCGACGCGCCGGTTCGTCCACCGGCCGAGCTCACGTTGGAGGTCGCCCGAGACACCCGGTTGTACCGGGGTGCTCCACTCGTGTTGACGGGAGTCGTCGAGTCCGACGGCGAGCCCTGCTCTCACGCGCGCGTCGACGTCTCGCTGGTGAGTGGCAAAGGGCCACCGCGGAAGATCGGAGCCCTCGCCGCCGATGCCGAGGGGCGTTACCGAGGCGCTGTCGTCATTCCGCTCGACACCGGCGTTGGCGACTACGACGTGCTCGTCAGCACGCCGGGCGACGCACGCTGCGGTGCCGGTCTGAAACGCTGAGGCGGCTCAGCCGGTTTCGAAGACGCGGTCGAGCATCGCTTCGATCTGAGGGTCGGATTTGACATCGACCCGGCGTCTCGTGCCGGACTGGCTCGCGCGGGGCTCGCGACGCGTGAGTGGTGCGGCATCCGGCGCGACGCACGCGAGTAATCTGGCGCACGTCTCTTCGATTCGATCCCAGTTGTCCGTCGTCACCTGTCGCGCTGCGCAGACGCCGCGAAGCTCGTGCGCGACGATGTGCGCGAGCACACTCTGTTGCTGCTCGTGATACGCCGCGGCGATGTCGCTGAGCTCGCTCGCCCTGGCGGCGGCTTCTTCGAGTTGCTGCGGGTTTCTCTGAGTGAATGCCGTGCGAATCAGCCCGACGAGCTCGTTGATCGCGGCTTCGGAAACGGCGCCGAGATCGTGCGTCGATTTCGCTTCGATCCGGGGGCTGTCGGACTCGGGACGTGTGCCCATGCCCAAAGTCTTGGGGATCGCGTGCACATTCGCAATGCCAGAACGCGCTGACGCAGCCGGGCGTTGGTGCCGACGGAATTTTTTTCACCGGGGTTGTCGGATGCCGCACTGCAGCGAGAGATCCGTTCAGCGGTATTCCACGGTGTTTTGGCGATTCGGCGCCGCGACACGCTTCCCAACACCGGCTCGCCCCGGCTCGCCAGCCCCGGGGTTCAGCGCTATGAGGGACCTCGATGAGCGATGTGATCGTCCCGTTTTTGTACGAGCTCCGCAAACGCCGGCTGAAGGTGGGGGCCCAAGAAGTCGTGCGACTGGCCCACGCCATGAACATGGGTTTGCACAACAACACGCTCGACGGTTTCTACTACCTGGCGCGCTCGATCATGGCGCACAAGGAGGCCGATCTCGATCCCTTCGACGAGGCGTTCCTTTCGCACTTCAAGGGAATCGTCAAAGAGACCAAGAGCGTCGTCGACGACTTGATGAAAGCACTGAGCGACTGGCTCGACGACCCGAAAGTGCTCGAGCAGTTGACCGACGAGCAAAAGGAAATGCTCCAACGCCTCACCCCTGAAGAGGTCCGCGAACTCTTCGAGAAGAGACTGAAGGAGCAGAAGAAGCGCCACGAAGGCGGCAACAGGTGGATCGGCACCGGCGGGACGAGCCCGTTCGGTACCGGCGGCCAGCATCCCGACGGGATCAGCGTTCGTTCCGGCGGCTCGAAGGGTGGCAAGGGCTCGAGCGCGCTCGGCATGGCGGATGCGCGCAAGTATCGAGCCTACCGCTCAGATCTCGTGCTTGACGTCCGGCAGATCGAAGTCGCGCTCCGAAAGCTCCGAGCGTTCACCCGTGACGGCGCCGAGGAGGAGCTCGACATCGATGCGACGATCGACGCCACCGCGCGAAACGGCGGCGAACTCGAGCTCGTGATCGTGCCCCCGAAGAAGTCCAACATCCGAGTGCTCTTGTTGATGGACGTTGGTGGCTCGATGGATCCGTTCGCTCACACTTGCTCTCAGCTTTTCAGTGCGGCCAAGCGCGCTTCGAACTTTCGCGAGCTCAAGACCTACTATTTTCACAATACGGTCTACGGTCGCGTGTTCGAGAGCGATGCGTTGATGACGCCGCTGGAAGTGCCGGAGTTGCTCGAGCGGGTCAATGATCGGTGGAAGCTCATCATCGTCGGTGACGCCGCCATGGCGCCCGGCGAGCTCTTGTCGAGTGGCCCGTGGGGGATCCCTTCGGGAGCCGACGAGACCATGAGGTCAGGGCTCGACTGGCTCGCGCTCTTGAGCGCGAAGTTTCATCGGAGCGTCTGGCTCAACCCGGACCCGCCGCAGTACTGGAGTGGTGGGACGTGTCGGGTCATTCGTGAGGTGTTTTCGATGCACCACCTCACCATCGAAGGTCTCGGCGACGCGATCACCCACCTGTCGAAGGGCTCGGGCCGAAACAACTGAATTTTCAGTTTGGCCGGTGCTCGGAGTCGTTGGGCTACGCGCTCGTGGCCCTTCGGGTTGCGCCGCGTGGCACGCTCCCATCAGAAACAGCGAACCGCGACCGCGCCGCCCGGACGAGGGAAATCGCTCGAGCACGTCGTGCCGGTTGGACGCGGACAGATGCAGGCACAGGCCTGGAGCTTGTCGTCGAAGCAGAGCGAGTTGGCCATCCAGTCACACGACCGGCCGCGTGCACTCCCTGCCGCAAAACCTCCCTCGCACTCCGGCAAATCGGTCGGATCGCCGAACGGCGCCGCGCTGCCCGTCGGAGCGCCTTGGGGCGGCGGATCGGGCGCTTTCTCCGGTGCCGGCGTGGTCGGTCCGCCGGGCTCGCTCGACGGATCGTCGCGGCCGTCGTCAGCCACGCGGCCGCCGCAACCGAGCACGGCGAGCGCGGATGTCGCGACGAGAAGGTTCCGAACGAGCACGAGTCGCCACTCTAGCTCAACCTCGAGCCGCCGGCGATGCGTTAGAGCTTGTCCGCGACCAACTCCGCCAGTTGTTCGAACGTGTAGACGCCGACAAAGGCGTCTTCCTCGATGAGGAACGCCGGCGTCCCGAAGCTCGGGATTTCGAGGGCTTGGATCGAGCGCTTGTCGGATTCGACCGATCGCCGATGAACGCGCAGCTCGAGGGCCCGAAGGAACCGACCCTGATCGACGCCGAGGGCTTCACTGTAGTCTTGAAGCTGTTGTCGCTCGAGCGCGTGCTGATTGCCGAGCAGGACTTCGTGATACTTCCAGAACCCGTCGTCGCCGAGCTGAGCGCGAACTTCGAGCGCCGCTTCGGCGGCGAGCTGGGCGTGCGGGTGTCGCGCCAACGGATAGTTGCGCCATACGAAGACGATGCGCTCGCCATAGGCGGCGAGCAGCTGACTCACGGCGGGCTGCACTTCAGCGCAGAAGGGGCACTCGTAGTCGCCCACTTCCTGGACGAGCGGACCGTCCGGCGGTCCGCGGCGCGGTGCATTCGGCGGAGCTTGCACGACGGAGGACGGCCGACAGGTCCCCACCGCTGGCAAAGTGAGTAGCGCCGCGAGCGCGCTTCGTCTCGAGATCATCGGAGCTCAGCGAACCCGTCGTTTGAAGTGGTCCAACCACACCGCGGCGCCGAAAAGTACCGCTGACACGGCGGGCTCCCACTCGAGGCCTCCGTGTGTCTCGCCGGCAAGCGCGTACAGGAAGTGCGTTGCCAGCCCGAGCGCGAACGCGACGAGACCAAGCGCGATCCATCCGTCGAGCCTCTTGTAGAAGACGAACCACAGCGCCCCGTAGCGCTCGCGATAGTTGTCCTCGAGCACTCCATCCACGGCCGATTCGAGCTTGTGGAGCCCACGGTTGATGAGGCGCTGAAGCTCGGGCTCGTCGCCGTCGGCGGTGACCGGAGCGCTGCCGGGTCTCGGCGCTTTGAGCGAGAGCACGCGACCACTCCAGAAGCCGCCAGCGAACGCGATGAACGGGACAGCGATGACGAACCAGATGGGCATGAGTTCCTCCGTCGAACCGAGCTCATCCTACGCCAGGTGGCGACCGCGTCGGCGATCGTGTTGGGCAGCTTGGGTCGAACACACATGGCTCGACCGAGCCTCCCGTCTACGTGGCTGAATGCCGCGGCAGGCAAACTTGGAAAGTCGATCCTCGTCCGGTTTCGCTTTGAACCGTCACGAACCCATCGAGCTTCTGCACGATGCGCTGAACCGTGCTCAGCCCGATCCCCGTTCCGGTCCCCGTTGGTCGGGCCGAGTAGAACGTTCTCGCGTTTTCTGTCGGTCGTCTGCGTGCACACGTTCGAGAGATCCCGCGTAGCCCATGCGGGCGTCGGTCGCGTCGACGCCATTAATGCGCCGTAGCTCGTCAGACCATCGAACCTCGTCCTGTTCGGTGTCCACTCCCACGTGCCCACACGTGCTGCGGATTCGACCTGCTCGAGGTGAGGCGGAGGCCGCACGGCGCCGCTGGGCCTATGCCCGCTAGAGAACGGCGAGGGACCTCGTCTGCGCTGCTTGGGACATCTTCGATCATCGAGGGACCGGAGCAATATGTGCGTCCCGAGCGATCCCATGTCGAGGGGCTGTCAGGCCTCTGATCCGGTCCCATGATGGGAGTTTCGGGCCGTGGACCGATGGCCGCTCCAGCTACGTGTGCCGCTGGTATCGCACCGGTTCCCGCCCTAGAATGGCGCCGGGAGGTCGGTATTGAAGGTCTTAGTTCGTGTGGGATTCGCCTCGCTCTTGGGGATGCTCGGGGCGTTGTTGGTGGCTTGTTCTTCTTCGGAGAGCGGCGGCGGCTGTTCGACGGATCAAGACTGCAAAGGGGATCGCGTCTGCGAAAGCGGAGAATGCGTCGACCCCGGGTCGGTGGGTGCCGGGGGAGGTAGCCAAGCGAGCTGCATCGACCAGTGTGTGGCGGCCACGGGCGACGAGCCGGGGTGTCGACAATCCTGTGCGGGCGCCGGCGGTGCCGGTGGTGGGACTAGCACGGGTGGCGGCCCAGGGTCTGGTGGAGGCCAGGCTACTGGCGGGGGGCCCGGAACGGGTGGGTCCGGCGGAGGAATGCCCGGACCAACCGTAGTGTGTCCCTTTGACGAAGCTTTTGCCGTCGGCTCGAAACAAGAGGGGCCCGGCGCTGACTCCTTCAACGCCGCATTCTTTTCCAACGGTGGGCTCCGCCAGATCGACGGCGTTGATTGCGTCGTCGATTCCACGATGCCCGGCATGGTGAACGGGCCGACCTGTTTCGAGGTGTACACCTGCGGTGCGTGCACGGTGACCCTGAACCTCGGTGAGGGCGGCGACTGGACGGCCACTGGCGCCGGTTGCCCCGAACTCGAGGGTTTCTACGGGCTCTGCACTCCAGACTGCGTCGGTAAGGTTTGCGGCAACGACGGGTGCGGCGGCGTCTGCGGCACCTGCAGCGGTGGCGACTCCTGTTCTGCCGGGCAGTGCAAAGACCTGTGCGGCGACTGCATCAGCGGTTGCTCGGGGCTCGGTATTCCGAACTGCTGCACGTGTGGCCCAGGTTGCATCTGCGCCAACGAGTGTTTCGCGACATGCCCGCCCTGAGGCGGCGGGTCCCCTTCCTGTCGAACCGTTGCGCCGCTAGCTGCCTGGCCTCGGTCAATTCGGAGGGCACACGACCATGCAAGTAGCGCGGATTGGTCTTTTACTCGGTGTCCTGTTCGCCGTGGGTCTCTTCGGTGCGGGCTGTTCGGGCGAAGATACCGGAAGAGACGCCTGCGGGACCGACAACGACTGTCGGGGTGTCGATGTTTGCGACAACGGATCGTGCGTTGCGCCGCGGTTCGGCGTGGGTGGCGGGCCGAGCGGTGGTGGCGGGTGCGTCGCACAGGGCGCCGAGTGCTCGGCCCACGCCGAATGCTGTGGGTTCGATGCTTCGGTTTTCCCCACGGCTGCATGTGGTGGCGTTTGCGTCACGGCGTGCACCGAGGCGTCGCAATGCTCGACCGGGTGCTGCGCGGGTCCGCCCGGCGAGGTCGGCGTTTGCCTCCCCGCCGATCAGTGTGGTGGGGCGTGATGCCCGAGCAAGCCAGCGGGAGGGAGCGATGAGAATCATGCGCGGACTAGGGGCGCTTGCGCTGACGTGTGCGGTGACGTCTTGTGCGTTTCACTTCGATGACTTGGCCTCGGCGCCCGGCGCCTGCAAGTCCGACGCGGATTGCGCGGATCTCCAGATCTGTAGCGAGGTCACCAATACCTGCGAAGTGAACCCGCCGACCGCACGCCCGTTTGCGCTGGAGGGCCCCTTCGAGTGCTCGACTTCGAGTGAAATCATCGAGGTCGACTTCGGTACGATCGGGGTTGCCGCTGCGTGGGAGACATTTGGTTCCTTCCCGGCCGGCAACGCCACACTCACGAGTCGATGCCAAAGCATCTTTGCCGGCAACGATCTCCTCGTGATCCTCGACGGGCCACGCTTCCTGAATCCTGACTTCGGCCAGGTCGGTTTTTACCGAGCGCCCATGGTCATTCCGGTCGATCAGATTGGACCCGGGTCGCCGCGACACGTCGATGTGCTCGGGTTTCCAGGTACCGGCGGTCAGGACGTTTTCTCTGGCCTGTACTTCTGCCCAGCGAACAGCATCCAGCTTGGTGGCCCATGGTACGACGCGCTCAGCGTCGAGGGTTGCTTTCAGATGTTCGACATTTTCGAAGGCGACATCCTGTTCACACGAGGCAACATCGAGCGCGTCGAGGGCAGGGTAGCCGGCTACCTCGCCTTTCCGCTCACGCCGACTCCGGAGGCGCTTCAGTGAGGCGCACGGCTCAGGCAGTTCTCATCGGCGCGGCGACGACCGTGTTTTCCGCGCACGCAATCGCTCAGGAGCGGGGCCAACTCTGGAAGTCCTACCAGCCATATCCGATGGGTGGGCGCACCGCGACGATGGGTGGCGCCGGCGTGGCGTTCGGGAAGGACAGTGCCATGCCGCTGCTCAATCCTGCGGGCCTCGCGCAGGTGGACAAGCACAACATCACGCTGAGTGCCACCATCTACAACGCGCATGCCATCGATAGCGACGGCTTTTTCGCGACGGGACCCATCAACCCGATCGCCGACCCCAACGACATCGAAGGTCCGATAGAAGGCTTGCGGTCACAAAGCTTCGACAGCTTCCCGGCAAGCTTCGTCTACAGCTGGCCAATGGGAAATGAGGCCGGGAGAGCGGGTCACCACGTGGTGTCGCTGTCGATCTTGGTCCCGCGCCGCGCGCAGATTGAATACCGGGGACGTTTCGGCGTCGGTCTCGCCGGGAGTCGAATCGAAGAGAACATTTCGAATAGCTCGACGATCACCGGTTACTACCTCGGGCCATCCTACGCCGTGCAGGTGTCCAGCAAGGTCCGTCTCGGCCTAGCGGCGATGGCGCTCTATCACGACGTTTTCGCAACCAATTCGCTCGTGCAAGGCACGTCTATCGGGGGAGAGAGTATCCGCTCCTTTGCTACCGGAACGACAGAGGCGTCGTCCTGGGGTCTCGTGCCCGTCGTGGGGTTGCAATACGAGCCGACGTCGAATTTTCACTTGGGCCTGTCAGTCGCCGTGCAGAGCCTTCAGATGGTGGGCAAATACGATCAGAACATTTCGTTGGATTCATCGGCCGACATCGGGCTGGTGCTAGACGGGCTGGCGTCCTCCACGAGCGAGCGAACGAACGAACGGTTGGCCACGACGGATTTCGGAGTGCGCACACCAACCCACATCACCGCGGGTCTCGGATATCAACTCCAGAAGGTGTTCGCCTTTGCCGCGGACGTGCACTACTACACGCCCATCGAGTACGATGAGTATTCGGGGGTTCGTGTCATCAACGACACCTCGAGTGGAGTGGGCAACAGCGTAATCCGGCTTCAGGAACGCAATCGGGTCCGCGGTGAGCAGGTCGTCAACGTCAACGCGGGCGTCGAAATTTTTCTCTCCGACATGGTCGCTCTGCGCGCTGGCGGGTTCACGGACTTTTCACCGACACCTGATATCGAAGTTACCCAGACCGCCGAGAGAGTGCTCGATCGCAAGGTCGACATGTTCGGGGGCACCCTCGGATTCGGGTTTCTGTTCGGCCCCGTCGACTTGACCGTCGGCGGTGCCTATGTGGGAGGCAAAGGTCAAATCGGCGCGCTTCGCAA
>JAJDAH010000022.1 GCA_029261965.1 Polyangiaceae bacterium
TCGTACTCCCGAAGGAACTGCAGCTTCTTCGCTGCGCTGAAACGCCGTCGCTTGGCCTTCTCCAAAACCTCAGGATCGGCAGTCGCCTTCCCGTTCTCTGTCGTCAACATGCAAGAGACACCTTCTCGCCCTTGTCAGTAACTACGAAGTTTTCTGGTGTCTCACCCACGTTGGCACAGAGGGGCGACCAGCGCAGCGAGATCCTCGAGTCGCCTCTAGCTAGGGTCGTTGCAGTTGCACCCCTGACCCTGGTTGCGAGTCGACTCGATGATGGCGCACGGAACTTCGCTGGTCGCCTGGTCGAAGTCGAGCGGCCGCGGCAGGCAGCGATCCTGCAGAGCCTCTTTCAGCCGGTCGACGATGGCGCCGATAGCCGGTCGGTAGCCGAAGTCCGGAAGCCCCTGGTCGGTCACGTTCCTCGCGCAAATGGATGCCACGATCGAGTTGTCACCGACGCCCTTGAGCACCTCGAGCTGACGGGCAGTGGGGAACGCCTTGGCGAAGCGTTGTCACCGAATGTGCCGGTCGCCGGATCTTGGCAAAGAGGCTTCAGGAAGCCACCCGGGTCATTCTTGCAGCGTTCAGCGTTTGTCCGCAAAGCTTGCCAGCGCCGAAGAGGGAGTCGCCGCATGAACGCTGCGCCGGGTTCGGGAAGAAAGGCGAGGAATGCAACTGCGCGCGCTCAGCTCTTGGGTGTTTGACTACGTAGCTGGGAGAACGCTATCGATTTGCACCCCCGTTCGACGACTGCTTCCTGGCCAGCATCGAACTTGGAGTGTCGGTCCCATGGCGGTTCAGACCTCGGTTGCTCTGACGGGTGACGGTCGCAGTCCGAGCGAAACGGAGTCCGGCAAGCAGCGTGAGGTGGCTACTGACAAACCGGGCCGATGTCCACAACGGGGAACTTTCGGCAGTAGCTCGGGAACGATGGCGGTAACCCGCTTGCGTAGGGGTCAGTGGTCACGCCGAACGGATGGTCCTTCAAGAATTGCCACTGGGCGGCGATCAAATCCGGGGGGGATCCACAGTGGCCGCCACCGTGGTCGCAGTCGACCGCGAAGCCCCCCCTCTCTCCGATGCTCTGGGCGAACTGCCTGCTGAAATTCGAAAAGTAAATGACAACGAAGTCGCTGCAGTTGCCGTGGGCGGTCACGACAGAAGGTGTGTGGGTGTCGTCTTCCCACATGCTGACGAAGCCTTGGCCGCCGGAGTTCGGCATCGCGCCAGCGAGGTAGCTCGACCGCGCGAGCACCATGGAGCCAGCCTGTAGCCCGCCTGCGCTACAGCCCGCCGTGAAGATCCGCCGGGTGTCGATGTTGAGCTGCTCCACAGCGCAGCCAAGGAGGTAATCGGCCATCAGGAAATCGTCCGTGTACCAAACGAAATTCCCGGTAGTGGTCCCCGTGCCGAGCGACGTCGTGAAGGATGCCACCATTCCGCCCATGTCCGCGACCTCTTGGATCGCGGGTCCGAGCAGTGCGACCTCCCCCGCGACGCTACCGGTCCCGTGCCAGTAAAAAACAACAGGACCCTGCACATCCTCGCGCCGGTTTCCGACCGTGAGCTCGACGTTCTGGCCGAGAACTTTCACCGTTCCCGTAGCAAGCGCCGGGCAGTCTGGTGGCGTCGGAGGAAGTGTCGGCTGGGGGCCGGCGGGCGCACCGCCACTGCTCGACGTTCCACCAGACGCGCCAGCGCTACCACCTGTGCCACCCTGACCGTTCGAGCTGCATGACCCCTGACAGGTCGCCACGTCGCCGCCCGCTTCGGCGCACTTGTCGAGGCAACTCTGTGTTCCAGGGCCGCCCGTGCTCGAACTCTCGACGGCGCTCGATGACGAGCAGCCCGCTCCGAGCGAAAGAGAGGCGATCAAGCTCACGGCGCATGCCGCCACGCTCAGCCATGAAAATCGAGAGGACGCAATAGGGTTGTCATGGCCTTCTCTCATCATGTCGCTCTCCCGCGGGCGTAGGGCTGCCGACGGCTCAGGCGGCGTCCCGGAACAAAGGAAGCGGATGCCGCGTGATTGCAGCCGGAAATCGCTCCATTCAGTGCCTCGATCGTTTCCATTACTTCTTGACGCTGCCTAAGTATAGTATCATGCGCCGCAATAAACTCCGCGGGTCAACGACTAGCCTCGGTGAGAATAGCGATCTGGATGCCGTTCCGGTCCAGCGTCGCACGGGGACCGGCAACTTGTGGCACCGCAGAGCGTCGCCAAAGAACAGCCCGATCCTCTCGATTGTCCCCGCTACCTCTGTGAATCGTCCCAAGATCCTGGTGCGCACGCGCGTGATCGCCAGCGCAGGCATCCACGATAGCGACCAGACGCAACTATAGGTCCTGCAGAACAACGCAGCCGTCGGCTCTGAACGAGCGCCGTCCATCGTCAGCCGTCCCCAAGTCGGCGAGGCTGGCCTCACCGAAGGCCTCGGAGACAACGGCGTACCAAGCCTCGTCGGCGTCCGTATGAAGGAAGAATGAGCACATCTCGTCGGCACCCGTTGGACCAGCGACAATAGTTTCGTCGGTAGAATTGTCGTAGTCGCAGCTGAAGCGGATACCTTCTGCACCCGAAAGATCCACGGGGGACGCCAGAGGCCCGCCCAGGTTCTCGCCCACAGGGCTGTTGCTCTCCCAGATTCGCCGTAGATTGTTGGGGCCACCTAGAATTTCAAGTCGAAACCCCTCGCCGCGTTGGTGGTAGTGAGGCATCACGAAATGGGCACGATAGTCCGCGGGCTTCGCGAAGAGACAATCAGTCGAAAATCGTGAGCGTGAACGAGGTGGAACGGAAAGCAGCCCCATTAGTCCACCCCCGATGTTCAAGCGGACGCGAACGTCATGCTCTCGTATGTGGGCAAGTTTCGCGTTTATCGAGACGTCCATCCCGCCAGGTGTTGTGTTGAGCAGATGGTACGACACGAAAATCTGCGAGCGCGGGGGAATCGGGAATGCTACGCCTTCGCCGAACGACAGCACTTCGTGCTCGATCTGCGTTGACTGCGAGAATAGTGTTGTGGCGCCAACTGCCATCGGATCTCCAGCGACCTGAAGACCGAATCCGAAATCTGCGCAGGCGCTCGTGGTCACGGGTCCGCGCAACCACCTCTGGACAACGCCCCTCCCCCTCGGCGGGCGTTGCTGCTTTGTCGAGGAGGATGGCGAGTGGCAGCAGCTCGAAGTTTGCCAGGTAGCGCCCTTCGTGAGGGTGGCACTCGATGGCGCCGCCCTTGAGGTAGCGGCGCAGTGCCTCGCGCCCGCGCTCGACGTCGTCGCCCTGGGCGTCGACAAGCGCCCGCAGACTCTGGACGCGGTCGATGATCTCGTTCGCAGGCGGCAATGGGATCGGGCGAGCAGCTCGGGCCCGCAGAGCCGAGATGGCAGCTCGCTCCGTCGACGCCTGAGCCTCAAAGTCTCGACGAGCCTCGGCGAGGTACGGCGATCGGTCGCCCTCGGCCTGCATCTCGATGATGCCTCGGATGCGATCTTCGACCCGCGCGAGACGGTGGGTCCGGTCGCGCAGCTCGCTGTCGATCTGACCCGATAGCGTGCCCAGGCGCTTCGCCAGCCGCTTGCGGATGTGCTGCACGGCGGCGTCCCCTTGAACAGTCTGAGCTACTGCCGCCAAGATCCGCTCGCGGGCAACGGTCTCGCGAACACTGAGCCGGTTCTCGCAGGTGCCCCGCTTGCGATTCGCACTACATCGGTAGTAGCGATGCGGCGAGCCCCCGCTGAGGTCCATGAGTGCACCGCAGTCGCCGCAGCGAAGAAGGCTGCTCAGGAGATACGGCGTTCGTCGGCGTGGTGCCCGCGATGCATTCGCCGATCTGTAGGCTTCGGCGTTCGCCGCGATCCGGGACTGCACGCGATCCCACAGCTCACCGTCCACTACGGCAAGGTCAGGACGGTTGACCTTCACGACGTCCCCGTCGAACTGCTCCGTGTAGACCCGCTTCCTCGTTTCAGGGTGGCGGCGCCACTTCCGTCGGCCAAAGCGCCAGTCGCCAACGTACTTCGAGTTTCGCAACAGCTCCCGGATGCACGAGGCTATCCACCCCGGGCCCGCCCGCCTACGGTTGCCGCGCGGCGGGGGCACGCCGTCGGCGTTCAACGCCTTGGCGATGCCGGCGTACCCGACGCCGTCCGCGTACAGCTGGAAGATCCGAACTACGGTTCTCGCCTGATCATCGTCGACAGCACTGGCAGCACCGCCGTGGCCGTCCTGAACTGTGACGTACCCGTAGGTTTTGCCACCGGTGGGCTTCCCCTCGCGCGCGTTCCCTTGTAGCCCGCGCCGGGTCTTGTCACCGAGGTCTCGAAGGTACACGTCCGAGATGAGCGACTTGACGCCGTAAGCAAGAGACGCTCCCGACGATCCGTCGAGGTTGATGCCATCGGCGACCGCTACGAGGCAGACGCCGCGAAAGGCCAGATCCTTCTCGAAAGTGGCGAGGTCCGCGCGATCCCTGGAGATCCGACTCACGTCCTCGACGAAGATGCGACTGACGCGCCCCTCCGAAACTGCCTTGAGGAGTTGGCGCAGCCCGGGCCTGTCCCAAACCGCGCCGCTCGTCTCGGCGTCGGCGAAGACCAGCGACTCGTCGACCCGTCCACCGTACCCCTGGATACTGCCGCGCAGGCGCGTGACTTGATCGTCGATGCTTCGGGGGTTCTGATTCTCCGAGGAGAAGCGCGCGTAGATCGCGTCTCCCGTGGTCACGCCTTGATTTCGTCCAGCCATCTGCTGAGCTCCTCATCGACAAGCCAGTCAAGGAGTCCTTGCACGTGGCTGGATAGCCCTTCGTGACCGCTCGTAGCCTCGACAGTCGCGGCAGCCGGAACCGAACCGTGAGCAAGATCGTGTCGCGACACGAGCACTCCGAGCGCCAGGCCTATGCTCAGGACCACAGCGCCATGATTGATCGTCTCCCTCCCATGAATGGCAACTCCGGGAGGCATCCCTGGCGGCGGTCCGGTAGTCATCGACTGCTCGCCTTCCCCACGCGACGCCTCCGCCGGGCGCCCGACCTCTGCTCGAACATGGCGTTGTGCTCTTGGCGAACGAGCTGCCGAACGATGTCGCTCATCGCCAGGCCGGAAGCCTCAGACAACTCCTCAAGCATCCGAACTTCCGTCGGCGACGCGCGCAAGTTGAGCCGCTCGGACCGCGGTTCGCGCATGGGGGGCTACTGTACATACATGCGCGGTACGAGTCAATCCAGATTGGTAGAGGGATGGAAGGAAGATGCTCGATCCCTCTCGCCCGCAACAGAGCGCACGGGATCGGCGGAGACACTGAGAGGCGGCACCCGAAGCCGGCGGATTCACGTCGATAGTCGGTTCGTATTCCCCGGGACACCGACGAGCCAGCGGTGAGTCATTCCGAGCGCCTGTGGGTGCGCCAGGAGCCCAACTTTACCTTTCGATTATGCAAGCGATCTTCGAGCGTTATGGATTCGGCCGAGGGGAGTGCAGCCCGTCGAGGCCACTTCATTTTTCGATTATGGCCCGATTCGGGTCGCCTTCGCGTACTACCGACAGCCCGAGCCGACTGATTTTCGTCGGTCCCTGCAGAGCTGAATGCTGTTCCGAGTCGTTATGTGCCGATTCTTGTCGTTATGAGCAAGGTGCGATCGGTCCGGCGTCCACCTTCACGCGGTTTTCTGCCCGTATCGATCAACTTTTGGAGGTTTCTCACAGTTTCGATGTGGATCGAGCGGTTTCTGTCCTTTTCGCTCACCGACGGACCTCGCGCCCAAACTACGCGAAATCCAGGCTGTTATGAGCTGACCCATGAGCTGCGGGCCCCCCT
>JAJDAH010000211.1 GCA_029261965.1 Polyangiaceae bacterium
CTCCTCGAGGGCCACTGCGGCCTCGGCGTTCGTGGGGTCGGCGATGAGCGCATCGACACGGCTGTCGAGCTCTTCGTCGCTGATGCGTTTTTCGGTGCGCGCCTCGGGGGCGCGCCCGAGGGTTTCGAGGGCCTCGAGCAGGACTCGCGCGTCGGTCGGTCGCTTGAGCGGGTCTTTGACGAGCAGGCCGAGCACGAAGTCGTCGAGGTCCTTGGGGATCCACCCCCGCGGGGCCACCGAGCTCGGCGGATCCGGCACTTGCGACATGTGTCCGATGGCGGCGCCCAGCGCCGACTCCGAGCGGAATACGGGTTTTCCGCTCAGCATTTCGTAGAGCATCGCGCCGAACGAATACACGTCACTCGGCGGATCGGCGACGAGACCCCGAATCTGCTCCGGTGCCACCGTCTTGGGTGAGGCCGTGGTGGAAAAAAGCTCGTTGTGTCCGTTGGCGACCCTGGCCCGAGCCCGGAGGCGATCGGAAAATGCGTCCATCAGGACGAGTTGTTGGCTTCCGTCGGAGCCGCGCACGACCGCGACGTTGTCGAGCTTAAGGTCCCCGTGGGCGAGGCGTCGGCTGTGCAGCTCTTGCAACGGCTCGAGGATCCCCTTGAGTAGAGGGCGAGCTTCGTTGATGTGCATCGGGCCGGTTCGCGCGATTCGCGCGCTCAGCGGCTGTGCTTCGACGTGCTCGTGCACGACATAGTAGCGACCGTCGATCTGCCCGGCGGAGAGCGAGGCCGGCAGGCCCGGATGAGAGATCCCACCGACGAGCCGGTTGAGAGTCAGGAACCGGTGCAGGCCTCGACGATCCCGAGTGGCTTCCTTTCTCAGCACCTTGAGACGCCAGTCCTTGTCGTCTTTCTGTGCGACGTAGCTGATCCCCAACCGACCTTCGCCGAGCTTTCGAACGATCTTGTATGGCCCGAGCTCCTGGCCGGGTTTGAGCTCGTCGTCGAAGGTCAAGCCGTTGTGGCCGATCTTCGCCACCTGCGGATTGACCGCCGCCTTCGACGCCACGACGACATCGCAAAGCGCCTCGACCGCGTCGAGGTCTTGGCAATGTTCGGTCAGGGCTCGAACGAACGATGCTTTGCCGGCGGTGCCGCCGACTTTCTCGGGGTCGAAGCCGAGCAGGTTGCTCGTCAGATCCAACAGTTCGGGCAGCTCGAAGAGCCGCTCGAGCTCCGCCTGAAGAAACTCGATGTCCATGTGTACCTATGGGCTCGGAAAGGGTGGCGACTCTGGCGCGTCGCCGCCTGCCTGGGGGGCCGCATGATAGCGAAACTGCGGGGGAAAAATACACCTGCAAAGGTCGCTGGCGCGCATCCGTGGTGGCTGGACAAATGTCGTCGGAGCGGCGCCCCGTCGGTGTCCGGCCGGATCCACTTATTTGGGTGGCATCGCGGCGCCGTGTGAGAGTCGCTGGTCGTGGACAAGCGCCAACTCGCCCAACGCGCAGCCCCGATCGCGCTCTTGGTGCTCGCCTCGGTATCGGTGCCGGCGATGATCCTCTCGCCGAACGGGTTGGAGCGTCTGCGCCGTTTGGAGGCCGAAAAAGAGCAGGTGGACGAGGAGGCTGCTCGGCTGGCTCAGGAGATCCGCCGCCTCCGCGCCGAGGCAAAACGGCTCAAGACCCATCCGGCCGCTGTCGAGCGCGTCGCCAGGGACGAGCTCGGCCTCGTGCGCCAGACCGAGGTCGTCTTCCAGTTCAAAGAGTGAACGCCGGTCGGACGGGCGTGAACGCCCGAGCAGCCCTGCACTATCCTGCTGGGCCCGCTGGGCCCGCTGGGCCTGGCGGGCCAAAAATCCCGGCAGCCGAGCACACCCGACGCCTCGGGCCGAGCACCCATAGGGGCCCAGGCCGCGGACCGTTGCCTCCACCCGGGCCGCTGCGCGACAGTCATCCCCATGAGCGTGCAGCTCGCGGGCCGTTTGCTTCGCAGCGGCCTCGTGCCCGAGGCGGATGTGCAGGCGGCACTCCACGCCGTCGTGATGCGCGGAGTGCCGTTCATCGTCGCGCTCTCCGACCGCGGTGACGACATCGCTCGAATTCTCGACCGCGAGCTCAGCCGTCTCGACACACCGGTCGTCAATTCGCCGCGACCCGTCGGCTCGCTCATGGAGTCGCTGCCGCAGGGAATGTGCGAGCGCCTACTCGCGGTGCCGGTGCGGCTCGACGCCCGCGCGGGACTGGTCGAAGTCGCCGCGGTCGACCCGAAGGACCCACAGGTCGTCGAAGAGTTTGCTCACAAGCTCGAAACCGCTGTCCGGGTGGTCCGCACACCGCTTCGCGCGCTGCTCGCCACCTTCGGCGAGGTCGAGCGGGGTCGACGCAGCGTGCCGCCACCGCCTGTGGCACCTGCTAGCGGAGAAGGAGACGCGCTCGGGTTGCCCCCGCCAGCGAGGTTGCCTGCGGATCTCGATCCGTCGACACCGAATCCACCGCCGAGTGCGCCGCCGCTACCGCTCGTCACCCGAAGTGTCGCCCCAGTCGCTCCAATCGCCCCGGCCGACGAGCCGCCGCAGTTCGAGCGACATCGCACGAGCCCGGGTTTCGAGGCACCGCAGAAGGAGACTTTCGGTCAGGATGAGTCTGGAGAGCCGGTGCTCGGCTTGTACCGGTCCAAAGCGCCTCCACCCATCGATGCGCCGGAAGAGCACACCGCCGCTCCGAGCTTGGGCATCGACGAGCTCGCGCCGTATCTGGAACGGCTCGAGCACACGATGACCCCCGACGCGATCACGGACGTCTTGATCGAGGCGCTCAGTCATGCCGGAGTCAAAGCCGCGGTTTTCGCCGTCCGAGGGGGAGCGTTCCAGGGCCGCTCGTGCAACGACGCGGTCGGCGCGCTGTCGAGAGTGAGAGCGATCTCGGTTCCCGTGAGCGAGACGAGCGTGTTCGAGACGAGCGTTCAGGCGGGCTACTACCTCGGTGCCATCCCCCACACTGCTTCCCACGACGCGCTTCGTGAGGTTTTCAATGTCGGTGACGACGAGGTGTACCTGACGCCGTCGCTGGTTTCGGGCCATCCCGTGCTCGTGCTGTTCGTTACGGGCTTTAGGGATTCGGCGACCACGACCCGGTGGGTCGACCAGCTCGCGGGGCAGGCCGCTGAAGCCCTGGGGCGAATACTGCGGGGACGAAAGTCGAAATGAGCCCTGCCCTAGCCGTGTGCTAGCGTCGAAATCCGAGGATGAACGACGCAAAAAGCCCTGCCGATCTCGATCTTTGGCGCCAGCTGGTCACCCACGAGCTGAAGGGTGCCGACCCCGAAAAGCTCGTTTGGAACACGCCGGAGGGCATCGATGTCAAGCCGCTGTACACGCGGGCCGACGTCGAGGATCTCGACTTCACCGACACGGCGCCTGGTGCGTACCCGTTCGTTCGGGGTCCGAAGGCCAGCATGTACGCCGGCCGGCCGTGGACGGTTCGTCAGTACTCGGGTTTCTCGACCGCGGAAGAATCGAACGCGTTTTATCGGCGGAACATCGCCGCCGGCCAGCGCGGACTTAGCGTCGCTTTCGACCTCGCCACCCATCGTGGCTACGACAGCGATCACCCTCGAGTGGTCGGCGACGTCGGCAAAGCCGGAGTGGCGATCGATTCGGCCGAGGATATGAAGGTGCTCTTCGACGGGATCCCGCTCGAAAAAATGAGCGTGTCGATGACGATGAACGGCGCCGTGTTGCCGGTGCTCGCCGGGTTCATCGTCGCCGGCGAAGAGCAGGGCGTCCCTCAGGATCAGCTCACGGGCACCATCCAGAACGACATCCTCAAAGAGTTCATGGTGCGCAACACGTACATCTACCCCCCGTCGCCCTCGATGCGCATCGTCGCCGACATCATCGAGTACACGAGCCAGCGCATGCCGCGGTTCAATTCGATTTCGATCAGCGGCTATCACATGCAGGAAGCCGGAGCGACGTGCGACATCGAGCTCGCGCTCACCATT
>JAJDAH010000212.1 GCA_029261965.1 Polyangiaceae bacterium
GAAGGTTCTTCGACCGCGGCGGCCGGCACCGGCGACGTGATCGCGCTTCCCGTCCTCGGTGGACTACATCACGACTATCGGCGTGCGGCGTGAGCAGCGGATGGCAGACTGCGGAGCGGATGGAGGAAGTAGCCAACACAGGGCCTGCGGATGGGGGCGGGAGACGGGAGCGCGGGGGACAACGACAGCGAGGCCGAACCGCGCGCTAGCTCGACTCGGTTCGGAAGCGACAACCTGCACTGCGTCGACTTCATGCGCTCCGCGAGTGATCCGCTGTAACGTCCGGATACTGAGGCCGTTTCGCGCCCACCTGAAACGACACTGATGACGCGACGCGCGCCATTCGGTAGTGCGGTTCTCGTGGACGACGACCAACGCGGGCTCCGGGTGTGGCTGCGCTGTCTCGATTGCGGATTGCTGGGTTCGTTCCAGTTCGATCGCGCCTTCGTCGACATTCGGTCCGACGAGGTAGATCCAGACTGGGACGGCGTTTGCTTCTCGCGGCCAGCGAAGTGCGCGGGGTGTGGCGTGGTGGACCGCTACGAGCTGGTGCGGCCGAGTGCGCAGGCGTTGCACGTACAGGCCGCCAGCGTTGGGAGCGAGCGCGCGCTCCTCTCCTCGTCTGAGCCGGTGGTGCGCGCTCGCATGCAAGCGTGGGACGGCACCGTGGCCCGCAGGCCATCTGGGGCGATCGCGCACCTGCGCGGTCAGGTCGAGGCGCGGCCCGACAGCGCGGAAGCGTGGCGCCGTTTCGGCAACTGCTGCGCGCAGTTCGGCCTGTACGACGAATCGGAACGGGCCCTCCGCAACGCGCTGGATGTCGACGCTGGTGAGCTGCACGCAGCGATCGAGCTGGCAGCGCTGCTGTGGTTTCTCGGCCGCGAGGACACCGCGTTGGCCGTGCAGCAGGCGCTACAGCGCTTGGGGGAGACGCAGTCGAGGCAATTCGATCGACGGGAGCCTGTGGAAAGGTTGGTACGCGTGATGAAGGATCTCGCGTACGCTTCGCACGACGACGTATCGCTGGAGATCATCTGGGCCGACGCCCCCGTAGGCAACGATGTGGCGGTCCACCTGAGCAAGATCGATATCCAGAAGATCGATCGCTGGGATCGCCTCGTGGACATGCTTGCATCTGGCGACGTGATCGCCGCGCGGATCGTCCCCGGCATTCCTCCCGACGAGCCGACGCAGCTCCAGACGCTGCTCGATTCGAGCGCGAAGTACGCCGACCCCGGTGTCCTCTGCATGCGATCGGCCCAGTCACGAGAGCGGCCAGTCATCGCGCCGGTCTGGCGCAGCTCGTCGAAGAAGCGCAACCGGCGCAAGAAGGCCAATTCTCGTTCGCGTTGAGCTCACGGCTTCGGCGGTTCTGCCCCATCACGCGGCGGACGCCTCTTGTTCATAGCGCGCTATCTGGCCGGTAACACCGGTCCGCCGACCTCGTTCACCGGCCACTCGGGTGGCGGTGGGCTCCGCCACTGCGTGATGACAATCACAATCGAGGCGAGAACGAGCCCGTCGACGAGCAACGCGAGCCAGTATCGTCGACGGGCTTTGGCGTCGAGCTTGCCGTAGCTCGACCGCGCTAGCAGCCAGAGTGAAAACAGGTTGAGGATTCCGGGGCACACGATCAGCGCGACCAGCGAGGTTCGCCAAGCCCGCGTCACCCGCTGGCTGTGGGTCTCTTCGACTTTTCGGCGTTCCGCCTTGAGCGACGCTTCGTGATCGTCGAGCAGCGCGCGGGCGCGTGCCTCGTCTTCGGCAGCGACAATGAGCTTCACCCCGCCGAGCGCCGCTTCGTAGAGGAGAGCTGTGCCGACGAGGATATCGTCCTTCAGGCGACAGGCGATCTCTCGCGACTCGAGCAAGGCGCGACCGAGCTCGGCTTCGTGCGGGGAGCCGTAAGCTCGCACTTGAACGTCGGTGCTCGGGTCTGGCGCGAGCGCGGGCTCCGGCGGTCCGGCGTCCTGCGCTGACGGAGCTTCGTAAGGGTTTCGCTTCTTCGCCGCCAAGGTGTCCCCGGGCGGTATGTTAGACGGTCAAGTAAAGGAGAGTGTTGTCGATTCCACGGACGTGATGCGCGACCGTATGACGGAGCGTCAAAGGCACAGGTCGCCGTAGCGAACCAAAAAGTTGCAGGTCATCCCGAGGTCGGCGCACAGGCGGGCTCCCGCCGCCGAATCGCACGAGAACGAGCATTGCCCCTCGGAGCACCTGACCGTGCGGTCGGGCAGGCCAACATACCCGTACCCCGTGCACGCGTCGCCTACACCGGTGGGACCGCCATCCGGCGGCAGACCCCGTTTGAGAGTTTGCCGTAGCCGCTCGCACTCGTCGGCTGGTGCTACGGGAGGGTCATCGTCTTCGCACACGAGGTACGGCCCACTACTGCATCTGGGGACGCAGGGAAGCCCGCGACACGATCGGTCGCAACACCTTCGGACGGCGTCGAGGGGAATGCTCGGAAAGTTGACGGCCATGGCGAGGCACTCCGCCATGCAGGGATCCACGGCGTTGCCGAGGGAGGTTCCACGGCCGCCAGTACCGGCGTCTCTATCTCCACCGCCCGTCTCGACGGCGCGGCTCGGCGCGGCGGGGCTACAATCACAAGGAGTCGTCCAACCGTGCGTGCAGCCGAGGCTGCCGACGGCGCCACTGTCGCACCGACACGGTGCGGTGTGTCCGGGTGCGCATCGGACCGGTTCGCTTCCTGGCCGGCGCGCCGCATCACCGCATGCCATGGCGACCAGCGCCATCAGGCAAGTCGTGATGGACAGCGCAGGGCTCACCTCGAGCACCTTGTCGAGGCCGCGGCCGCCAGCTCCCATGTGGGCCTCTACGCACGATCCGGACCAGCGTCAGCTCGGGTGAGCTGGTGATGGTGCTCCCGAAACGCACACGAGTGACGCGCACGAACGGTACGGGCGTTCGGCAGCGTGATCCGGTGTTGCGCTACGTCGAGCTCGGACGTCGCACATAGGGATCCCCCGCGGCTCTCGCTTGACGCGGTTTCCCATGCTCTGATCCATCGCGTGGGGCAGATCTCGGGTCGCTGTGACAAACACGAGCTCGCGCTGGGCCCCGATGGGGAGTGCGTCCTGTGTCGCAGGAAAGATCCCGCACACGAGTCTCGCGAAAACGGTACGCA
The DNA here is from genome assembly GCA_029261965.1 of Polyangiaceae bacterium. Classification (GTDB taxonomy): domain Bacteria; phylum Myxococcota_A; class Polyangia; order Polyangiales; family Polyangiaceae; genus JAJDAH01. Next base: position 3,152 of record JAJDAH010000212.1, read on the forward strand.
CCCGCCCCCCGAGTCGGCAAAGACGGACCCGCTGCGCACGGTCGCGCTGCTCGGGGTGTTGCTTAGTGTCATTATCGGCGCTGCCATCCTCTGGAAACGCGGGGAGCGGCCCTCATCGCCAACGGCGGAGCCCGCGAACGCCACAACGCCCTCACCGCTCACAACGTCACCGAGTGCAGAAGCGCGAAGCGGGACCCATGCGTTCCTGGCACGGCACCCCTTGAGCTCGCCCGTCGAGCTCGAAAGGCGCGGGGGACCGCGCGTGGAGAAGCCCTACGTCGTGACGCAGGAGCAGTACGAGCTCCTCGTTCCGCCCTCGTACAGCGAGCAGGCTCCTCACGGTCTGCTCGTTTGGATCCATGCCGGCCCCCGTGGCGCGATCCCGAAGGCCGCCTGGCCTCGCGTGCTCGAACAGCAGCGCCTCATCTGGGTTGGTCCGAACAACGTCGGCAATCGCCGCGAGGTCACTACCCGCGTCGCGCTCACCCTCGATGCAATCAGCGCAGTCGGCGAAGACTACGTGCTCGACGAGCAACGAATCTACGTTGCCGGGTTTTCCGGCGGTGCAAAATCGGCGATACGCGCGCTGCTACTTTACGCAGACGTCTTTCGAGGAGGGATCTTCTTCGCTGGCGCCGACTACTTTCGGGCCGTGCCCGCACCCGCGACCGGCGCAGGTCGCACCTATACCGCGGGGCTGGACCGTCCCTTGTACTTGAGCAAAGCAAAGGACCGGCCCTTCGCCTTCGTCACCGGAAAGAAGGATTTCAACTACGCCCACGTGTCCGCCATCTACGCCGCGATGCGAGCAGACGGGTTCACGCGCGCTCGATTGTTCGTTGGTCCCGCGCTCGGCCACGAGCTACCAGAAGCCGCAGTGTTCGCGCAGACCATCGAGTGGCTCGACAAAGCACCCTGAAAGGCTGTCCTCGCCGAAACGCGCTCAGAGTATCCGACCAGGAACGCGAGCTAGATCGCACACAGAAATTTTCATGTAGACTTTTTGAAGTCGACCTTGGAGGTTGCGCTGCGTAGCCTCCCAGGGCGCTCTCTATGACTCAGCAACACCGTAGAGTGCCTTTGCTCGCGGTAGCCGCGATTCTGGTTGGCGTGTCGGCGAGCGAGGGTTGTACATCCGGGTCGAGCGATCCGGCCAACGACGCCGCTGTCGAACAAGACGGCGGCGCAGGCGGCAGCGGCACGGGGGCGACTGCAGGCATGGGCGCGGGCGGTAACTCTGGCGCGAGCGGGACCGTCAGCGGGGGAACCGGCGGGCTCGGGCCACCACCAATGACTTGTGTTTCACGTTTTGGGTGCGCGAGAGACGGGTCCCAGTACTGGCACGGCGATCTATTCTGCGAGTTCGAAGGGGATTTTTGTTACGGCGTCGGGGACGGTTGCTGTTACGACTATTGCGATCGCGACACGGATTGCATCGATCCCGACCGCCCGTTCTGCAGGCAACTGGGACAATTCTCGGAGTCGGACCAATGGTGCTTCATCTACAAGATGGTTTGCCGCGAAGAAGACTTGAATGATTGCGAGAACCCTGGTTTGACCCGCCCGAAGATCCCTGGTGGGCGCTGATTCGAGCACTGATGGTACGTCGTAGAGCACCGAGAAAAGTTTTCTTTGCAGTCGTCTCCGCGATCACGCTCGGAAGCACCACTTCTGCTGGCATATCGTATTCGGACGAGCAGGAGAGGTTCGTTCTCGAGCTCGAGAGCGTTACCGTTGATGGTGCGGCGTTGACCGATCCGAAGTTCTGCAAGAATCGCGACGTATCGGACGGCGTCTATCGGAGCCGCAGCAACGATGGCCGCAGGACTCGAAAAAGTGCTCTCCCTCGACATCGCCGGAGCGCTATGTGCCTGCGCGGCGACGTTGGCATGTGCCTCGACCTCCGGCGACCCAGCCGACCCGACACCGGACGCGGGCCAGCCGGCGGCCCCCTGGCGACCGCCAGTGCAAGAGCCAGCCACCTGCGATTGCCCCGACCGGGGGCTCGGTCGGCGGATGGACGCGCCGTCGATCGGCCCGAACCCCGCCGGCTCGTTTTGCGACTGCCCCATCCGATGCGGAAACCTCAGGTGTTCTGGCGCGACCCTCTTGGCCTACGGTGGCGCCTCCCTCTAGGCGGACCCTCTCATCGTGGTTCACAGTCATGGGCCACAATCGTGCGCGCGCCTTCTCGTGTTTCGAGTCGCGCGAACCGTCCAGAAATTGTCACTCTGGATCCCAATCTCATTTTGCCAACCGCGCGATGGTGTTCCAGATCGAAGCGACACTCGAGGCGCACGCTTCCGGACCCGTGCAAGTAGAGGACCGGTGGCGCCGGCTCCGGTTTTCGGAACTGGATGTCTATCGATCCCATTTCGGTCTCCAACGTTCTGACTTCGGTCCCGTGAAGCCTCCGGCTGAGAACCGTCCCGAACACGAGCACGTCGTCGCCTTGCACAATCTCACCAACCACAGCCAGTTGCGCAGCGTGCTCGATCGCAATCGGTCGCGCCGTGGCGCACGCCAAGGCGAAGACGCCGCACAGTACCGCCATCGAACGCACGCCCAATGGTAACGGAACCGTCGCTGATGATCGGGTCCTGGGGCGCTAGGGCACATCAGTGCGCGTGCCGCACGCCCTACCTCTTCGCGTTGACCGCGTGATTGCCCACACAAGAGGATGAATGGCCTCCACGGCGAATGGCACGGGGAATGCTTCCGGAGGGGGCGATGTTTCAAACAGAGGGGTCTTCATGTGACCTAGGCGCAAGAATCCGGCAGTGGATCTCGTGAGGCGGGCGGCGATCCGGCCGCGCTCACAGCGGCAGGAGACGGGCGACGTCGATGGGGGCGCTGGATTGCAGGATCGATCCGTCGCCAAGCTGACCGTCCGTGTTGAATCCCCAACACGCCACGTTCGCCGAAAGCGCCGCACACGTGTGCGAATGCCCCGCGCCCACCGCCGTCACGCCCGTGAGCCCCGGGACCTCGAAGGGGCTGAGGCGATCCGTCGTGGTCCCGTCACCGAGCTGGCCGGAAACGTTGTCCCCCCAGCACTCGACGGTGCCCATGCTCGTCGTTGCGCACTCGTGGCCATTGCCTGCGCCGAGTGCCACCGCGTTGCTGAGCCCGGACACTTCGGCCGGGGTCGACCGGTCGGTCGTAGTGCCGTCACCCAGCTGGCCTTTGCGGTTGTCCCCCCAACAATGCACCAAACCCGTATCCAGCAGCGCGCAGGTGTGAGAGCTGCCCGGGCTTACTGCCATCACGCCGACTAGACCCGCGACCTCCGCCGCGCTCGATCGCGAAGTCGTGGTGCCGTCACCCAGTTGGCCGCAGGAGTAGCTGCCCCAGCACCACAGGCGGCCCGTGTTCAGGACCGCGCACGTATGTGAGCTCCCGGCGGTGACCGCGACGGCGCCGGTCAGCCCCGCGACCTCGACGGGGCTCGATCGGTCGGTCGTGGTGCCGTCACCCAGCTGCCCGGCGGAGTTTCGACCCCAGCAGTGGACGCGGCCCGTGTCGAGAACGGCGCACGTGTAGAAGAACCCCGCGCTGACCGCTTGCGCACCAGTCAGTCCCGGCACCTCCGTCGGGCTGGTGCGACTCGTCGTGGATCCGTCTCCAAGCTGGCCGGAATCGTTGCCGCCCCAACACTGGACGCGGCCCGTGTCGAGGAGGGTGCACGTGTGCAGCCACCCCGCGGTGATCGAGCGAGCGCCGGTCACGCCTGGGACATCGACCGGGCTCGTGCGGGTCGTCGTCGTTCCGTCCCCGAGCCTGCCGTCTGGGTTGCCGCCCCAACACTGTACGCGGCCCGTGTCGAGCAACACGCACGTGTGCGCGGTTCCGGCAGCCACCTCTGCGACCACGCCTACCCCTGAAGCATCCCCTCATATCAGGCCGAAAAGTTCCCGCGTAAGTTCGTGATCGCGAAGCACCTCGCCGTAGGCGTCCATCAGCTTCACGAGGCGGTCCGTCTTCATGTTTGGGATCGCCATGTACCAGTAACAGCCCTG
>JAJDAH010000213.1 GCA_029261965.1 Polyangiaceae bacterium
ACCGTTCACACGCCGATCCGGGCAACCACGCATCCATCAACGGCCACTTATCCTGCCTACGCGCCGAGGTGGCACCGACCGTGGTTGGGCTTCAGGAGGCGCTCGACTTTCAGCGCGACGATCTCTTGGCAGCGCAGCCGCGTTACGAATCGTTCGGCCTCGGCCGGCTCCCCGGCGGCGTCGGCGAAGAGGTGAGCCTGCTCTCACTCACGGACGAGCTGCTACGCGTCGACGGCGGTACGTTCTGGCTCAGCGAAACCCCCGAAGTCGAAGGCAGCCGAGGGTGGGACGCACTGTTTCCGCGCATCTGTACTTGGGCGCGGTTCGAGCCTGTCGGCGGCGGCTCGTTCTACGTGTTCAACGTCCATCTCGACAACGCCGGAGAGGTGGCGAAGCTCGAAGGGGCCCGGCTCGTGCTCCAGCGCATCGCCGCACGCGATCCGCCGGCGCCGGCGATCCTCATCGGCGATTTCAACGCTGCGGTCGGGTCGCCACCGATCGACGCGATCCTCGACGACCTCGTCGACACCTACGACGTCGCTCATCCCGGCGAGCCGGAGGTCGGAACGTTCCACGGGTTTGCGGGTGGCACTGACGGCCCCAAGATCGACTTCGTCTTCGTCACGAGTGACGTCGAGACTCTCGACGCCGAGGTGCATTCCGACAACGTCGATGGCGGATGGGTCTCCGACCATCACCCGGTGAGCGCGCGGCTTCGACTACGCCATTGATCGCAGACTTGCTCTTCGAGGTGGACCTGGTGGAGTGACTCGGGATATGCATCGTGCGATGCCCGAAGTCGTTTCTACATTGCCCGGTCACAAAGGCTCTCGGGCAAGTTGCGGGCTGAGAAGGGAGCTGTCGTGAGACGTCACATCGAAAACAACATGTCGATCAGCAAGGAAGCGGTCACCGCCGTGCAGGCGGGCGAGTACACGGTCTTCTTGTCGATGCGGTCGACGCCGGTCGGAGGGCAGGCGCTATCTTTTTGACCCGGCCGGTTGCGCTTGCAACCGGTCTTGCACCGCCGAGTGCCTGGAGTGCCCCAGCTTGTAGGGACGGCATCCGCCCATGAGGGGAATCGCCTTCTTTGCAGCATTGATCTGCACGCTGCTGAACGTTTCGCTCGCCGTTGCCGCCGACCAGCCTTTCACGGGCTTGCCGAAGCAGTGGCGCATGACCGGCCAGGATGACCCGGCCTTTGCCGCCGCTGACTTCGACGACAGCGCCTGGCGGTCGTTCGAGCTGCAGGACTCCTACCCCCTGATACCGCGAGCCGCTGCGGCGGGGGAGGTGGTGTGGTTTCGAACCGAAATGCGCGACGTCGACTTCCGGGGCGAGGTAGCCATCACGCTCGGTTTCGTGATGGGAGCCTACGAGCTTTTCATCGACGGTGAGTCGGTTGCGGTGCACGGCGAGCCCGGCGTGAGGGCGCCGTCGAACCTGCCGGTTGCGCATCGCGTGCCAGCGGAGGCGCTCCGTGATGGCCGACTGGTCATCGCGGTGCGCACCTGGTTGCCCGCGGGGGTGGGGCAGGTTCGAGCCGGCCAGCGGCTGATGTCGGCGCCGCGGGTGTTGGCAGCGGCGCCGGTCGTGGACTTGTTCACCACCCGAGCCGAGCTCCTCGCGCACAAGCGATGGACGATGAACTTCATCTTCATCGCGCTTTTCGAGCTGCTGCTCTGCCTGTACCACCTTCACCTCTGGCGCGGCCGGCGCGAGCTGAGCCCCTACCTCTGGTACGGGCTGGCGATGGGCAGCTTTGCCATCTCGGATGGCACGTTCGCTCTCGTCGGCTCGACGAGTTGGTTCACGATCCTCGACTTCTACGCTGTCGGGCCGATCACCCAGGGACTCGCGAACATCCTCGTGATCGAGTTCGTTGTGCGATTCGCCTCGGGAGCAGCACCCAGCCGGCGTTGGCGTGCTGTGCAGGGCGCGCATCTGCTGCTGGCGTTGGGCTTCGTAGGGCTCGGGCTCGGCGTCTACGAGCTGCTCCCGATCTGGGCCCCTCAGGCAGTGCAAGGCGGCAATGTGCTCCTGCTGGCAGGGTACGCGTCGTGGGCGGCTTTCAAGCTGCACACGCCGAATGCACGTGGGCTTGCGTGGGCGATGGGGATCGTCGTCACGCTGTTCATCTTGCAGACGCAGGTGCCCGCGCTCGAGCCGTTCGCCATGCACATCAGCTTCGTGCTGAACGTGGCGCTCGCGGTCGTGCTGTCCAATCACTATGGCCGCACCTGGGACGACCTGCGCAGCACCAACCGCGCCATCGTTCGATTCGTGCCGTCGCCGTTCCTGGAGCTGCTCGGTCGTAACAAGATCACCGAGGTGACGCGCGGGGACAGCACCGCCATCGAGATGGCAATCATGTTCTCGGACATCCGAGGATTCACCACCATGGCCGAGAGCATGGGTCCCCAGAAGACGTTCTCCTTCATCAACGACTACCTCGGACGCATGGACCCCGAGATTCACAAGCAGGATGGCTTCATCAACGATATCTTCGGCGACGGCATCATGGCGCTGTTTCACAAGGGGGCGGACGCCGCGGTTGCAGCTGCGATCGGTATGTTGCGCGCCACCGACGAGTTCGATTCGTCGCTGCGGATGGGGGTCGGCATCCACACGGGCGAGCTCATGCTCGGCACCATCGGCGGCAGCGAACGCCTCGATTGCACCGTAGTGGGCGATCCCGCCAACACGGCGTCGCGCATCGAAGGCATGACCAAGATGTACGGCGCCGCCTTGCTCATCTCGGAAGCCACTTACCAGGCGCTCGAGGACCCGGATGCCTACGACATTCGTCCGCTCGACCGCGTCATCGCCAAAGGCAAGGACGAGCCGTCGACCATCTACGAGGTCCTCGACGGCGAGCGCGACGCGCGGCGCGGCGCGAAGCCAAGCGACGCACGCGCGACGACTTTGTCGGCGGCCTGTCCCACTATCGCGAAGGAGACTGGAGCGCCGCCCGAGGCGCTTTCCAGGTTGTGGCGGATGCCGATCCAGAAGACATCGCCGCGCGCCTCTACCTGGAGCGCACCGCGGGAGAGCTACCGGCCGATTGGGATGGCACGACGCGACTGACCAGCAAATAGCTGATGACCCAAGCCTAGCCGACGGCGTGGGCCGGAAGCTCCGTGTTTGCGTCGCCGTGCGGACCCACCCGCCCTCGCGGACCGTCGGCGGCATTGGCCACGAGGACAGGAACGACCTAATGTGCCGGAGTCCTGGAGACCGGCCTCAAAACGGGCGACAAGCTCGCCCACTTCACGATCCGTGATCGCCTCGGGGCAGGGGGCATGACCCACTGCAATGCCGAAGCTCGTGACGCCTATCAGGCGGGTCTGCGCAGCTTGCACGAGGGGAGCTGGCAGCCGGCGCACACCCACTTCGCGAAAGCGGTGACGGCGGACCCGAAGTGCCCCGAGGCACACCTTCGACTGTGCATGACCGGGCTTTGGCGACTCCCCGCCGAGGAGCTGCAGAACGTCTATCGCCGAGCGCTGCAATTGCGCGACGGGCTGCGCCGCCGTGACCAGTTGCTGCTGGATGCCTACCGATGGCTCGTTCGCGAATCGCCGCGGCAGACCGTCAAGTTCAGCGACGGCGTGCAAAGAGCGACGGAAGAATTCCCCCACGACGCCGAGCTGCTGGTGTGGTCGGCCTTCTTCGACAAGGATCTGGCTCGGGGCAAGAAAGCCCTCGAGCTCTCCATCGAGATCGATCCCGACTACGCCGACGCGTGGCAGGCCCTCGCCAAGTTCAGCTATGCGCTCGGGGACGTCGAGCGCGCCCGAGAGGCTCACGACCAGTGCGTGCGCCGGTCCCCGAATGCCACGGACTGCTTGACAACGCGCGGGGCCGAAAGCTCCGCCGCCGGACGTTGCCGCGAGGCGCTGTCCGACTGCAAGGCGATAATCGCACGGGGCGATGATTCTCAGAGCATCTATCACTACTTCCTCGCCCAAGCGTTGGTGGCCACTGGTGCGAGCTTCGACGTCGTCGAGAAGACGCTCCAAACGCACTGGAAGCGGCTGGAGGACGGCATTCGAGACTGGGATCGGCCTCTCGAACGCGCCGCGCTCCTGAGCCTCCGAGGCGAGTTCGAAAAAGCCAGGCGCGAGCTCGACACCATCGCGGATCAACCCGCCTTCCTCGCCGTCAAAGGGCGTGGTCTTTTGCTATCGAACCTCGAGCTCGAGACCGGGTCGCCGAAGGCGGGGGCCGCCTCGGCGCGGCGAGTCCTCGAGGAGGCGGAAGCGCTGAGCGAGCACATGCACAATCACCACTTCACGAGTCAATGGCGGCCCATCCTGGACTCGATTGCTAGACTCGACGGAGGGCCTTCCGCACTGGATCCGTCTTACTGGGAGGACCGGCGGACGCGAGCCGGGACCACCCGACAAACGCCGCTGCTCGAATGGGCGATGGAGCACGCCGTCTACGCCCGCGACAAGGCCGACGCCGACGCCGCCCTCGAGTCCTTGCCCACACGACCCGGCCGCACTGTGACGCAAGAACAATACGCTTGGGCCTACGCCGGCCGTGCATTGCTGGTCGCTGAGCGCCACGACGAAGCGGTCACCATGCTGAACCAGGCCGCGCGTGTCTGTCGGGGACTGGCCTATCCGTTCCTCCTGACGCGTGCGCACGCTTGGCTGGGCGAAGCCCTCGAAGGCGCCGGACGCCCGAAGGAAGCTTGCAAGCCCTACCAAGTGGTTCTCGATCGATGGGGCAAGGCGACGCCGCGATCGATCACCGCCGAGAGAGTGCGCAAGCGAGTCGCGGCAATCGGCTGCCCTGCGCCCGGCCGGCGTTAGTTCGCCGGGTATTTTGAGGCAGGTGAGACCCACGGGCCTCGTCTCCGGCGACGTGCCGGTCATCCTTCACGAATGCGCTTGGCAGTCGAAGATCAGCGCTGTGTTGGCTACTTCCTCCATCCGCTCCGCAGTCTGCCATCCGCTGCTCACGCCGCACGCCGATAGTCGTGATGTAGTCCACCGAGGACGGGAAGCGCGATCACGTCGCCGGTGCCGGCCGCCGCGGTCGAAGAACCTTC
>JAJDAH010000214.1 GCA_029261965.1 Polyangiaceae bacterium
TGATGGAGCTACGTCACGCCAAGGGCGAAACCGACGATCACCTGTGGGCGTGGATCCCCGAGCACCGCGCGATCTGCGTCGGCGACTTCTTGCTGCCAACGTTTCCGAATGCGGGCAATCCGCAGAAGCAGCAGCGGTTTCCACTCGAGTGGGCCCGCGCGCTTCGCGAGATGGCCGCGACCGGAGCGGAGCTGCTCCTTCCCGCTCACGGACTTCCGATCGGTGGGCAGGCTCGCATCAAGAAGGTTCTCGATCGCGTGGCGTCGGCCCTGGAGTACCTCGTGAAGGAAACTCTCGACTTGATGAACCAAGGAGCGCCGCTCGATACGATTCTTCACACGGTGAAGATGGACCCGAAGGACCTCGACCTGCCGTACCTCGTGCCGCTCTACGACGAGCCCGAGTTCGTTCTGCACACCATCTACCGATTGTACGGCGGCTGGTACGACGGCAACCCGGCAAACTTGAAACCAGCCAAAGAGGCGGCCCTGGCCAAGGAGGTTGCGAGTCTTTCCGGAGGCGCGGACAAGCTGGTCGCTCGCGCGAGGCAGCTCGCCGAGATTGGCGACTATCGCCTAGCGTGCCACCTGGCGGAAATGGCGGTTCAAGCCGAGCCCGACAGTGTCGAAGCTCACGGCGCCCGGGCCGAGGTGTACGCAGCACGGCGGGAAAAGGAAGTGTCGTTGATGGCAAAAGGCATCTACGGACACGCGGTTCGCCAATCGCTCGCCGTGGCCGATCCCGACGCGCAACCGGATGCGGCCGCGCAGTTGAATCTGCTTCGCGGAAAAATCCAGTGACGGGTCGGCTCGAAGGGAAGTGCGCCCTCGTCACCCAAGCGGGCGACTACATGGGGCCGGCCATCGCCGCGCTGTTCGAGCAGGACGGCGCCAGTGTCCACAAGCACACGGGATCCTTGCGCGAGCAGACCGAGGTCGACGAGCTAGTCGCCGAAATGAGCGAGCTCGACATCCTGGTGGCGAACTTCGCGATGCCGCCCAAATCGGCAGCTGTTGGCGAAATCGTCGACGACGACTGGTTCGGACTTTTTGATGCGCTGGTTCATCCGTTGATGCGCATCGTGCGGGCGGTGGCGCCGGGCATGGTGGCCCGCGGTGGCGGCAAAATCGTCGCGGTCACGAGCGCTGCGCCCCTGCGGGGCATCGCGAAGACATCGAGCTACTGCGCAGCGCGGGGAGCGCAGAACGCGTTCATTCGAGCCGTCGGCCTAGAGCTCGCGCCGAAGAACGTTCAAGTCAACGCCATCGGTCAGAACTACGTGAAGAACAACACGTACTATCCGCCGGATCTGATCGAAAGTGAGCGCTTTCAGAAGCACGTTTCACGTCAGGTGCCGATCCAGCGAGTTGCGGAGTCTTCGGAAACCGCCGAGCTTGCGCTCTTCCTTGCCTCCGACAAGAGCAACTTCATCGTGGCTCAAATCGTGCCCTTTGCCGGTGGTTGGGTGACGACCTCGTAAGGTCGCTCCCGCCTTCACCGAGCGGGTCGCTTCTCGATCTCGTCGGGCTGAGGCTTGACCGTCTGCAGGTACGCGTAAATGGCGTTGATGTCTTCGTCGGTCATGTTGGCGTAGACGAGCCAGGGCATGATGGTGTTTCTCTCGGGCTCGACCTTCACCTGCGCCTCGGGCTTTTTGTAGTTCTGGAGCAGCAAGCGGAACGACTCCTCGCTGTACGCGGCGATGCCGTTCGCGTGCTTCGTCAAGTTGGCGGAGTTGACGTTGCCCCAAGGTCCCGGGAAGGCCTGTCCGCCCGCGAACTCCTTGCCCGGCAGGGCCACGTGGCGGCTGTCCACCGGCGTGTGACAAGCCTTGCAGCCGCCGACCTTGGCGAGGTACTCGCCCGTCGCGACCTGATCTTCGGCGGGGGGGCCTACAGGTCCGTCGAGGGGCTTTGCCGCCATCTTGATGAAAAAACTCACGGGAAAGTCGATTCGAGTTTCTTCGACGTCGTTTCTTACCGGGGGCAGCTTCCGGAGGTACGCGACCACGGCGCGCGTGTCCTCGTCAGAAAGGCGGCTGTACTCGTTGTACGGCATCATCGGGAAGATGATCTTTCCGTCCTTGTCGACGCCCTCTCGGATCGCCCGCATGATCTCGCCGTCGGTCCAGCTACCAATGCCCGTTTCTTCGTCCGGCGTGATGTTGGGCGAGCAAATCTTTCCGGGATTGCCGTACTCCTCGCCGTAACAAGGGCCTCCGGCGCCGCGTGGCTCAATGGGTGGGCCACCGAATTTCGTCCAGTCGCGGTCGTTGTGACATTCGAAACACGCGAGCACGTTTTCGACGAGGTATGCGCCGCGCGTGAGGCGCGCTTCGGTGATTTCGACCGTCTCGTCGAGCGCCGGCCTTTGTTTCGGCTCGTAAGTGGCGACGAAGGCCGATAGGCCTCCGGCGAGCAACAGCAGCACCACGCCGACGATCGTCAGAACCTTTTTCATGCGCACACCTCCCAGCGCACGCCAACATAGTCGCCTCGTGGTCCCGCCGGAAAGAAGGGATTTCCCCGTCAGCAAGCCCCAAAGTGCGCGATTCGAGTAGACTCTCGCCGATGAGGCGCGGGCTCGTCGCCGAGGTCAGGGCAGTGACCGGCTTGAGCCGCGAAGCGCTTGCTCGAAAGCTCGGGATCGCGCCGGGTCAGCTCGACGAGTGGGCGAGTGGGCGCCAAACGCCAAAAAGCGCCGTCGACGCGATGCACAGGCTCCTAGAGAAAGCCAGCTCGGCGCCGGCCCGCACGAGGTCCCGCGTCGAAGCCGCACGGCTCGACGACGCCATCGTCTGCGCCGATGGAATCGAGTACTTGAAGACGCTTCCGTCCGATTCGGTCGACATGATCCTGAGCGACATTCCATACGGGATCGGCCTCGACGACTGGGACGTGCTGCACGCCAACACGAACTCTGCGTACATGGGTGAGAGTGCCGGGCAAAAACGAGCCGGGGCGGTTTTCAAGCGCCGAAGGAAACCGATTAACGGCTGGTCCAGCGCGGATCGTCGGATCCCGAAGGAGTATTACGAGTGGTGCTCGACTTGGGCACCAGAATGGCTCCGCGTGCTGAAGCCGGGCGGAACCGCGATGGTGTTTGCTGGGCGGCGCCTCGTGCATCGCTGCATCGCCGCCCTCGAGGACGCCGGGTTCAATCATCGCGATTTGTTGGCCTGGCATCGGCCCACCGCCGTGCTTCGCGCTCAACGGCTCAGCGGCATTTTCCAGAAACGCGGCGAGCTGGCGGAGGCGGCACGCTGGCGGGGTTGGCGTGTCGGAAATCTACGACCGACCTTCGAGCCCATCGTCTGGGCGTTCAAGCCTTACAAGGTGACGATCGCCGACAACATGCTCGACCACGAGGTCGGGGCGTTCAATCTCGAGGCGTTCGAAGCGGCGACGGGGGGACGGAGCAACGTCGTAGACGCGGGGTTCGAAAGCGGGGAGGCGGGGCACCACGAGGCGCAGAAACCCGTGCGCCTCCTGGAGGCGCTGATCGAGCTCTGCACCGTGCGCGGGGCAGTGGTTCTCGACCCCTTCGCCGGCAGCGGCTCGACCGCCGTTGCCGCCCGAAAATGTCGGCGACGATGCGTCGCCATCGAACGCGATCCCGCCCACGTTCGGGTGGCGAAAAAGCGGCTGTCGAACCTCGACACGTGAGGGGAACCCCAGCACCGCCGCGGGTCGAAAACGACGCTTGATTGCGGTCGCCGTCATTGCGAGGGTGACGCGCCTGAGCCCGCCAAAGCTCGGCTCAACTTCCCGAGGAGGCCCCGAGATGTCGCACCGTCATTCGTTCTTGTTGCTTGCCGCGTTGGGCGCGTCTCTCACCCTCGGGTGCGAGGAGCCGAAAAAAGAGGAGCCGAAGAAGGCGGCCGCGGCGGCGAAGCCCGCGCCAGCTCCCACTCCGGAGAAGGAACCCGAGCCACCGAAGGAAGAAGAGAAGAAGGAAGAGGCGAAAGACGACAAACCCGAGCAAACGCCCCTCGAGAAGTGCTGCACGGCGCTGGCTCGTGGCGGCTTCACCGTCCAGGGGCCGCAGCGTCAGAACTTCATGAAGGGAGCAGCGGCGTGCCGTGAAGGCGTCGGCAAGAAGCAGAAGCTCGCTTCGGTGAAGGGGCCCATCAAGAAGGCCATGGGCAGCGCAACGATTCCGCCCGAGTGCCTCTGACGGCGCCGCGCCCCAGAGGTCAGTCCGCGATGGGTTCGTAGAACTGCTCGAACCACGCCCGGACGCGGTGCACCGGACCGTCGTCTTTGGTGAGCAGTGGTTTCTCTCGGTAGATCTTGTGCTTCCAGATTTTCACGTCGGCCTGCCACTGGCTCATCCACGAGCCGACGATGTAGTGCACCAGTAGCCGCGGCATTTTTTTCGAGGCGAACCACTCGAACCGTACTCGTTGAGTGAGCGGCTCGACCGGCGTGTGTAGGTGGTACATGACCACTTCGCCGAGCTCGGGGATGCTGATGCGGAATTCGGCGATGCTGCCGGGTCCGTGCAACGCGACGATGGCTCGACCCGCGGTTTTGGCGATCTTACGACCAGCCACCGACAACAGCACGTCGTCTTGGAATCGCACGACGTGTTCGTGGTCGGGATCCTGCTCCCATTTGACGTCGTGACAGATCTCGACGAACGGGACGGCTAGCTCTGTCCACGGAATGTTCATGCGTCCGTGAAGGTTCGCGAAGTGGGCGAAGTCGACGCTGTTCTCCGCGAACTCCACGATGTGCGTGCCCACGAGACCGGCGTCGCGCCGCCCGCGATGCACGAGCTCCCCCGACGGCAGGCCCGGATGCTCCGGCACCGGATAGGGAGGCTTGGCCGGAGTCGTGGACGCTCGTCCGTTCATGCCCCAGAACAAGAAAATCAGGCCGAGCTTCTCTTCGACGGGCCAGGAGCGTGCTCGGTGGCTGTCCTTGATGTTGGGATGAAACTTGGCGCTGCACACCCGCCCGTCGGTGTCGAAAGTCCACGCGTGGAACGGGCAAACGATTCGCCCCTTGTCCATCGTGCCCTTCGTCAGATCCGCCCCCAGGTGCGGGCAGAACGCATCGAGAACGCCGACCTTGCCGTCGTCGTCCCGGAAAACGGCGAACGACTGCCCTAACGCATCGACCCGCCGCGACTCTCCGCGGCGGATCTCGCGGCTCTCGGCGAGCGCGTACCAAGCGTTGGGGTAGGGCGGTGGATAAGTCGCTTCTCGGCCTGCCCAAGGCGTTTCGCCGCGAGGTGCTTCTCCGACGCCACCGTTCGCTGAGGGATCCCGCGGGCGGCGCTCTCCGATGAACCGCCGAGGATCTCCGATGAACCGCAGGGGCTGAGCCATGCGTCGTCGGTCAGCCGGGCTTTCGCGCCTTGAAGAAGTACATGGGCGTCATGATGCCGAGCTCGCCACCCTCGACCAACGCGTCGGCGGCGATGTTGAGCACCGCGCTGACCTCGGAGGAGCCTTGCGGGGCGAGCTTCACGCGCTCGAGCGTCTTGACGAAATTCTTGATGAACGCGCGGCCGAGCGGGCGCCGCTGAATGCCCCGAAAGTCGTTCTCCCGACCGGTGAGCGGTAGGTACCAGGGCGTCTCTGGATCCGACGACGGTGCGCGGTCGAGCGTCTCCTCGATTTCGAAACCAGCGGCTCTCAGCGCGTCGTCCACGACGGAGGTCGGGGTGAGGGCGGGCAGTGCGTTGCCCGTCTCGATGCCCTTGCGAATTCTCTGGTGGTCCTGGTTCTTTTCGTCGAACGCGTCGGTGACGCACCACTCGTAGCCGGCGAATCTTCCGCCTGGCTTGAGCACTCGGAAAATTTCCGAGAAGACCGGGCGCCTGTCCGGCGCGTGGCACGTGGCTTCGATGGCGAACGCGTTGTCGAAGCGCTGGTCCTCGAAGGGCATCTTCATGAAGTCGCCCTTTTCGAGTCGGCACAGGTGGTACAGACCCGCGGCTCGGTTCTGCGCGGTGCCTCGCTTGATTTGATAGTCGTTGTTGTTGATTCCGGTGACCTTGGCCCCGCTGAATCGCGCGATGTTGCGCATCGGGCCGCCGACGCCGCATCCGACGTCGAGCACTTCCATGCCCTCGCGGAGGTCGAGCTGCGACGCGAGCCAATGTTGGTGGCGTCGGAGCGACTCGAGGAATGCCTCACCGCGGTGGCGGGGCCCGAAGTGGAAGCTTTGACCCCAACCGAACTCGTAAAAGTCGGTGACGAGATCGTAGTAGTGGTTGATCATCGTCGCGTACGACTTCTTGCGTGCGTCGACGTCGCCGCCCTCTTTTTCCGAATGGAGGTGCTTGTAGGCCTCCACGGAGGGCCCGACCTCGGTTTCTTTGAGGCCGGTTCGGGTGGCGTCGATGAACGTGCGTCGAGAAACGTGAGACTCGGTCAAAGCAGTACCTCCAGGGGGCGCACCCTATCGGTTTTTTTCGGCCATCGGTGCGGTCTTTTGAGCCGCTCGGAGGTTTCGGAAGCGGATGGCGCGTGTCCTCTCGGCAGCTCGGCACGTCAGCTATTGAAGCGATCGGCGAAGCCCGCGTTTTTGCCCCGTTATTTCAGCGTTGGCTAGAGGCGACAGAACTCGACGCGAGGCGCGAGTCGACGCGCACGCTTTGTGTCGCGGCGCGTTCGACCCGCCGAGCGAGTGCGGTTCCGGGCGAGGGCGATCGAGCCTTGTGGCGCGCCGACCTCGAAGCATGCCCCCCGAAATGTGACTCAACGCAACGTTTCGACGCCGATGGGCAAGCATGAGGCGCGGAGTGTTAGGCGCAGCCACGTTTTGGCGGGGATGCTCCTTTGGCCGCGCGCAAACGAGGCGCGGCCAGCGTCGATTGTGTCAGTGGGTGAGCACTTCGAACGCGCCACCGGAGGTCGCGGTGACGTCGGGCTTCCAGTAGGTGGTCACGAGCAGGTGCTGGTCGGCGGCGACGCCCCACGCGAGGCCGAGCTTTTTCTTGGGATGCTCCACCCTCGCCAGCGGTACGAGCTTGCGCGGATTGGACACGTCCCAAGCGTAGAGACCCGCCCCGGCGGCGGTGGCGAGCAGCACGTCGCCCAGCACGCGAACTCGAACCGTGCGGCCAGGCGTCGTTTTGATCGGGTCGCGATCGGCGCGTACGGCGAGCTTTTGGGAGGCATGCCAGGGGTTGTGGTGCGCGACGAGCTTCGGCGCTTTGGGGTTCTCGATGTCGAGGGCGAGGATTCCGCCCCAGTCGGCCGCGACGTAGGCCGTGTCTCCCCGCACGACGACCGAGTTGAACCAGTAGTCGGCCTTGCGTTTGACGCGAAAACCCACACCGCACTCGTCTTTTGGAGCGCCGAAGCGATACCAAGTCCGATCGAGATCGAAGCTGCCGAGCACGTCGGGGCTTGCCGGCTTGGTCACGTCGACGATGTGGAGCCCGGAAGCGCCATACGGCACGAAGGCCACGTATCGTTGGTCACCGTCGAGAGAAATTCGGCTGACGGTCGGCCACGAAACTCGGCCGACGACTTTGGTGCACGCAAACTTGCTCGGATCGTCGAGCGTGAACGTGCCGACGACCGCCGGCTTCGCCGGCGCCTTGACGTCGATCATCAGCATGCCGGCCTCAGCAGCTCCGACGTAGGCGATGCCTCGATCGTCGACGACGATGCCGAGAGCGGCGTGATCACCAGGCTCCCCCGCCACCGGACCGAGCTTGGCGCGTTTGGCCCCGATGGCCAGCTCGGCGACGAGCACCGGAGTGGGAGTCCCCACGTGGTAGACCCTGAGCTCTTGGAGCGGGCTTCCGGGTGTGCCAGCCGTGACGAAGGCGTGGTCGGCGTAGAGCGCCACGTCGTTGCACGGCATCGGGACGCCTTCGCGATGCTGGGCGCGCATCGGCTCCGGCAGTTCCGGAGGCAGCTCGAGCTTGCGCCTGCCGGTCGGCACGTGCGCCAAGCGCGTGGTCCGAAGCGGCTTCGTGCCGTCGAGACGCTCGATGACGAGCCCAGCGTCGCCGACGAGGTATAGGCGCTTGCCTCGTAGCTCGGCGGCGGCAACGAAGCCGAGGGAACGGTCGACCTTGACACTCTTCAGGTCGAGATCGACGACGGCGGCGTCGCGGCCTGCTTCCGCGCTCGAGCTCGCGCTCGGCGCGGTCACGTGCTCGGTTTGGCTGCACTGTTCTCCACTGCATCCCGCGACGAGCACTAGAATCAGCACACCGGGACTACCGAATCTCCTCGTCGTTGGACGGCCTCGATGCATGTCGCTCTGACTCGCAGGTTGACCCTAGCAAGGCCTGGGGCCGATGGCGCCCCAGGTGCTAGGTTGCCGTCTGGTCGAACGTGAGGGTCGAAGCACTCCGCCTGGCGTCGGCCGGGATCATGATGGCGAGCTGCGCTCGCGCAGTCCCGGCGCCGGTAGGCTCGTCGCCGGGCGAGGTCGTTTCGCGGCCTGACTCTGGGACGACGACGATTCGGAACGCGGGTCGCGCCATGGGGTCGCTGTCGATGACTCCACTCGATCCCGCTGCACCGCGGTTGGCCTCGCCGCCACCGCCAGCCGAGAAGGCGCCGGAGCTCTTCGTGTACGGTTTGGGATCGATTGGTGCCGACTGCAATGTCGACAAGAAGCTCGAACGCATTGGCGTTTGTCGGCCCGTCTCTGCTCGGGCGGGCACTGCCGGACCGGCGAAAGCCGCCTTCGATGGTGACACCTGCACGAAGTGGTCGGCCGATTCTGAATCTGCAGAAGTCGACCTCGGGGGAACTCGGGATCTTTCGGGTGTGCTGCTCGTTGCGGAGCAGTCTCCCAAGGCGGGCGCAGTGCACGTGCTCGAACTCGTCGGTCGAGACGGAAAAACCATCGCGCGCTTCGAGGTGAGTACGCCGCTCTTCAGTGCTCACGCTTTCGCGGGCGTTTTCGTGACCGAGAAGACCATCGCGGCGAGCAAGATCAGGATTCACACGTCGAGGGCCGCCGGGCCGGTAGTTTGGCGGGAGATCTTGCCGTACGCCTGCCGGGGGCCAGTGCACTCGCCGAAGCACGATTTCCACGAGGCCGAAGCCATCGAGGGCCGGGGCTACTGCGAGACGGCCGCCGATTGCGTCGGCGATAGCTGCTGCCATGCCAGGACCTGTGTCAGCCGTGCGCTCGCGCCCAAGTGTGACGGTGTGCGTTGCACGCGCAACTGCGCCGGTGGAACGATGGACTGCGCTCGCGGTCACTGCACGTGCGTGAACAATCGGTGCGGCTCGGTCGTCGAGACCCCAGTGAGTGGGCCCATTCTGGGTCCGGTTCGGTAGGACGGCGTCGACCGCGGAACCTGCCCCGCGCGAGCGGGCTAAACCACGCGCGTTTTCCAGCTACCCCGGCGAAAAATGACGTAGGCGACGACGGCCGACAAGCAGTAGGCGCTCGTGACCGCGATCCAGACGCCCGTCGTGCCGAAGTCGAGCACGCGCGCCAGGATGAACGCGGCCGGCAGTTTGACGAACCAGAAACAGACGATGTGGATCCAAAACGGCGTCGTCGTGTCGCCGGCACCGTTGAAGGCTTGAACGAGCACCACGCCCCACGCGTAGAGCAGGTTGCCGCAGCTCAGGATCCAGAGGCACTCGGCGCCGACGATCCGCGCCTCGGGGTCGTTGGTGAACAGACTGACCCAGAAGCTCGAGAAGGGGATGAAAACGACGCCGAACACGGCGAGAAACACCATGTTGTAGGTGCCGCTCAAGAGCACGGCTCGCTCCGCACGGTCGGGCTGTTTGGCGCCAAGACTCTGACCGACGAGGGTGGCGGCGGCGTTTCCGAAGCCCCAAGCGGGCAGTAAGGCAAAGATGAGAATGCGCACTGCGATGGTGTACCCAGCGACGGCGGCGCTCCCGAAAAGCGAGACGATGCGCACGAGCACCACCCAGCTCGCGGTCTCGACGAGGTTTTGGCCGATGCCGCCCACGGACAATTTCAGGATCTGGAGAACGAGGGCGCCATCGAATCGTAGGTGTCGCGCTCGTACTCGTAGGCGTGCGGTGCCCCGGAAGAGCACGAAGTACTGATAGGCCACACCGACACTTCGACCGATGGTCGTCGCCACCGCGGCACCAACGAGTCCGAGCTCGGGGAATGGCCCGAGGCCAAAGATGAGACACGGGTCGAGTACGATGTTGATCCCGTTGGCCAGAGCGAGCGCCCTCATCGCAACCGTGGCATCGCCGGCCCCTCGAAAAACCGCGCCGTTGAGAAACAGCAACACGATGACGATGTTCGACGCGAGCAAGACCGACGCGTAGCCGGAACCGACGGCGACGACCGAGTTGCTCGCGCCCATCGCGCGGAGCAAGTCTGGAGCCAGCCAAGCGCCGGGGACGGCAACGAAAACGGCGACGGCGATTCCGACGAAGCTCGCCTGGGCGCTCGCCTTGGCGGCGCCGTCGGGGTCCTTCTCGCCGATTCGCCGGGCCACCACCGCCGTGACGGGTAGGGCGAGCCCGAACGACACGGCATAGACGAGCGTCATGAACGCCTCGGTGAGTCCGACGGCAGCCACGGCGTCGGAGCCCAGGCGGGCGACGAAGAAGACGTCCACCAAGGTGAACACCGACTCCATGCTGAACTCGAGCACCATCGGCACTGCCAGGAGCGCCACCGCTTGCTTCAGACTCCCTCGGGTGAAGTCTCGATCTCCGCTGCGGAGAGCCTCGCCGAGGAACGCGAGCCAGCCGGTTCGGGGGTTTTGGGGGGGCGTAGCCATGGGCGTCTCGGGGCGATGTCGCGGGCACCGGCTGACAGCGACCCCGGGGCTCGGGGGGCCCTCGGGCTCGCGCGCGGCCGGGAGGCCTGGCACGCCGAGGGCCGGTCGTCACGCCAGCGGGCGCTCCCGACAGCTGGACCGGGCGACGAAGGGCCGCTGAGGCTCGAATGCCCTGCCGGAAATGCGCCATTCAAAACGGGTAGTTGAGCATTGCCGCCCGAGCCGGTATACGCTCGGGCGGGACATGGGGACCTCCGTGGACACCACCCGCAAAATCGCTCTGGCCGTGGCGCTTGGCGTCACCACCCTCTGTGGAGCCACCGGCTGCACAGGCGGAGGGCAGTCGCACGTCCGTAAGGCCGCGCTCATCAGCGTCGGGGTCTTCCCCAGCGAAGATCTGATCGCGCAGACCATCGAGGCCCTCGAGGATGGCGGCGAGGCCGTCGGGGGGCTGCACGACTACCACCAAGCGCAGAGCGTCGCATACGCCGGCCTAGGCCAGCTCGAAGGCGTCTACTCGGTTTCCACGGATGCCGAGAGCCGCGAGACCGCCATGTTCCTGCTCTGCCGAGCTTGGGTCGGCGTCTCGTTCGCTTTCATCATGGACGCCTACGAGCGTTCGACCGAGATCCGGGACAACGAAGTCGAGACCGAGTACCAAGCACGCCGTGCGCGGGCGGGGTTTGCTCGAGCACGGTGGTACGGCGAGCAGCTGCTCGAGCGGCAACATCCCGGCTTCGCCAAGGCTCAGAAGAACATCGATACCCTGCACGCTTATCTGGACCGTGAGCTCGACGACCCGGAAATCGCCGAGCAGCTGATGTGGCTCGGGTATGCGTGGATCGGTCGCATCGCAATCGACGTCGACAACGCCGAGGTCGTCTCCGAGCTCTGGGTCGGAGTCGAGCTCTTGCGCCACGTCATCAAGCTCGATCCCACGGTCAACGACGGGAGCGCGCACATCATTCTCGGCGCGTATCACGCTCGCTCCGGCCTCGCCGAGCTCGACGAAGCGAAGATGCACTTCGACAAGGCGATGGAAATCAGCGGCGGCAAGATGCTCGCGACCAAGGTGAATCTCGCGGCGCGTTACTACTGCATGAAGCGCGACAAGAAGAATTGGGAGCGCGAGCTCCGCGAGGTGCTGGCCTCCGGTGACGTGCTGCCCAAGCAGCGGCTGACCAACGCCATCGCCAAGCGTCAGGCTCGGCGCTACCTCAGCCACAAGGTCTGGCAAGAGCCCTGCGCTTTCGACTGAGCGCCACTCTTTTAGTCGTTGCGGCGGCAGGCGCGGTCTCGGCGCGCTGTACGCCGGTCCCCGAACCGGTTCCGCCACGCATCGACGTTCCCACCGTGGGGCCAACGGAAGCTGGGTCGGCAGCTGAGGTCCCCGAGGGCGTGCCGGCGAATGAATGCGTCGGCGAGTGCGACGGAGCGCCGACGGATGAATTGACCGAGCGCATCCGAGCGCGAGGGGCGAGCGCGCGAGAGTGTTACGAGCAGCAGCTTCAGAAGAACCCGAAGCTTTTTGGCTCGTTGCACGTAGCGTTGCACGTCGAGCCCAACGGCAGAGTTTGCTCGCGCAAGATCGAGCGAATCGACTTCCCGGAGTCTCCGGAGCTCATGGCGTGCATCGACGGACTCTTCGCCGATTTGCATCTTCCGCCACCGCGCGGCGGATGCTTGTTGGTCGTTCTCCCACTCAACTTCACGATCAAGGAGGAGGAGAGGACGGGAACCCCGACGCCTTGAGCCCGCCGCTCGACTGGCCGGGTGAACCTGGCGCTCAGCCGACGATGCCGCGGAAGGCGTTCCAGGCGCCTTTGACGCGGAAGAATCGGTCGATGGGCTCGATCGCGAGGATTTGAGCCATCCAGTCGTCGAGCTGCTGCGGCAGATCCGGACGAAGGGCGAGCAAGCTCGGCCGCGGAGCCATCGTCACTTGGCGCAACAGCTCTCCGAGGTCGTCCGCGAAGAACGGCGGCTGCCCCGTCAAACAACGGAAGACGATGGCGCCGAGGGCATAGACGTCGATTCGATTGTCGACCTTGAGACCCTTCCAAGCCTCTGGCGCGATGTAGCTCTTCGAGCCGGCGATCATGCCGGCCGCGGTGAAGCTCCGCATGCGCTCGAACTTGGCGAAGCCGAAGTCGAGCAGTCGGACTCCACTGCCGTACGCCGGGGTGCCCCGGAGAGCGGGGTCCAGGAGGAAAATGTTCCCGGGCTTGAGATCGCGATGGATGATGCCCCGGTCGTGCGCCACCTCGAGCGTGGAAACGATCGGTTCGAGGATTTCGACGAGACGCGGCACGGCCACGACTTGGCCACCGGCGAATAGGGCGAGCAAGTGGTCTTCAAACTCCTCTCCGTGCAAGAGTTCGACGATCAGGCAGAGGCGATGGTCCTCCGTCCACACCTGGTCCATGACCCTCAGCGCGGATGTGCCCGCGAGCGACGCCATGGCGAACGCCTCCCGGAGCATGCGTTCCCGGTAGTCAGCATCTTTGGCGACCTCGTCGCTCATGACTTTGATGGCGATCTCGTCTCCCTGAGTCAAATCGCGGCCACGGTAGACGGTGCTTTGCCCGCCCTTGCCGATGACGTCGCCGAGTTGGTATCGGCCGCCGAGGACTTGGCCGACCCGTGCGTTCGTGGGGTTTACCGCCATCGCTCCGAGCCGCTCATACTAGTCCATTACGCAGAACGGTGTCTCGATACCAATCGGCACTGGTTTTCAATGTGCGCTTCTGCGTTTCGAAGTCGACGTGAACGATCCCGAAGCGCATCGTGTAGCCGTGGGCCCACTCGAAGTTGTCCATCAGGCTCCACACGAAGTAGCCGGCTAGTCGGCTGCCATCGTCGATGGCCCGATGGGCGGCGCGCAGATAGGCGTCGAGGTAGTCGACACGGTACTGGTCGCGGAATTCTTCGTGCAGCGCGCAGCCGTTCTCGGTGATGTAGACGACAGGATTGGCGTACTCGGTCCGTAGCATCGTGAGGACCTCGTGGAGCCCGTCGGGGTACAGATCCCAACCGAAGTCGTCGTGCCGTGCCCCCGGCGCGTGGTGCGAGGTGTCCATCATCGCGCGCAAGAGCGGGATGCTGTCGTCGGCGTAGATGAAAAATCGCGAATAGTGGTTGATCCCCAAGAAGTCGATCGGTTGGTGGATGCGGGTGAGGTCGCCGTCCAGGATGGGGATCTGCAGTGGCGCGAGTAGCTCGAGCGCGAGCTCGGGATAGCGGCCGAGCAAAACCGGGTCGAGGTACCAGCGGTTGAAGACCGAATCGAATCGGAGCGCGGCCTGTCTGTCCTCGTCGCTGTCCGATCGTGGGTGTACTGGGGGGTTCTGAAGCGTCGTGCCGATCGTGGACTGTTGGGCCTCGGAACGCAGGGCCTGCACGGCGCTGCCGTGGGCGAGGTTGATGTGGTGGGACGCCTTGCCGTACCCGTTGAAGTCGACGAGGCCGGGCGCGTGCTCACCCGTCAGATAGCCGAGAAACGAGAAAATTTGGGGCTCGTTCAGCGTGATCCAGTGCTTGGCGCGGTCGCCTAGGGCGCGGCCAACCGCTCCGGCGTACTCGCCGAACCAATCGGCGATGTCGCGGTTCGTCCAACCGCCGCGATCTTGCAGCTCCTGGGGCAGATCCCAGTGATAAAGGGTGACGAACGGCGTGATTCCCGCTTCGAGCAGCTCGTCGACCAGCCGCGAGTAGAAATCGATACCGCGGTCGTCGAGCTGTCCTTTGCCTCCGGGCATGACGCGAGGCCAACTGATGCTGAAGCGATACGCGCCGAGGCCGAGGCTCTTCATCAACGCGACGTCGTCTCGGTAGCGAACGAAGTGCTCGCAGGCGCGGTCCCCAGACGAACCGTCTTTGATCTTGCCTGCGCTTCGACAGAACGTGTCCCAGATGCTCTGGGTCTTGCCATCCGTGGCCGGTGCGCCTTCGATCTGGTAAGAGCTGGTCGCCGCACCCCAGAGGAAGTCCTTGGGGAACCTGATCAGCGACGTCTTCGACGGGGCCCGAGACATGGCCTGGCAAGTTAGCAGACCCTTCGGCGACTCGTCTCTTCGACCGAAGCGAGCCGGCTCGCGGGGTTCGGCTAAGACCGATCGCCGTTGCCTGCCCGGCCATCGGCCGCCGCCGAGTCATTGTCGTTGCCATGGACCGCCGGACGAAGCATAAAAAGAGCCATGCCGCTCCGTGAGCTGAACGTGGAAGAGACCGTCGGGATCCTCAACACCATTCTCGAGTGGGAGCTGTCGGGAGTGGTCCGATACACCCACTACGCGCTCATGGTGACCGGCCCGAACCGCATACCGATCGTCGCGTTCATGAAAGCGCAGGCAACCGAGTCGCTGGCGCACGCACTCCAGGTCGGTGAGATCCTGACTGGCCTCGAAGGCCACCCCTCGCTCAAAGTGGCTTCGCTCGAAGAAACGAACAGACACTCGACTCACGACATTCTCGCCGAAAGCCTCAACCACGAGCTGGCGGCCGTGAGCTGCTACAAGAAGTTGCTCACCGCCGTGGAGGATCGAAGCGTCTACCTCGAAGAATTCGCGAGGACGATGATCAGCCAAGAAGAGCTTCATCAAATGGAGCTCAAGAAGATGCTGCGCGACTACGCCTGAGGGCTTTGGCCTGATCCTCGTGAGGAACAGTATCGACGAAGGCTTCAGGTCGTGCAGGGCGCTAACGTGCGGCCGTAGCCAGCGCCTGCACGACTTGCTCTGGCGGCGCCTGGCGCACTCCGAGGAGCGAGCGCCTCCCCCGGATGACTGACGCTAGGCGCCTTCGACGGTAGCGGTGTTCGCCCGAGCCCGGCCGAAGATCTTCGAGCCTGGCGGGACGGATTTGATCAAGAAGACGTTGCCGCCGATGACAGAGCCATCCCCGATCGACGTGTCACCGCCGAGGATCGTCGCGCCGGAGTAGATCGTGACGTTATCGCCGAGAGTCGGATGGCGCTTGGTCGGTCGGGTGCCGTTGACGCGCTCGGCGCGCGTCGTGCTGAGCGCCCCGAGTGTCACTCCCTGATAGATCTTCACGTTGTTTCCGATGTCGGTGGTTTCCCCGATGACGACACCGGTCCCGTGGTCGATGAAAAAGTGCTCGCCGATGTGGGCGCCAGCGCTGATGTCGATGCCAGTTTCACCGTGGGCGTAGTCGGAAATGATGCGCGGGATCATCGGCACGCCTTCGTCGTAGAGCACGTGCGCGATACGGTGCGCGGTGATCGCTCGGATGGACGGGTAGCTGAAGATGATTTCTTCCACGCTTCGAGCGGCTGGGTCGCCGTAGTAGGCGGCGAGCACGTCGCCGTTGAGGCATTTTCTCAGCCCCGGCAGCATGCGAAACAGTCGGAGAACGACCTCTTCGGCCCAACCCGAGGCGTGCTCATCGAGGCGTCCCGCGGCTTCCTCGTAGCGGACTGCGCGGTCGATGTGCTCGACCAGCGCTTCATAGGCCGGGTAGAGGTGCTCGCTGGTGGAGTAGCGCAGGTTCTCTCGATTGAGAGCGCGGGTGGAGTAGAAGCCCATGTACACGACGTGCACCAAATGCACGAAGGCCTCGATGACCGCGCGTCGGTTCGGTAGCGCGGCGCTCTCGAGGTTGTTGATCTCGTCCGGCCCGTCGTAACTGGAGACGACGGCATCGATGGCCTCCTCGAGGTCTTTCGTGCGAACGGGCTCGGACATGGTCTTCGGCGCGGAGGGAACTCGGTATTTAGGCACGAAAGCGTGCACGCGCCAGTGGGCGCGGGGAAAATTACTGCGTGATTCGCGCGAATTTTGCCGGGTGACATCACTAAGGAGCCGCGGCTGAGGTCGCTTTTTCCTCTGACGTGAAAACCGAACGCGAGCTATTACCTCCGTGTGGCAAAGGTACTCGTCATTGGAGCAGGCGGCGTCGGTGGAGTCGTCGTGCACAAGTGCGCGCAAGTTCCCGACGTTTTCACCGACATCGTCCTCGCGAGTCGGACACTTTCGAAGTGCGAAAAGATCCGCGACGAGGTCAAGGAGCTTCAGGGCCGTGACATCGAGGTCGCCGCGGTCGATGCCGACGACGTCGACCAGACCGTGGCCTTGATCGAAAAACACGCACCCGATCTCCTGCTGAACGTCGCGCTCCCCTATCAGGATCTGCATCTGATGGAGGCCTGCCTGCGAACGAAAACCGACTACCTCGACACGGCAAACTACGAATCACCCGACGAAGCGAAGTTCGAATACAAGGAGCAGTGGGCCTTCAACGAGCGTTTCGAGGGCGCGGGAATCATGGCGCTGCTCGGATCTGGCTTCGACCCCGGGGTCACGAACGTATTCTCGGCGCACGCGCAGAAGGAGCTGTTCGACGAAATCCGCACCATCGACATTCTCGACTGCAATGGCGGCGACCATGGCCACCCCTTCGCCACGAATTTCAATCCCGAGATAAACATTCGGGAGATCACCCAGCGCGGACGCTACTGGGAGAAAGGCGAGTGGAAGTCCATCGATCCGCTGAGCGTGTCGATGGACTTCGATTTCCCCGAGGTCGGGGTCCGAAAAGCCTACTTGCTCTACCACGAGGAAATGGAGTCCCTCGTGAAGAACATCCGCGGCCTCGAACGCATTCGTTTCTGGATGACCTTCGGTCAGGCGTACATCACGCACCTCGAAGTGCTGCAGAACGTCGGCATGACCCGCATCGATCCGGTCGAGTACCAGGGGCAACAGATCGTCCCGCTGCAATTCTTGAAGGCCGTGCTTCCCGAGCCTTCGAGCCTCGGCGAGAACTACCAAGGTAAGACTTCGATCGGCTGCCTCGTCGAGGGAACGAAGGACGGCAAGCCGAGGAAGGTTTTCATCTACAACGTCTGCGACCACGCCGAGTGCTACCGCGAGGTGCGCTCCCAGGCCGTGAGCTACACGACGGGTGTGCCCGCGATGGTCGGCGCAATGATGATGCTGACCAACCGGTGGCGGGGCTCGGGCGTCTTCAACATGGAGCAGCTCGACCCCACGCCGTTCCTCGAGAAGCTCGGAGAGCACGGTCTGTCGTGGCACGTCACGGAAATGCCCGCGGACTGACGGCATGCCGATCCCGCGACCCATCGACGTGGACGTTTCTGGTGTGCCGACACCTTGTTACGTCGTCGATCTCGCCGCGCTGGAACGAAATCTGCGCGTGCTCGCCCGCGTGCAGAAGGAGGCCGAATGCCGGGTGCTGTTGGCGCTCAAGGGTTTCGCCCTGTGGCACACCTTTCCACTCGTCGGTCGCTACCTGAGCGGCATTGCCGCCAGCTCCGTCGCGGAGGCGCGGCTCGGGCGGGAGGAGCTCGGCAAAGAAGTCCACGTGTATGCGCCCGCCTACGAAGACGACAGCTTCGACGAGATCCTCGAGCTCTCGGACCACGTGGTTTTCAACTCGTTCGAGCAATGGCGCCGCTACCGCGGCCGCATCGAGAATCGCGACATCCGGGCGGGACTGCGAATCAACCCCGAGCACTCCGAAGTCGAGGTGAGTCTGTACGACCCGTGTGCCCCAGGTTCGCGCCTGGGCGTGACGATCGAAAATTTCGAGCCGGACGAGCTCGGGGGGCTGAGCGGCCTGCACTTCCACACCCTGTGCGAGCTCGGCGCTGACGCGCTCGAACGCACCCTTGCCGTCGTCGAAGAGAAGTTTGGTGCGTTCCTGAAAAGGCTGCAGTGGGTCAACTTCGGCGGTGGGCACCACATCACCCGTCCGGACTACGACGTGGACCTTCTGATTCGATTGGTGCGCGAGTTCCGCCGGAGACACGGCGTCGAAGTCATACTCGAGCCCGGCGAGGCCATCGCGCTCGACACCGGGGTGCTGGTGACGTCGGTCCTCGACATCGTTCGGGGCCGACCGGACGTGGCGATTCTCGACACTTCAGCCACCGCCCACATGCCGGACGTGCTCGAAATGCCTTACCGTCCCACCCTGGTGGGCGCCGGCGCGCCTGGGGAGAAGCCACACACCTATCGTTTGGGTGGCCTCACCTGCCTCGCTGGAGACGTCGTCGGGGACTACACCTTCGACGCGCCGCTGAAAATCGGACAGCGGCTCGTATTTTTGGACATGGCTCACTACACGATGGTGAAAAACACGACGTTCAATGGCGTTCGATTGCCTTCGATTGCCATCCACGATCCCGCAACCCGGCGCATCGAAGTGGTCCGCCGATTCGGCTACGCAGACTACAAGTCACGCCTGGGCTGAACGAGGCTCGTCTTTAGTCGACGACGGCGGGGCAGCGGAGCATTCGCGGGGCGTAGCGTGATTCGCGCTGCTCGGTGTGCTTGGGGTGGTGATACCGCATCTGGGCGCGAAGCTGTGCTCGCAGCGTCTTCGCCAAGGCGAGCGTGATCGGCGTCCGGCGCTCCGAGAGATCATCGAGCTCGTTGGGGTCATTGGCGAGATCGAAAAGCATCGTGCGCTTCGCGCTCTTGTCGACGATGAGCTTGTACGGCCAGCAAACGATTGCTTGCCCGGTCTTGAGGCCCTGGATATTCATGTAGATGGCGCGGTTCGCGGCGAGTTGGTCAGGCCGCGAGATGTTTTCGCCCTGGAACGACGGATGCGACGGAAAGTCCGCGAGGGCGGCGATCGTGGGCAGAACGTCGAGGTGGCTGACGGGCGTGTTCACGTCACGGGCGGCGAGCTTCGCCGGATAGTGAACGAGCAGCGGGACGCGCGCTTCGCCGTCGTAAAGCGTCTTGCCGTGGGTCACGATTCCGTGCTCGTGGAACAGCTCTCCGTGGTCTGACGTGATGACCCAGATGGTGTTGTCGAGGAGTCCGGCGCCTCGGAGAAACCACCAAAGCTTGCCGACCTGTTCGTCGACGTAGTGAACCGCGTTGTCGTAGCGGTTGATGACGATCTGCTTCTCCCGCTCGGGGTAGTCGAAGTAGTTGAACTTGCCGGGGGTGGGCTGCGCGTTCTTGAACGGCCGCTCGGCGCTCTTCGGAAGAGTGTAGGGGAAGTGCGCCATCTGGAAGTTCACGTAGAGCGACCACGGCCCCGGTTGGGCGGCGATCCACTTCGTGGCTTTCTCAGCCGTGAGGTGATCCGGGACGACGTTGCCGGTTCCGGTGTGGAAGAACGCGCCCTCGTGATCCTTGGCGTGGTGGAAGTAGGTGGGCGTTCCGGTCGTCTGAAACCGCAGCATTCCTTGCCACGTCTCGTCCTGACTCGTGATGGTCGCGGTCCGATAGTCCGCATCATGGAAAAAGTCGTGGAGCAGAACGCGCGGGTAGTCCATGCGCTTGTAGACATCGAGCCCCGCCGTTCGCCGAGGGAACAGCGAGCTCAGGATGGCCATCTGCGCGTAGTTCGAGTGGGTGGCTGTCGTCCAAGCTCGCCGAAAGCGGAGACTCCTGGCGGCGATCCGGTCCAGGTTCGGAGTAATTCGCCGGTCGTAGCCGAGGTAGCCCAGGTGCTTCGGCGAGAACGATTCGAGCGTCAGAACGAGCACGTTGGGGCGCGGCCGCGTCTTGCGTTCGTCGACGACCAGCTGCCACGCGGCGCCGGCTTCGAGGGGTGGCCCCGGCTCGAGCTCAGCCCCGTTTTCGGTTCGGTAGCTCGAAGCATCGTAACTTTCGACCAGCTCGGTGTGAATCGACCCCAGCATCGCGAGCTCCGGCGTGGTTTCCCACAGCGCCCCGGTGGCCTCACCGCCGACGGAATTGGCCGTGTAGAGCGAGCCAGCCGACAAAAGGCCGATGGCGGCGACGGCGGCGTGCCTCAACTTGGTTACCGGTGTCGCGACGCTGGCGCCCCTCAGCGACCAGACGATGAGCGCGCCGACCACGAGCACCGCGGACCCGAGAGCGATGAGCTGGACCGAAAAGCCGTCGAGGGCGGCGGACGACAGGTGCGTGGTCGAGTTCAAGAAGAAATCGACGGCGCCGATCGTCACGTGAGATCCCGCGAGAACTCGCACGACGACCGCGCTGACGCTCCAGGCGAAGAGCCCTGTCAGCAGCAGGGTCGAGGCGGCCACGGCGATTCGGCGGCCGAGGGGACGACCGAGCCCGATGCCGGAAATGGCGCTCAGGACGAGCATGACGGCGCCGTAACAACCTGCGGTCAGCAAGACGCCGGCAGCGCGCACCCAGAGCGCTGGCTCCGGGGTTCCAGGTGGCGTGTTGCCGAGAACTGGGATCACGACCTGCGCAGCAGTCCCCATGAGGATCCCGACGGCGGCGCCGATGAGGAGATTGCGCGCACACCAACCGCCTAAAACGCGGTCGTAGCGTCCGAGCGGTGCTACCGGGACCGCCTCCGAGCGCCCAGTGCGTGCCACGGCGGGGATTTCACTGGGATCCATCTCGGGACCGACGATGCCAGAGCTCTCCACCTGAGCCGTCTAGAATAGTGAAAAGGTTGAGAAATTGTGAAGTTCCGTGGGGATCACTCGAAAAGGAACGCGAATGCTCGAGCCAGCACTGGCTCGGCTTCCGGTCCGTACTGGCCATGGCTCGCCCGCGGCAATTCGAAGTACGCGACGCGCTTGCCGGCCCGTTTCAACGCTTCGACCCCGTCGCCCATGTGGTCCTTGGCCTCGTACTGACCGCCGATCACGACGACGGCCTTGGTCTTCGACAGGTTTGTGACCGACGGTGTGCTGGGCGATCCGCCGAGCACGACTCGAGTGTACCGATCGGGAAGCTCGCGCGCGAGAGCCGACGCGCGCGTGGCTCCCTGAGAGTAGCCGAAGATCGCGAGCTCTGCGGCCTCGAGGTGCCCCCCACGAGATTGGGCCACGACGTCGACTGCGCGCCGGATGCGCCGGTCGATCGCGATGATATCCGGTGACCATCGAAATCGTGACGGATCGCCGCACGGCTCATCGCCATGAAGGGCGATCAAGGTCGCGAAGGGACTCACCGCCTTCGCCCACGAGCGGATGGCGCGAATGTCGCCGCACACGCCATGCAGGTAGACGATGGCTCGTGCGGTCGACGCCTCGCCGTGTATCACGTGGACCTCGCGATCCTCGGGCACGGCGAGGGTGACAGGCCGCCCGGGATCGATGTCGTGGGGGAGCTCGATCGGCACGGCCGCACGGGACGGCGGCGGAGCGGCGGCATCCCGTCGAAGAGCGTTGGTCGGGCGCGGGTGAGCTCCTTGCTTGGCGCGTGACTCCGCGCTGGCCGGCGCCGCTACGCTCCGCGCCTGGTTGGAGCCCGCGCCGGTTGTCGGTGGAGGTTTTGGCCCCACGTGGCAGGAAACGATGCTCGCGGCGACTACCCAAAGGACAAAGAGGGCTCCCGGGCGCATCGAGCGCCAGTATTCCGCGTCTGCTCGCTCGGAGGCGAGTCATTTGCCCCGCGGCTGACGCCGGAGAGCTGCGAACGACTACTCGGCAGCCGTGGCGGTACTGCTCTTTTGCAGCGGCTCTTCGAGCTCCGCCCAGTCGATTAGGCCGTCATGGGCGAGATTTTCGTATTCCATGACACCAAGCTCCTCGTACTTCTTGCGCACGCTGTCGTTGATGAGCCCGACCTTCGAGAGGTTCGGCACGATGCGGGTGAACAGGAGTTTTCGGAATTGCTCCATGACCTCGGAGTCGATGACC
>JAJDAH010000215.1 GCA_029261965.1 Polyangiaceae bacterium
CTCGGGCTGTCTCTCGTTTTTCAGTTTCTCGACCAGTCTCGGACAACGATTCCAGATGCGTCATGCGCGTTCGACGCGTGCCGCGTCAATGGATTCACTCGCCCGGCGATTTTTCCGAGAAAAGTGAGGGGATCCTTCAGACCGGAACCCGCGCAGCAGGTCGCAGTTGTATGCCACCAAGCCAGCACGGGGCGTGTGCGCGCGGCTAGGTGGAGCAATGGCGGCGGCCCGCGGTCGAGTTGACGTGAGATTCATCATGCGCCCGAGAAATCGAGTCGGTAGGGCGGGTATTCTGGCACAGGTTGCGCGGTGCTCGCTCCGAGCCCGTGACCCGACGCGCTGTGCGTGAGTTATCCATGGGCGGAGGCTCCGCTACTACCCCAAGCCCGATCGAATTCGATTACCGTGGGGGTCGCGGTCGACATGAGCATGCCATCGAGAACGAGCAGGGAGACTTTCGTGGCGCGGTGCGACTGCGGGCGCGTCGAGGTGGAGGCGCGAGGGCCGGTCATCGCGCACATCAGCTGCTACTGCGACGATTGCCAAGCGGGCGCTGACCTCATCGACGCTCTTCCGAATGGAAAGAGTGGACGTGAGGCCGACGCGGGTACGCCGAACGTTTTGTTCCGCAAGGACCGTGTCCGCGTCGTCCGGGGCGCAGAGCTGCTCGAGAGCCACAAGATCCGCGAGGGAACGTGGACGCAACGACTGGTCGCGTCGTGTTGCAACGCGGCGATAACGCAAATCCACGAGAGGCCGTGGCCACACCGCGGCATCAAGTCCCGTCTGTTCGTCGGAGATGTCCCTCCGATCGAAATGCGCATGTTCACGAAGTTCGCTCCGAACCCCAGCGAGATTCCCGACGACGTCATGCAACATCCCAAGGTTCCGCTCACTCTGGGGCTTCGCATGCTGGGTGCGATGCTCTGGGTCGGTTGGAAGAGAACGAGCATCTGACGCGATACGAGGACGGCGAGACCCTCGTCGATGGCGGCGTGGAGCCGAGCGCGTTGCTGACGCGGGTCAGGGAAGCCCGGGGACCGTGCAGCACGGCTGCCTTCACCTCGAGTGCCGCAGCTGCGGCTACTCGCAGCTCGTCCCCCTCTCGTGCAAACGCCGGGGGTTCTGCTCGTCCTGCCTGGGTCGCCGCATGGCCGATGGCGCCGTCCATCTCGAGCAATGCGTGCTGCCTTCCGTCCCCACTCGGCACTGGATCTGCTCACTGTCCTGGGGCCTGCGCGCCCTGCTCGGCTACGATCGGCGCCTGTGCTCCGAGGTCGTCGCCGCTTTCGTCACGGAGCTCGGCCGCTCGATGCGTCACAGAGCCAAGCGCGAGCTCGGGCTTGGCAGCGTTGCCGATGCGCACACGGGCTCTGTCGCCGCGGTTCAGAGGACGGACTCGGCTTTGCGGCTCAACGTCCATTTCCACGTTCTCGCTTTGGACGGCGTGTACGCGCAAAAACGCGAACGCCAAAGCGAGAGTGACGACGACGGCGACGACGCCCCACTCGTCTTCCACCCCTTGCCCACACCCAGCCGCGCCGAGGTCGACGACGTCGCTCGGCGCACCGCCGAACGCATCGAGAAAATTCTCCGCGCCCACGGCCGCAGTCTCGACCCGCAGATGGCCGACGACACGCCTGCCCAGCTCGGCCTCGACGAGCCCGGCCTCGCCGCTTGTTACGCCGCCGCCGCCCAAGGCGTCTCGGTCAGCGGCGACCGAGCCGCTCAGCCCACGCTCCGGCTTCTCGTCCCGCGCGAGCCGCCCTCGGTGCCCGAGCCGGACCCCGACCCGCACGAGCCGGCGCGCGGACAGCACACTCGAGCTCACCTTCAAGAACATTTGGAAGGACGGAACCCGCGCCCTCGTCCTCGAGCCGCACGATCTCCTGGTCCGCTCTCCGCACCCCCCTTATGCTCCAGGGGGCAGCCCTAGCTGCGGTGGGGGGCCTTTTTCCAGCTTCGATTGCCCTTCGCGCCGCTCGGTCACGGTCGCGGCGAATTTGTGTTCGG
Source organism: Polyangiaceae bacterium (assembly GCA_029261965.1). Classification (GTDB taxonomy): domain Bacteria; phylum Myxococcota_A; class Polyangia; order Polyangiales; family Polyangiaceae; genus JAJDAH01. The sequence goes on from JAJDAH010000215.1 coordinate 2,014, forward strand.
TTCGACAGACAACGAGTTGACAGTGAACGACGTGCGTCGCATTGCGTGCCACTCGCTCACCTACGCCGACGATTTCGACCCAACGCAGAGTGCACACGGCGAGCAATTCGCAGTGGTCACGAAGCCGCAGCCGTAGCCGGATTTCTCCTAACCGACGCAGGCCCGGCGCACGAGACGGGCGGGCCTGTGTCGAGGCGGAGGCTACCAGGAACACACGATGCCGCACCCGACTCGGTGCTCACGTTGTCGCTCCAATGCATCGCGCCGAAGCACCTAGCTCTTCGCGGCTCTCCGAGCCCTCGCCGCCTCAAGATCTACAACCTCCGACCGGGCCTTTCGTCGAGCTTGGAGTTCCTTTCCCAGTGTCTCCACGACTTCGAAACGACCCGCGGTTGCTGCCTTCGTCAGTGCATCGGCGAGTGCCGATTCGACCCCGTCCACCTGGCCCACTTCGGGCTCCGAGGGTGGGCCATCGTGCACGCTCGCGTCGCTTCGTGCGATCGGATGCGACTTCTTTTCTGCTTCCACGTCGTTTCGTGCGGCATCGGGTCGTCTTTCAAAACCGCTGCCTTCGACCACTCGGCCACTCCTCCGGGGGTGGTGATTGGGGTTCTGCATCAAGGTCTTAGGTGATGCAACCTTCGGGGCGCTTGGCGTGGGCTTGGCGCGCTTCGCGACAAGCTCCGCGCCATGGTCGACCTCGGGGCTTCCGCTGGACTTCGACACGACGCTCGCATGCGGGGACCGGTGCGAGAAGCAGGTCGGCGTGAGAGGACTGAAGGTAGTAGCGAGCGGGGGCCTTCCGGCTCGTTTCGCTCAGCCATCCATCTCGCTTGCCAACAGGTCGGACGCTTCAGCGTAGACGTAGATGAACAGGTCATAGCACGTCGTGTTGCTCACGATGATCGCCTCGCCATCGATGTTCCGAATGACTGCCTGATCGCCGGCGGCAGGAGTGAGCTCTCCCGCTTGTTCGAAGCCGACCCAGATGTCGATCGTGCCCGGCTCGGGGCGCCGATCCAGTTGATGGACGATCCGAAGGCTCTGACCTCCCGGGTACGGCACGTGCGGTCCGTCGAACGAGGCAGTCTGGTAGGTCTCACCATTCGATTCGCCGCCCCTGAAGTCTGAGGGCGCGTCGCCGTTTCCTTGGGAACACGGCGTCCCGCACCCGGAAAGCAAATGGAGGCTCACGGCGAGGATCGATGACTTCCGCATCCGCAACGAATGCTACCGCACCGACCATCGAAAAGCTGCTTGGCTGGAAGCCCGCCACGTTCGTTGACAACCCCCCTTCGCAGCGCGAGCCTCGGGAACCAGACATGAGGGCGCAGAGGCTGCTGTTGTTGCTTGTCTGTCTTGCAGTGTCGGTCGCTTGCGCACGCAACGGGTCGCCTAGCACGCCAAATCCGTCGGCGCAGGCACCCGAGGCTCCCAAGAGTCCGACTCTAGACGAACCCGAGCAGCAGGAGCCTCCACCTCGAGCCGATGCGGGTGTAGCTCGAACGAGTGGCAAGTTCCGAAAACTTGCGGAGAGCGACGTCGACACCGATGGGAAGGCGAAGTCAGCAGCGCTAGCGACGAGGCTGCTTACCGGTTGGCCCAAGGATTCTTTCAAACCGTTCGGTGATGAAGCTACGGAGGCTGTCCGGACTCAGCTCACGCCTGACCTACAGCGCCAAACGTGGGAGGCGGCGGTAGGGGCGTTCGGCGACTACATTTCGTACGAGTACGTCGAAGCATGGATGCCCACGGACGCGCCGCTTCTGAGAATCTATCGCTACCGGGTCAAGTTCTCTTCTGGCTCGGATGCCGAGTTCCGCATCGTGCTGGATGGTCGAGGTCGGCTGGCGGGTCTATTCCTCAAGCCGTGGAACGCCGAACTCCGGTGAGCCAGGCAGCCTTTTTCACCGGCATGTGCGGCACTGCCAAACAACGCAGAAGTCCTCGACTACGCTAGCGACCACGTTGGTCGAACGGCAAACGTGTCTGAGCGATAGCGGAACGACGACGATCGCGTGGCCAACAAGGTGAGTCCCGTCGCGATGACAAGCCCGACCGCGCGCTCCCTACTCGTCCTGGTCCTCATGGGCTGCTCCCCCGCCGCGCTAGCGGTCGCATCCGCGGACCTGCCACGGCGTGGCGCGCATGGGACACCGCCCATCGCTGCGGACTTACCTTCACCCCCATCGCCCGGTTGGCGAGTCCACGTCCAAGAGCTCCCTGCCGAAGATGCTTGGCAAGTGCGCTACACGCTCCCTGCTCCCGTCGAGAGCGTCGAATTCAAGTCCAGGCTCGATCAAGGACGCGCTCGGGGTTGGACAGTCGTAGCACCAGCGGCTGGCGTTGAATGGACCAAGCGTCACGGAGTGGACGCTCTGTTCGCCATTGACGGAAAGCCGTTCAGCTCGCTGGTGGTTCGTTTTGACACCGACGGCACCGTGCAGAGCGGGGGATACGAGCTCAACGCTCGGTTTACGGATGGCGGGCGCGTCCTCTTTCTGGGTCACGTTGCGCTCCGACTGCCCGGTACGCCGCGTCCAAATCGAAGCGACCCAACCGTCGAATGGCGCCTCGCGACGAAGGCGAGCCGCCACGTCGTCGTCAGTGGTCGCCGCGCCGTCGGCGAACTCATGTGGCAAGCCCCGGCCGGCAGGCTCGACGGGTGGGAGTACGCCTACTTCGGTCCCCAGGCGCCGACCAAGCTCGACTCGTTCGACGCGATCTTCGACCCCGGAATGCCGGATTGGATGCGGCGATCCTCCGCCAGTTTCATTCCGAAGCTCCTCGAGCTCTTTGGAACGCGCACACGCACGAGTCTCCCGTATCGGCCTCTGTTTCTCGCCTCTCATGAAGATAGTGGCACCGCAGGACAGAACGCAAACGGGGGTGTTGCTGGCCGCGGCCTGCGCTTGGCAACGAGTGGGCGTCGGTGGAATTCGGACACCCGCGATTCTCGCCAACGTTGGTTCGACTTTGTCGCCCACGAAGTCTTCCACTTGTGGAACGGCGAACGCCATTCGCGCCGACTCGGCGCTGAAGGAGACTCGTGGCTGTCGGAGGGTTCTTCCGGCGAGCTTCCACGCGCCGTCGCGCCTCTCGAGCGCCTCTTGAGACTGGGTATCGGGCCTCGTGCGGGCCAATGGCTTCATCGCCATCTCGAGCTCGCGGACGTCAGAGTCCAACTCGTCGACTATGCCGGCGCTCTGATCCCGAAGAGCGAGATTGCTCGGCTTGCGGGCGAACAGCTTTCGATGTGTGACTGTGAGGGTCGCGTCTCGTTTACGATTCGGAAGGACCACTACCAGTTTCACGGCGAGCCCGAATGTCGCGTGTTCTCGAAAGAGCATCACGTTACTCACGTCGGCGGACACTCGCTGTTCGGCGCCCCCCACCAGGCGCTCGAAACGCTCCTGCGAACGGCGCGCGCTGGCCGCGCCGTGCAGCTCGGTACGACTGGAGGAAAGAGCGTCCAGCTAGCTTGCAGAACCGGCGCGACCGAGGGCATCCCTGACCGACTGCTCGCTCTTTCCCCGTAGGTACGCCGTCGCGTCGTTCAGCGCGCCGAGATCTGCCCCGCCAAGATGCGTGCGCAGCCAGCGACAAGAGCGTCGACGCTTGAATTTCCAACGTTCGCCAGGGCCACCACGCCAACGTCTCGCTCGAGCAAGAGCACGACGGCAGACGAGTAGAGGTGGGTCCCACCGTTGTGCTGGGCACGATGGCCCATCGCAGAATCGTTTCGGAGGCTCCAACCGATGCCGTTCACCCTCTTCGTCGGGAGTGCTGTCCCGCCGACGAGGTGGGACTCGCGCACCGTGCTTCGCCGGACTGGGGCGTTGTTGGCGGTGTTGCTCGGAGGCCAGGAAGAAAGCTGAAACGCCATGAAGCGCGCCATGTCATCGACGCTCGAGTAGAGACCCCCCATGCCGGAGGCTGCCCCGAGCTTCCAGTGGTACGCGGTTTCAACGGGCTCCTCGCCCGATCCATATACCCCCGTCGTGAACAGGACGTTCCGGGAGATGGCCGCCTGACGGCCGGTCCAGGGCGGTCCCTCGCTCAGCCGCCTGGCTACCGCTTCGATTTCGCCTCGAGGTACAGGCGACAGACGTCGCTCTTTCGAACGCACGCGTCGATGTGTTTGGGGGTCCGCTTGTTGGGAGCTGCGTTGGCCTCGCAGATTTCGCGGGTGGCCTTGCAGCGCTGCTCGAACTCGCCCGAGACTTCGTCAAAGGCTTCGTCGAGGAGCCGGCGAATGATCTGCTCGCGGTCATGCTGATAACCCTTGACCGGAGCGGTGTACTGCTGAAAGCGGACCGTCCCGACCAGATCCTCTAGGATTAGCAGGCGACGGCGGGCGGTGGTCAATATCGGATGGGACACGGTGAATCGGTTAGCGAGTACCAGCGCCGTGGCGTAGCTCGCGACGGCGAGCGCATCGATATCAGCGAACTCTTTGTCGCGGCGATCGCGCCAGGCGGCCTCGACCTTTGTCCGAGTCCGTTCGGCGCGTTTGAGGAGAACTAGCCCCAATCGGACATTCTTTCATGCCGCTTCGTCGAGCGCGGCCTCGATTTGCTCGTAGGCTCGACGGGTTGCATCGTTCGCGGCGAGTCTCAGTACGGGCGTTCCGCCGGGACGCAGCAGGCGCGCCGCCTTGGACAACCACTC
>JAJDAH010000216.1 GCA_029261965.1 Polyangiaceae bacterium
CCCGTCACGACAACGGCGCCCGAGAGCTCGTCGGCGCGGTCTCCCATTGCTGGCGCGAAGGCGCCCATCGGTGGCGCGTTGCCGGGCAAATCCAAATCGAGCTTGAGGTGACCGCCCTTGACCTCGCGAGCCGAGTTGACGTTGGCGCGCACGACGAATCGCGGGGTGGGATTGCCCTGACCACAGGGTTCGAGGCGGCCCAGATCCGCGAGCACTTGCGAGGGCAGATCACCCTCGGCGAGCCACACCGGCGTTTCTGTGGCCACGGCGTCGGGTCCCGGGGAGGCGAGCCCACTGGCGCACGCTCGTCGGAAGCGTTCACGAACCTCGGCGAGGCGACCTTCGACGATCTCGACGCCCGCGGCGGCTTGGTGGCCACCAAACCGTTCGAAGCAATCGGTCATCGAGCTGAGGGCGTCGTGCAAACGAGAGCCTTGCGGACCGCGCACCGAGCCGCGGCCGACGGCGCCGTCGAACCCGATGGCGATGACGGGTTTGTCGTAGGTGCTGGCGAGGCGCCCCGCCACGATCCCGACGATGCCGGGGTTCCAACCCGGTCGACCCACCACGAGCGACTCGGTTTCGGCCCACCCCTCCCGCTCGATGTCCTCGGTGGCCTCTGCGATCATCTGCGCTTGGATTTCGCGGCGGGTCAGCGTCAGCTGCTCGATCTCGGCGGCGAGCGCGTCGGCCTTGGTGCGATCCTTGGCCATCAACAGGTCGAGCGCGAGGTCGGGTGAGCCCAGTCGGCCGGGTGCGTTGATTCGGGGCGCGATGCGGAAAGCGACGTCCTCGCCGGTGACAGGGACGTCGGAGAATTTTGCGAGGCGGAGCATGGCGCGCAGGCCTGGTCGCTTGGCGGCTCGTAGCGCGAGGAGCCCGGCGCGCACCATCGCTCGATTGTCACCGTCCAGCGGGGCGACGTCCGCGATGGTGCCGATGGCCACGAGGTCGAGCCATTGGCGCAGATCCAGCTTCCGTCCGAGAGCTGCTCTGAGCCCTGCGCCGACCGACAACGCCAAGCCGCACGAGCTCATGCCTTTGTAGGGGAACCCACACTCCGGGCGATGAGGGTTGAGGAACGCAACGGCCGGAAGCGGTTCGTCCGGCACGAGGTGATGGTCGATGACGATCACGTCGATGCCGCGTGCGGTGGCGAGCGCTAGGGACTCGTGGTCGGAAGACCCGCAGTCGCAGGTGACGAGCAGCTTCGCGCCGGTGGCGAAGATCCGCTCGAGCGCGTTCTTGGAGACGCCGTAGCCGCCATCGAAACGGCTCGCCAGCACCGGAACCGCTTCGCCCCCGAGTGCGTGGAGCACCTCCGTCATGATCGCGGCGGAGGTGATGCCGTCGCAGTCGTAGTCTCCGAACACGCACACGCGCTCGCCGTTATTGATCGCGCGGGAGAGACGGTCGCACGCGACGTCGCGATCGATCATGTCGTCGGGTTTCGTCAGCTCGCTGAGCCGCGGATTGAGAAATTTTTTCGTGGCGTCCGGGTCGCGGTGACCGCGGCGGTGAAGCACGTCGGCGATGGCGATGCTCGAGCCGAGGGCACGAGCGAATTCGACTGCTTCGGCTGACGCGGGCTCGGGCAGTGAGCTGGCGTGATCGCGTAGCCGCGTCGGCGGCGGCTGGGGTGAATCAGCGGGCCCTGCGTCCGCTTCGGCGACTTCCTCGCGCGCCGGTGTCGGCGAAGAAGGATCCCTGAGCGGTGATGCCGAAACCATGCGAGCTCGGGTTCTTCTCCCACCGATGCCCTGGCTGGCAAAGCGCCTTCGGACTTCGTTTGTCGCGATCGCGCGTGGCCGCTCGATGCCGATCTTGAAAAACTTCTCTGACTTCAGTGACACGGCGTGCACCTTTCAGGGATTCGGTGAGAGGCGCGAAGGAAGCGCCCGCGGCGCCCCCGACTGGTGCCTCGGGGCGCTGGGGTGACACCGGCCGGCGAATCGAATGGGGTCATCGGTGGGCCGGAGCCGCGGCAGGCGGGGCTCCGGCGTCCCTCTCATCGGCGGTCGGTGGCTGTTGGTTGCGCGTTTTTTCGCCGTGCCAACGCTTTCAAATCCCGGGCGTGACCCCTGGGTCCGGTTGGGGGAAGATTGAGGACCGCACATGGCAACCGCGCGTGAAGCCAAGGTCGGCGCCTTCGTTCTGGCCGGCCTCGTGATGTTGGGAGCGATGGTCTTCCTCATCGGCGAGGAGCGTGCGCTGTTCAGCTCCAAGACCGAGTACGTCGGGGTCTTCGAAGACGTCGAAGGCCTCAAGAGAGGGGCGCCGGTTCGCATGGGCGGCATCGACGTCGGATCGGTCCGGTCGATCGAGTACTCCGAGAAGGTCGAAGACAACCAGCTCTACGTGCACATGAAAATCGTCGAGAGCGCGTCCGGGCGGATCCGTGAGGACAGCCGCATCTCGATCGCACCCAAAGGACTGCTCGGCGACAAGATGCTCGAGATCACCGTCGGGTCCCACGAGTCGAAGCCGATCCCCGCGGGCGGAACCGTGACCCGCGGTGCGCGCGACGACATGTTTTCTAGGATCGACAAGCTCGGCGAGAAGGCGTCCAGCGTGATGGACAACCTCGAGAAAACGACGAGCTCGCTGGCGGACGAGCAGCTGCGCGAAGATCTCAAGTCGAGCGTGCATTCTCTCAAGAACATCCTCACCTCGCTCGACAAGGGCGACGGCTACGCGGCTCGATTCATCAACAACCCGGAGGAAGCCGACAAAATCTCGAAGACGCTGACGGCGCTCCAGCAATCGAGCTTCGAGCTCAATCGCACGGTTCACAAGGTCGGCAACATCGTCGACCGAGTCGAGCGTGGACCGGGTTTTGCCCACACCGTGATCTACGGTGACGCCCCGACCAAGACGCTCGAACAGTTCGGAAACGCCGCGGGCGAAGTCGCCACGACGCTGCGCGGCATCCGCGAGGGTGACGGTGTGGCTCACAGCCTCATCTACGGGGACAAGGGTTCGCAGCAGTTCATGAAGAACCTCAACGAGATGAGCGGGGACATGCGAAAGATTGTCGCGGACGTGCGCGCCGGCAAGGGGACGCTCGGAGCGCTGCTCGTCGACCCCTCGATCTACGAAGACATCAAAATGGTCCTCGGCAACGTCAGCCGGAACAAAGCGCTCCGGGCGCTCGTTCGATACTCGATCAAGCGCGACGAAAAAGCCCCCGGCGGCGTCAAGGATCCGGTCCCCTCAGCCTCGGCGAAGCGCAAGGCGTTCGAGGTCGATGTGGGTAAGAACAGCGGCCAGAAAACCCCGGTCGATCCCAAGTAATTTTCCGGCGCTATACTCCGAATCACCCCTGTATGCGTCTCCTCGAACGGTTCGGCCGTGCCTCGTTGATCCTGAGCGTCTTCGGGCTCGCTTCCTATTTCGCGCTGAGCTTCGGCACGGGTGGACTCTGGCGTGGCCTCGAGGCGGCCCACGCGGTCACGTCGCCGGGCCACCCCAAAGCGCCGTACGACCTCACCCAGTTGACGGCGGTCAACGAAACCCTCAAGACGATTCGCGATAAGTACGTCGACCCGGCCCGAATCAAGCCGCGGCAGATGTTCCTGAGCGCGCTCAACCGTGTGCAGAGCGAGGTGGCGCAGGTCATCGTGTTGCACGAGGAGAAGTCCCCGACGGTCAAGATCCGCGTCGGCACCGAAGAGAAGGACTTCCGCGTAGACAACGTGCAGGGGCCTTGGGACGTCGCCGCTCGGCTCCGAGAGGTGTTCGCGTTCCTGCAGACGAACCTCAAGAACACCGAAGTGGACCTTCGCGACGTCGAATACGCCGCGTGCAACGGGATCCTGAAGACGCTCGATCCTCACAGCGTCTTTTTGAGCCCCGACGCTTATCGAGAAATGAACCTCTCGACTTCCGGCCATTTCGGAGGTCTCGGCATCGTGATCTCGATACGGGATCAGATGCTCACGATCATGCGGCCGATGCCTGGGACCCCGGCGGGGCGTTCGGGTCTCAAGCGACTCGACCGCATCATGAAGATCAACGACGAGTCGACGCTGAACATGCCGCTCGACGATGCGGTCGCGCGCCTTCGAGGAAAACCGGGCACCAAGGTCACGATCTACATTCATCGCGATGGGCCTGACGGGTGGGCAGGGTCGCGACCGTTCGAGCTGACGCGCGAGGAGATCCGCATCAAGTCGGTCGAATCGCGGATGCTGACCGGCGGCGCGGGGTACGTGCGGGTGAAGCAGTTTCAGAGCAGTACTTCGAACGAGCTCGAGGCGGCGCTCGATGGGCTGCGAAAAAAGGGCGGACTCAAGGGCGTCGTGCTCGACCTCCGTGGCAATCCCGGCGGCTTGCTCGATCAAGCCGCGCGAGTCGCCGATCGCTTCCTCGACCGCGGTGTGATCGTCTCGACCGTCGGCAACTCCGAGGGCCGAGAGGAAAAGCGCGCCAAAGTGCGCGGAACCGAGCCGCAGTACCCCCTCGCGGTGCTCGTCAATACCTCGAGCGCTAGCGCCAGCGAGATCGTCGCCGGAGCCCTGAAGAACCACGAGCGGGCGATCATCGTCGGCCAGACGACCTTCGGCAAAGGCACGGTGCAACTCGTTTTTCCGCGAATCACACCGGATGGTGCCGCGCTGAAGCTGACCATCGCGCAATACCTGACCCCCGGTGACGTCTCGATTCAAGGGGTCGGGGTGACGCCGGACATCGAGCTCGACCCGATGACCGCGGACACGCTCGAGATGGACTTGTTCACCTCGAAGCGGAACTTGCGCGAGCGCGACCTCGACAAGAGCTTGGCCAACGGGGCTAAGCGGAGCAACGACCGTCCGTCGGTCAAGGTGCGTTTCAATCTGCCAGAGAGTGAGCGGGCGAAGCGGCGCGCTCTCGGCGGTGACATCGCCGACGAATTCGTCCTCGATTTTCCGATTCGTTTCGCTCGTGACCTGGTCGGGCGGTTGGGCCGCGGGCGTCGCGCCGATCTGCTGCGATCGGTGAAGGGGTTCATCGACACCGCTCAGAAGCAGGAAGTCGCGGCGGTCAGCGAGGATCTGAAGGGCATCGGCATCGATTGGTCCGCACCGGCCGGCGACGACGCTGAAGGACCGAAAGCCGGCGAATACGAAGTGAAGGTCGAGACCAACCGACCGGCGAACAAGGTCGTGGCCGGTCAGAGCATGACGCTCTCGGTGACCGTCAAGAACAACGGCGACAAACCCGTGCATCGCCTGCGCGCCATCACGAAGGCGGACAACTGGTACTACGACGAGCGGGAGCTCGTGTTCGGCAAGATCGGTCCCGGAGAAACCAAGAAGGCGACGGTTCCGGTGGGGGCTTGCGACGTCGAGGGACGGCGGCCCGGTTCGACGAAGAAGCTCCCGCTCAATGCCAAACGAGTCTGCAGCGTGCCGAAGGATGCGGTGACTCGCGAGGACGCCGTGCGGATCCGCTTCTCGAGCGCGAGTGGCGAGCCACCCAAGGACGCTTGGGTCCGGCCCACGGTCGAGAGCCTGGAGCAGCCGATTTTCGCCTACTCGTACCAGGTCGTCGACGACCGCAAGGGCAACGGTGACGGGCAGGTTTCCCGCGGTGAGGCGCTGACCATCCACCTCACCGTTCGAAACGTGGGCAAAGGCTCTTCCCACGAAACTCAAGCGAACATTCGTAACCTGACGGGCGCTGGGCTCTTGCTTCGCGGCGGCAGGTTCGACATTTCGAACATGCGTCCGGGGGACGTTCGCAACGTCGCGTTCACGCTCGACGTGCTCGGCTCGCTCCGTGAGAACTTCGTCAAGCTCGAGCTCAGCGTGCACGATCGAGACCTACGAGTCGGCTCGAGCGAGAAGATCACCCTGCCCGTCGCCCGGACGGGTCCGGCCATCGCGGCGGCTTCGGGCAACGTCACGGTTTCCGCAAGCTCGCTCGAAGTTCGGGGTCAACCGCTGGCTGGCGCTCAGGTCGTCGGCACGTTGCCCGCCGGAGCCATCGTCGAGCGAGCGGGCACGGTCGGAACGTTCACCAAGATCATGCTCGAGGGCTCTCGCTTCGGGTTCGTGGCGACCGAAGGTGTTCGCGACGGTGGTGCTGCGGTGAAAACCGCGTTCGTGCCGCTGCTCCTCAAGTCCCCGCCGATGCTCGACGTGTCGAGCGGTGCGCTGGCCACTCGCGCCGACACAGTCACCATCAAGGGCTCCGCGAGTGATGGCGACCGCGTGCTCGACGCCTACGTTTTTGTCGGAGCCCGGAAGGTTTTCTACCAGTCGAACCGCGAAGGTTCTGACAAGAAACGGCTCGACTTCTCGTTCGAAGCCAAGCTCACGCCGGGGGTCAACGTGATCCACGTCGTCGCCCGCGAGAACGAGGACGTCGTGACCCGCAGGACCATGGTCGTGCGTCGCGATGGACCCAAAGGCGAGGCGCTGCCGACGCCCAAGAGCCAGGCCTTCGGAGCCGACTGGGAGTTCTCCGGGCCCAACTGATCACCTCCCCGGTGGGCGGGTCCGGCGCTATGCTCCTTCCCCTGCACCGATGATCCGCCTGCACATCAACATCGATCACGTCGCGACGCTGCGAAACGCTCGTGGCACACAGTATCCCGACCCCGTCTACGCCGCGGAGCTCTGCGAATACGCCGGAGCTGACGGCATCACTTGTCACCTGCGAGAAGACCGCCGGCACATTCGCGACGAAGACGTCGACGCTTTGCGTCGCAGCGTCAAGACGCTGCTCAATCTCGAGATGGCCGCCACGCCGGAAATGGCCAAAGTGGCGGCGAAGGTCGTGCCGGATGTCGTGACCCTCGTTCCGGAGCGTCGCGAAGAGCAAACCACCGAGGGAGGGCTCGACGTCGTCGGCAACGAGGCGTCGGTCGCGTCGGTCGCCGAGGTTTGCGAGAAGAACGGCATCAAGCTCAGCCTGTTCATCGAAGCCGATCAGCGCCAGATCGAGGCCAGCCGACAAGTCGGTGCCAGGCAGATCGAAATTCACACCGGCGCCTACGCGAACCTCGCCGGGCAAAACCGGGCGGAGGAGCTCTCCCGCCTCCGCCGCGGTGCGGAGCATGCCGCGCAGCTCGGGCTCGAGGTTGCCGCGGGCCATGGGCTCACGCGTCACAACGTCGTGGACGTCGCCGCGGTCTCGCACGTGAGCGAGCTCAACATCGGCCATGCGGTGGTAGCCGACGCAGTGTTCTTGGGGCTCGACCGTGCGGTCCGAGACTTTCGTGCGGCGATTCAACGCGGCATTGCTCTCCGGGAAAAACGGTGACGCCCGCGGGGCGTGAGGGAGTGAGGCGGGCATGATTCCAGTTCTTTCGCGTGAACAAGTCCGTGCGGTGGATGGCGTGGCGATCGACGAATTTCACATTCCCGGCATCGCTCTGATGGAGAACGCGGGCCGCGGGGCCGCCGAGGTGATCGCGGAAGAAGTCGAGATCGAAGACGCTCTTGTCGTCGTCGTCTGCGGGCCCGGCAACAACGGCGGTGATGGCTTCGTCGTCGCTCGGCGGCTTTCGATGTTTGGCGCCGACGTGCTCGCGATTCTGATCGGCGAGGCGAGCAAGTTGAAGGGGGACGCCAGGAGCAACCACGAAGCCTGGGTCGGCATCGGGGGTGACTTCGCCGAAATCGGCGCCGAGGATGATCTCTCGGTGCTCGGCGAGGCGCTGTCGGCGGCGGATGTCGTCGTCGATGCCTTGTTCGGGACTGGGCTCGACCGCGTGATCGAAGGAAGGATGCGCGACGTCATCACGGCGCTGAACCGTGCCGGCGGAGTGTGCTTTGCCCTCGACGTGCCATCGGGGATCGACGCAAACACCGGAGCCGTCCTCGGCGTGGCGGTCGAGGCCCATCAAACGATCACCTTCGCGGAGCGAAAGCTCGGACTGTTCACGCCGAGTGGAGCTCGTCACGCTGGTGAGCTTTCGGTGGTCGACATCGGGGCGCCTGCAGCAACCGGGGAGCGCGCGGGTCTGAGCGCGTACCTGCTCGAGACCGAGGATGTCGCTCAGGTCATCCGGCCGCGCTCGGTCGCGGCGCACAAGGGGACGAACGGGCGCGTTTTGGCGATCAGTGGCTCGCCCGGAACCATCGGCGCGTCGCTCCTGCTCGCTCGAGGCGCGCTGAGATCGGGGGCGGGCCTCGTTTGGATCGCTGCCCTTCCGGACGCCATCGACGCTGTCGAAGCCCGGGTGCTCGAGGAAATGACGGCACGAATCGATCCGGCGGCGATCGCGCCATCACTCGACGCCATGCTCGAGGGCAAAGATGCGGTCGTGATTGGTCCCGGATTGGGGCACTCGAAAACGGCGCGCGAGATCGTCGACCACGTCGTCTTGTCGTGGGACGGAACGAAGGTGGTGGACGCGGACGCCATCACTCACTTGGCGGGTCGTGCCTCCGAGCTCGAAAAGGCTCCGGGCACTCTCGTGCTGACACCGCATCCAGGTGAAATGGGCAGGCTGCTCGACGTGCCGACGGCGCAGGTGGAAGCCGACCGATTCGCCGCCGTGCAACGAGCGAGTGAGGAAGCTCGGGCGGTCGTCGTTCTCAAGGGCGCTCACACGCTCATCGCATCGCCGGGTGTCCCGCCGGTCATCAACTCGAGCGGGAATGCGGCGCTCGCGACGGCGGGCTCGGGCGACGTGTTGAGCGGCATCTTGGGTGCGTTCAGTTGCCTGCTTCCGGCGCGGACGGCGGCGTTCTCCGCCGTTCACGTGCACGGGCTCGCCGGCGACCGCTGGCGCGCGAGAACGGGCTCCGACCGCGGCCTCTTGGCTCGCGAAATCGCGGATGAGGTTCCCGGCGTGCTTGCCGCCCTGGCAGCGGGCTCGGGTGTGCTGCCAGATTGACACGCGGCTGCGTCCGCGGGGACGCAGCCATCGGGGCGTAAATGCCGCTTCAACGGCAGATCGGGGGCTGGCACGAAGCTTGCGATTCCGCCTCGTATGCCCAATCCCATCGCGAACCTGCTCAGCACCCCCGCCAACGTCGACTTTCGCACCCAGCTCGGCGAGCTCACGTCGGGGTTGCGCTCGCGGGCCGTGCGCCTCTGTCGCGATCCGGTCGAAGCCGACGACATCGTTCAGGACACGGTGGTGCGAGCGCTCCGGTTCCAGCAGAGCTACCGGCCGGGCACGAACATGCGGGCTTGGGTTCATCAGATCCTGTTCAGCGTCTTCGTCACTCGGTGTCGCAAGCTCAAGCGCGAGCGGAATGCATTGTCGTCGTTGACCGTCGACCCGTGCGCCTGGACTCACCGCGACACCCCGCCGCCAATGCAGTCGCTGTCCCCCAACGTCGAGAACGCGGTGGAGCGGCTCCCCAAGCAATTCGGCGCGGTGGTGCGGCTGGTGGATCTGGACGATCATTCGTACCGCGAAGCCGCTGACGTGCTCGGTGTGCCCGTGGGCACGGTCATGAGTCGCCTCTTCCGCGGTCGACGCCTGCTGGCCCACGCCCTCCAAGAGGCCGCATAGCCCCGAGCTTCACTCCGGGCGGGTGACGGTGCCGCTGATGATTCGTTCGACGCCGCTGGACGTTCGAACGAGCAGTGCGCCGGTCCGGTCGATGCCGGCGCCGGTGCCGCGCTTTTCGTCGACTTGGATCGATTGGTCCCGCAAGGCGTCGACGTCGTCGAGCTCGGCGAGCATCGTTTCCAGCCCGGTGCTTTCGTAGGCGCGAGTGCGCCGTTCGAGATGGATCAGAAAGTCGACCAGCAAGGATTCACGGTCGAGGTCGGTGGCGCCGAGAAGGGCCAGAGAGGTGGCCGACTCGCGGATCTCGTCGGGGAGCTTTCGCATCGCGACGTTGATGCCCACACCGACGACCACGAGGTCGACGCTGCCGCCGGAGAGTTGAGTTTCGACGAGGATGCCGACGAGCTTGCGGCCGCCGGCGAGCAGGTCGTTCGGCCATTTGACGAGAACCTGCGCTTCCACCCGCGGTTGAATGGCGTCGCGACCGGCGAGGCCGACGGCGAGGGTGAGCGCGCTCACCTTGTCGATGGCGAGCTTTGGTCGGAGCACGACGGACACCAGCAGATTCTCGCCAGCGGGGGAGCTCCAGGTATTGCCCCGGCGGCCGCGGCCCTTCGACTGGGCGTCCGCGACGAACGTTGCCCCCTCGGGTGCCAGAGCACGTCCAGCGCTCATGGCGAGGTCGTTCGTCGAGCCGGTTTCGCCGACGGCGACGAGCGGGTCGCCCCAGGTTGCTCCGCGTTCGGCTCGGAGCCGCCCGAAACGCTCGGCCGCGAACAAGGACGTGCTCACGAGGTCTCGGGCAGCGGCGCGATGTCGAGCCCGATGTCGGCCGCCGGGGCCGAGTGCGTCAACGCCCCCACACTGATGACGTCGACGCCGGCACTGGCCAGCTCCGGGATCCGTTCGAGGGTGATACCGCCGGAGACTTCGATCAAGGCTCGACCCGCGACTTTTGCCACCGCTGGAGCAATACCGGCGGGCGGAAAATTATCGAGCAGGATGACGTCGGCCCCGGCTGCCAACGCTTCGTCGAGCTGCGCGTCGGTGTCGACCTCCACCTCGATGCGAGAGGTATGAGGGGCGCGAGCACGGGCCGATTCGATGGCCATCTTGACGCCACCGGCGGTGGCGATGTGGTTGTCCTTGATCATCACCGCGGAGCCGAGGGAATCGCGATGATTGTGGGCTCCTCCTGAGCGCACGGCGTGCCGTTCGAGAGATCGCAGCCCCGGTGTCGTTTTTCGGGTGTCGGTGATCCGCGTCTTCGAGCCAGTGGGGAGCGCGTCGACGTAGGTCTTGGTGAGCGTGGCCACGCCGGTCATGCGCTGAACGAAGTTCAGCGCCGTGCGTTCGGCCATGAGGATCGAACGAGCGGCGCCCTCGACGGTCCAGAGCACGTCGCCGGGCTTGGCGACGGTACCGTCGTCGAGCAGCCGGTCGACGACGAGCTTGCCGTCGACTCGCTGCATGACCCGTTCGAACACCTCGCCACCGCAAACGACGAGCTCTTGTCGGGCGGCGGCCCGAGCCACCGCCCGCGTGTGTTCCGGCACCGTGGCTTCGGTCGTGAGGTCGCCCCCTTCGAGGTCCTCGGCGAGCGCCCTATCGATGAGCGGCAGCAATACGGCGTCGGGGATCAAGCGAGGAAACCGTAGCTTCTCGCCAGAAACGAAGCAAAGAGGTTGCAGAGGGCGTGAAACACGACACCGGCGCCGATTCCGCCGGTGCGCGCGCGCAGCCACCCAAACACGAGTGCCGGGAAAAAAACCGCGAGACGGTTCGGGTGCGGCTCGGTCAACAAGTGGCCCACTGCAAAGAGCGCCGCCGATGCGACGAGGCCGAATCCGATGTCCGCGCCGAAAATTCTCAATCGCGGCTTCCAGACGTCGTCGAACGCGCGTTGGAGATAGCCGCGGTAGAAGGCCTCTTCCGGCAGAGCGATGACGAGGAGCTGACCGGGAGCGTCGTCGAGAAGCGGTCGAAACAAGGCCGGCGAGAAGTCTTGAGGTGGCTTCCACCAGTACGCGTAGCCGACCCAAAACGGTGGAAGGAAGACTACGGCGAGCGCGAGGCCCCATCCGATCGCCCGGGCGCCGTCCGAAACGACGCGACGGACCTCGATGGCTCGCGGCTCGAGCAAGCCGCCGAGCGACAGGCCGTAGTGTCGAACGACGTTCTCGTCGTGCCGGAGCGCCACCCAATAGGCGGCCGCGAAGAAGCCCATACCGACCGCGGTGGCCGCGTAGTCCGCAAATCCCACCAACGGCAGGAGGTACGAAAGCCCGGTGACGGCTGCCGTCGTCAACAACGCGACGTAAAGTGGCCGCACCCAGGACGAGGATTCGGTGACGGAGCCGGGATCGGGCCTCACCCCGGCGTTGTCGCCTCCGCTGTGCACCGTGTCCATCGCGCAGGCACGCGATTTCTCGACCAGCGAGCACTGGTTTTTTCAGGCGCGACGGAATTTTTCACTGTGACTAATGCTGGCCTCGGCGGACCCGGCGCTTGGGGGCAGGGGCAACAGTGGCGGGCCAAAGGCGCTCCGAGGCCGGGTATTCCTAGGCGCGATGCTGGGATAAGGTGCGCCCCCAGCACGGCTTCGGCGAGGCTTCCGCCGAGTCGGGAGGACCCATGCTCGAACCGAACACCGACCGGGGTATCCCCGCTCAAGGCCCGAACAGCGGCAAGCCGCCCCTCGCCAATTTTGCGAAGTGGCCGCCGGATGACGAAGACCTTCCGGCGGACCCGCCCGGCGGCGGCGTTCCTGCCGGCGGCGGCGGTGGCGACATGCTCGGGCCCGGCGACGGCGACTTCAAGACCGGTCGATTCAAGCCCATCGCGGTCCTGATCTTGCTCGCGGTCGTGGTTGGCGGCGCCGTCTTCTTCTTCATGGGGGCCAAGCAGTCGGCCGAGGAGATCAGCGTCGACCAAGCGCACGAGCGAATGCGCGCGGTGTTCGTGCTCCCGGAAAAGGACCAGATCCCGAAGTGGCGAGAGTACGCCGCCGCGACCACCCAGTTCGGCGGCCAGGGTGGGCGCGAGCTTCGTCGCATGGGCCTGAAGCAGCTCGCCTTCCTCGAGGACCCCGAGGGCGTGAACCTCGCGATTGCGGCGCTTGGCGACCCAGAGGTCACCGTCCGCGCGCAGGCCGCCACCGCGCTCGCCTGGTATGGCTCGCCGGCCGCCGATGCCGCCAAGCCGGTGTTGCTCAAGCTTCTGCAAGAGTCCGACAAGGGCGAAGCGCCTCAGGTGGCTTGGGCGCTCGTGGAGCTCGGTGAGACGCAGGCGTTCGCCAAAGTGATGGAGCTCTACCGAGTGGGGCACCTTTCCAAGGTGCAGCGCCTCGACAGCGTCGTGGCGTTCGACACCGAAAAGATCGTCAAGCTCATCTCCATCGACGAGCTCGTCGCGCTGGTCTCCGCGGACAAGTACGAGGCCGAGAGCCCCGCGGTGAAGCAGCTCGTCGCCACGGTATTGTCGCGAAAAGCCGACGCGAAGTACGTCGACACCCTCATCCGGCTCGTGCAAGACCCCGAGGTCGACGTGTCGCGGCAGGCGGCGCCCGGTCTCGGCAAGATCGGGAGCGAGAAGGCACTCGAGCCGTTGCTTTCGGCCATCGAAAAGTCCGACAAGGACAGCCGAGAGAAGTACCTGCACGCGCTGCGTGACGGCATCGGCGCTCAGGGTCTCGTTCTCGCCATCAAGGTGGCGGACAAGGTCACCGACGTCAAAACCCGTTGGCGCCGAACCAAGGTCATCATGCAGTTGGTTCGTGAGCTCGCCGACCCGCGCGGTGGCGACTTCCTCGTGAAGTATCTCGAGACCGATCCGCACATCCACTGGCAGACCGAAGCGGCGGTGGCGCTCGCGGAGATCGGCGATGTGCGAGCGATCCCGACGCTGTCCAAGCGTCTGAGGATGGATCCGCAGAAGATCTACAGCGACAAGTACGACTGGGAGCAGATGCTCAAGCGGACCGACGAGGAGCGTGTGGTCTGTGCGCGCATGATCGCGGACCTGGCGTTTTTGCACCCCGACAAACACGAGATGATCCGTGAGCACGCCGAAGAGGCGGTGAACTTCTGGATCAACGAGCTACCGACGCCACACGCCAACGGTCTCCGAGCCCTCGCGCGGATGAAAACCGAGGACAAGGCGATCTTGAGGCAGCTCCGCGATTGGGCCGATCCCAACGCGACGCTGCCGCTCGAAGGTCAGCAGCCGCCGTTTCCCCGCGAGTTCGAGATCGCGCAGAGTGCGCTTCGGTATGTCGGCATGATGAAAGACGAGCCGTCGTGGAAGACGCTCGAGAAGCAGTTGACGCGCCGGCCTGACGACATCGATTCGAGCAACGATTCGCTCATGGGTGGCGGTCTCGCCATTCTCGGCATGACCCTTCGCGCTCTCGGCTACGGCGCGTCCCAGGGGTTCGCCGAGTGGGGCAAGCCCGAGGCCTTCGATCAGCTGCTCGAGTACGTCGAAGACGACAAGGAGCACGAGGGCGGCCGGAACATGGCCTGCCAGGCGATGGCGTGGGTGGCGACCGAGGAAAATCTCAAGACCGTCATCGAGAAGATTCAGGAGTGGAACGACACGAGCGACAAGAAGCAGCAGTTTAGGCGATCCTGCCTGCTCGAGACGCTCATCACTCGACCCACCGAGGGGATTCAAGGCGTACTTCTCGAGCTCATCGTGCCCGAGGTCGACAACGTCGACACGAGGCATCAGGCGGCCCGAGCGCTCGGCAAGGCTGGTTTCGACGACGAGGTGAAGAACAAGCTGCTGGAGAAGATGAAGGACGACCGCCTCATCGTCGACGCGGGCTTGGCGCTCATCTTGGGCGGCGACAAGGACACCGCCAAACGCGCCGTTGCGATGTTCTTCGACAAGAGCAAGAAGCCCGCGATGGACGACCTGCAGCACGTCTACTTCAACAGCTTTGGCTACTGGTCACACGACGACCTCGAAAAGGGACACATCTTTCGCTACGTCGACAACGCCGCGGCGATCGCGCAGCTGGTTTGGGACGAAACTCCTCAAGAGTGGGCGCGCGCTCAGCTCGAGAAGCAATTCGAGAACCTACAGTTCGACAACGGTCCGCACTCGTTCACCCGCGTGGTGCTTCGCCATCGCCTGATGATGATGGCCAGGAAAGACGATAAGAATCGCGAGGCCGCGATCCGAACGCTGCACTTCCTCAAGGAGAAGGGCGTGCTTCAGGCATTGCGTGACGAGGAGGGACCAGCAGGAGAGCTGGCTCGGGCCGCTTATCACGAACTCATGAATCCGAAGATCGTCACGGGCGTGAAGATCCCCGTGAGCGACAACGCCGAGTGATCCGGAATGCAACGGCTGTAGCGACATTGCTCGGCCTCGCGGGCGGGCTCGGCTGTCACCCGACTGCCGCCTCCCCGGCGACGAGCTCCGGACCGAGCTTGCTGAAGCTCGAGGCCACCCCGGGCGTCGTGATTCGTCGCGCCTGTGTACCGACGGGCGCCGAGCTCTGCTTCAACGCGCGTGACGACAACTGCAACGGGGTCATCGACGAGGGGTGCGGCGTCGATACCGGGCTCGTGCAGTTCGCGATCGCGTGGGAGGCGGCGGGAGCCGACGTCGACCTCCAAGTGACCGATCCCGACGGCGAATTGGTCGACGTCAACCGCGCCACGCCGAGCGGGCTCAAGAAAGACAGGGACTGCCCGGGTAGAAAGAACGAATGCCAGGGGCAGAACATGGAAAACGTCTTCCTCGAACGCGGTGACCCGATCCGAGGTGTCTATCGCGTCGTCGTGCGCCTCGAGCAGCTCGGCGGGGAAAATCCACCCATCGATGTCGTCGTCGGGGCGCGCGTCGGGCCGAAGACCTATCAGCTGGAGCTGCAGCTCCTCGAGCCCGAGGACGAAAAGACGCTGCTTATCGAACTCTGACGGCCCCCCGGGGCTGTTCGTGTGGGGATAACCCCGGGTCCGGAAAAATCCGATGGCCTCGCCGCGCTTCGGCTCGGGTATTGTGGAAACTAGTGGCGAAGGTCCTGGGCAAGGTCACGGGGGAACTGGACATTCCGCGAGGTCCGGACGGAGTGCACCGCATCACCGTCGCCCGGGAGTGGTTGAGTCGAGGAGCCACCGTCGAGTTCGAGCTCCCGCGGAACATCACCTGCGCTCGGTGTGAGGGCGGCGGATGCGACGTTTGCGAGCGCTCCGGCGCGGTGTCCACCCGCCCCCGCAAAGAAGAGCCGGAGAGCATCCAGATCACGCTGCCCGAGACCCACACGGACGACGGGCCACCTTCGTCTTCACAACGAAGCGTCGTCGTCCGCATTCCGGATCGCGGCGGCATGCCCGAGTCCGATTCGGACTTGCCTCGCGGAAATCTCTTGGTCAGCGTGCGCTTCGGCACCGTCGAGGAGGCGAATGCCGAACACGTGAGTCTCAGCATCCCGCCCCCGCCGGTCGCCGCGCCGATCGAGCCCGCCGCCGCGCCCGAGGAGGCACCTCCGATCCCGTGGATGCTCGTGTTGGCGCTCGTGGCGCTGCTCGCCATCATCAGCTGGTTCATGAGCCAGTGACGGCGTTGGCCGGGGCAGGGCCGGGCTGCCGGCGTGCAGCGTAGATCCGCCGTGTGCTGCGCCAGAGCCGCCACCTAGAGTTTCAGCTCTAAAACTACAATCCAGCACTGTTGACGCCACTTGGGACGACCGCCTAGGTATTGAATGAGAGGCTACCGGCCCCGCAGCCGGGCCTAGACTCGCCCCACAAGTCGGGCCGGCCGTGCAAAAGTGCCGCCCGCCCAACCACCCCTCGGCCCAGATTGAGGAATCGATGAATCCGATCGCGATGCTCGCCGTCTTCTTCAGCCTCGTCGCCATGTTCCTGTGGAGCGCGCACCACCGCTGGAACTTGCTGATGGTCGGGGGACCCACGAACGAGAGCCGCTTCCGGGACATGGGGAAGCGCCTCGCCGGCGTCTGGGAGTTCGCGTTCTTTCAGCGGAAGATGCGCTACTACTTCCTCGCAGGACTCGCCCACAACTTCATCTTCTTCGGTTTTGTCGTCCTTCTGTTCAACACGCTGATCCTGTGGGGTCGCGGTCTGAGCCCGGAGTTCAACCTCTTCATTTTCGGGCCGGAGCCCGTGCTCGGGTTGCCGATCGGGCACATCTACGCGTTCGTCAAAGAGATCTTCGCGGTCGCCGTCATCCTCGGGGCGTTGGTGTTCGTCTACTACCGCACCATCAACGTGCAGAAGCGGATGAAGCTGAGCTTCGAGGGGTTGCTCATCCTGCTCATCATTCTGACGATGATGCTGTCCGACATCTTCTACGTCGGCGCGGCAAACGTCCTGTGGCACCGCATGGACGAGCTCTGTGGGCCCGGGAACGACGCTCGGGTTTGGTGCGAGCGCGCCCAGGCGGTCATCGCGCACAAGGGAGCGGCGGCGGGCACGGCGCAGATTTCGTACCACGCGTATCCCGAGCCGGCGGGATCCGCCGCAGCGCTTTTGCTTGCCGATCTCGGCGTGGAGCCGCTCGTCGTCGTCGCCCACGCCGGATTTTGGGCGCATGCGTCCCTCGTGTTGATTTTCCTCAACATCCTTCCCTATTCGAAGCACTTCCACATCATCACGGCGATCCCGAACGTGATGCATCGCGACATCGAGTCGCCAGGTCGGCTCCGCCCGATCGCGAAGAACACCGAAGAGCTGATGGCGCTGGTGGAGAAAGCCACCGAAGAAGAGGACATGGGCAAGTACCCGATCGGCTACGCGCGGATCGAGCACTTCACCTGGAAGGATATCCTCGACTTCTACACGTGCACCGAATGCGGACGTTGCTCGGACAACTGCCCGGCGTTTACCACCGGAAAGATTCTGAGCCCGAAGGCGCTGACGGTGGATCTTCGCGACCATCTGTATGCCCGGCAGGAAGAGTTTGCGACCGTGGATGGCGCTCCGCGCGGTGGGGTGGCACTGCCTGACGTTTCCGAAGAAGCCGAAGACTCCGACGGCGACGAACCGAAGGAATCCGACGAGTCCAAGAACGGCGCAGACGAGAAGTATCAGGGCATCGACCTCGTGCCGAACGTCGTGCACGAAGACGTGCTCTGGGCGTGTACGACGTGTCGTGCCTGCGAGGAGCAGTGCCCGGTGATGATCACCTACGTGGACAAGATCGTCGCGATGCGGCGAAACCTCGTCACGATTCGCGGCGAATTTCCCGCCGAGCTGAACAAACCCTTCGAGGCGATGGAGACCAACGGAAATCCGTGGAACCTGTCGCAGATGGACCGCGCCAACTGGGCGGAAGGTCTCGATCTCAAGACCTTCGCCGAGCATCCGAAGAGCGAGGTGCTGTTCTGGGTGGGGTGCGCGGCGAGCTACGACGACCGGGCGAAGAAGATTTCTCGAGCGACCGCCCGGCTACTTCAGAAAGCCGATGTCGACTTCGCCATCCTCGGCGAGGAAGAGACGTGCACCGGCGACCCCGCGCGGCGAGCAGGTAACGAGTTCTTGGCGCTCACGCTCCAGGAGGCGAACACCGAGACGCTGAACGGCTACAAGGAGCAAGGCGGCGTCAAAAAGATCGTGACGACTTGCCCGCACTGCTTCAACGCGCTGCTCAACGAATACCCCGACGTCGGCGGCAAGTTCGACGTGGTTCACCACACGGATTTTCTTCTCGGTCTGGTCCAGGCAGGCAAGCTGAAGCCGACCGAGAAGTCCGCGGACGGCGACGTCGTCTATCACGACTCGTGCTACCTCGGCCGGTACAACGAGATCTACGACGCTCCGAGAGAGCTTCTTGCGAGTCTGCCGGGGGTGCGGCTGCTCGAGGTCGAGTACTGGCAGCGCAACAAGGGCCTGTGCTGTGGAGCCGGCGGCGCCCAGATGTGGATGGAAGAGCAGAACAAGGACCGGGTGAGCGTCAAGCGCACGAAGCAACTCCTCGACACGGGAGCGAAGACGATCGCCAGCGCTTGCCCGTTTTGCATGACGATGCTCACCGACGGCCTGAAGGCCGAGCAGAAGGAAGACGAAGTCAAGCAGCTCGACGTCGTCGAGCTGCTGGCGGTTGCGTGTGGGGTATCCGAGAAGAAGGCCGCGTCACCCGCTGCCGAGGACGCACCCGCCGATGCCGCGGCTCCTCCGGCTGAGTAGGTCAACCCGCTAGCAACCCGTCGAGGCGGGGGTATACTCGGCGAGCCATGGCAAGCCCCTCCATCTCCAAGTCGACCGCGCCGACGCCGCCTGAAGTCGAGCCCGCGTCGACCGATGCGGGCGCTCTCGAGCACGAGTGCGATGCCTGCGGCAAACGGTTCGCGGGCCCGCCACCGGGATCGGGTCTGCTCGTTTGGACTCGCGGAGACGAGGTTCGCTACGAAGAGCCGCCGCTCTGTGAATCGTGCGCGGAGAAGGTGGCGACCCGCGCGATGATGATGTTCAGCTTCGACGACGAGGACGAATAGCTACTGTAACGTCGCCGTGGATGCCTCACCTTCCATCGGTGGACGTCGTTCGAGGTACTCGACAGCGGTTGCTCGGAGCACGACCGACGTTTCGGTGCTCTGCACGATTTCCCGAAGCTCGGGGCGCATGCAGAGCGGCAGGATCGGAATCGCGATTTCCGGTGGGGCCCCGGGGTTGAAGAGAATGGCCATGCGCACCCGCGATCGACGAAGCCAACGATAAGAAAGCACGATTTCTCGCATCGCCTCGGCTCGGGCGGGCCGCTTGGTGGCTAGCCGCACCACATCGTTTTCGGTCACTTTGGGGTTCTGCAACAGCTGGCGGATGACCATCGGATGCGGGTCGGCGATGAGCTGCTCGAAGGCTCTGCGCGTCGGTTTGCGCGCCAAGCTTCTCCGTTCGCCCAGGGTGAGCTCGCGGCCGGTTCCGTAGTCGGGCACCGGGAGCTTGTCGGCGGGTAGCGCCTGGAGAATGGGGCGCGGCGCGCGACGCAGAGGCCTCGCCAGGCTGAACAGGCGTTGAGAAGCGGTTTCCTTGCGGAGGGCGTCGATGATTTCCGCGTCGGGTTTGCTCGCGAGCAGCATCGCCACGGCGATCATCGCTTCGCGCGCGTGAGGGTCCGCCGCTTCGTTCTCTGCGGCCAAGTCGTCGAGGGCGCGGGCTGCGTCTTCGGTCGGGAGTTTGCAGAGGTACTCGTGCAGCCACCCGACCCGCATCCCCGCGTCCGACAGCGACAAAAGTACGCGCTTTATCCGGGCGGCGTTCTCCACGACGGTATGGATGTTAGTTCTCTGCAGCCGAAGTCGCAATGCCACGCCCCTTGGGGGTTCCAGAGACTCGTGATGCACGACGGTCGCGAAGTGAACGTGTTCAGAAAATCTCCCGGTGCCGTGGCGCTCGTGTTCGTGCTGCTCACCGGAGCCCTCCAGTGTGATGCGGTCCCCGAGCCTGTGGCGCCGACCGTAGCTCCCGCCGAGCGCTCGCCTGCTCCGGACGCGTCACCCGTGCCAGCCGTCGCCCCGGACGAGTCGGGGTGCGACAACTCCGAAGGCACGCGCGGCGATTGCTTCTCCATCGTGAGCCCCGAAGGCGGTGCGCGGTGCAACGTCACGGCCTACTGGACTCAGGGCATCTGCCAGCTCCTGGGCGAAGTCTTCGTGCCGCGGGTGGCCGAAGCGTTCGCGGACTGTCTCAGGGGCAACAGCGGCACGGTGGCGGCCTGCCAGTCTGAAGCAACGCTCGACTGTGCGCTTTCGGCGATGAAGAAGTCCTGCGTGCAGGACGAGACTGACGCTGCTTGCCGCGAGTACCTGAAGCGATGTCCGCCGACCCCACAAACGGAACGCTTCCACGACCAGGAACTGTGCCGTTCAGCCCTCTCGTCGCTGCCGGTGACGGCGCGCGCGGACGTGCTCGAGTGTATCGCGGGCGATTGCGACCTGCGCCTCTGTGTGAGCCAGGTGTATTGACGGCGGTAGATGCGGGCGTTCTCATCGGGTCGACGCCATGACGAAACCCACCGACGGATGAGCGACCTCGAGTCTTTTCGCGCCGAGACGCGCTCGTGGTTGGAAAAGAACGCACCGAGCGAGCTGCGGCAGAAGGCCACCGACCCCGATGCCATCGTGTGGGGGGGCCGCCGGCCGACCTACGTCTACCCGCAATCCAAGCGCTGGCTCGACGTGATGCGCGAAAGAGGTTGGACCGCGCCTACCTGGCCGAAAGAGTACGGCGGAGGTGGGCTTTCGAAGGTCGAAGCCAAAGTGCTCGCGGAGGAGATCTTTCGTCTCGAGATGCCGCCGCCGCTCTATGGCTTCGGTCTTCAGATGATCGGTCCGACGCTTTTGCAATACGGCACCGAAGAACAGAGAACGGAGCACATTCCGAGAATCGTGCGCGGGGAGATCCGTTGGTGCCAAGGCTACAGCGAGCCGAACGCCGGCTCCGATCTCGCGTCGCTCCAGACCCGGGCGGTGCGCGACGGGGATCACTTCGTCGTCAACGGTCAGAAGGTGTGGACGAGTTACGGCAACTTCTCCGACTGGATGTTCTTGCTCGTGCGCACCGACCCCGACGTCAAGAAGCAGTCGGGCATCACGTTCATCCTGCTCGATCTCGAGACCGAAGGGGTGAGCGTCAAACCCATCAAGCTCATCAGCGGGGCGTCACCCTTCTGTGAAACCTTTTTCCAGGACGTGCGGATCTCCGTCGAGAACGTGGTCAGCGAAATTAACGCGGGCTGGACCGTAGCCAAGGCGCTGCTCGGTCACGAGCGCAGCATGATTGGAAGCGTCTTCGGCGCCGGGCGGCGGGCGAAGAAACGCACCGACGTGCTCGTGGAAACGGCGCGCCGCACACTTGGCGAGCGCGAGGGGCGGATTCAGGACGACGTCCAGCGCGACCGCGTCGCGGAGCTGTTGATTGATCAGGCGTGCTTCGAGCTCACCGTCCAACGCAGTCACGATGGCGCGAAGGCCGGTCAGAAACCCGGGCCGGAGTCGTCGATCTTCAAAGTCTACGGCACCGAGCTCAACCAGCGGCGCCACGAAGCGATGCAGAGCATGCGGGGTCCGAGCGCAGTCGGTTGGGAGGGCCCTGGATTCTCCGAGGAGGACTTGCAGCAAACCCGAGACTGGTTGCGGTCGCGGGGCAACACCATCGAAGGCGGGACCAGTGAGGTCCAGCTCAACATCATCGCCAAGCGTGTGCTCGGCCTTCCGGATTGAGCCCAAGAATCATGAAACTCGTTCTCGACGACGACCAGCAGCTGCTCGCAAAAACCGCCGCGGAGCTCGTGTCGCGCGACGACGCGCTGAAGAGACTCCGAAGGCTTCGGGACGAAAAGAACGAGAACGGCTATTCCAAGGAGGTCTACGCGAAAATGGCCGAACTCGGTTGGACGGCGATCCCGTTCTCCACCGATCAGGGCGGCGCCGGTCTCGGTGTCGCCGAGATGGCGGTGGTGCTCGAAGCTCTGGGTCGCGCGCTCACGCCGGAACCTCTGCTGAGCTCGGTCATGCTCGGCGGTCGGTCGTTGGCGCTTGGGCGCTTTTCGGAATCGAGCTGGCTCGACGGAGTGATCGACGGTTCGAAGCGCGTGTGCCTGGCCTATCAAGAGCCGGGCTCCCGGTTCGACGCTCACCACGTGGAGACGAGCGCCGAAAAGACGACCAACGGTTACCGGATCACGGGGGAAAAGGTGCACGTGCTCGACGGCTCGGGCGCCGATGCGTACATCGTCTCGGCCCGAAGTAGCGGTGACACCGCAGCCGCCGCGGGTATCGACCTGTTCGTCGTCCCCACCCGTGTTGGTGGTGTGGAGGTCGCCGTGCAACGTCGCGTCGACGCCCGGAACGCCGCCATCTTGCGACTCGAACGGGTCGAGTTGCCAGCCACCGCCCGGCTCGGCGCCTCAGGCGAGGGCGCCGCGCTGCTCGATTCGGTCATCGACGGCGCCACCGCCGCGCTCTGCGCCGAGATGCTCGGCTCGATGAGCGAAGCGTTCGATCGAACCGTCGAGTACATGAAGGAGCGCGTTCAGTTCGGCGTACCGATCGGCTCTTTTCAAGCCCTCAAGCATCGCGCGGCGCGCGTCTTCGTCGAGATCGAACTCGCGCGCTCCGCCGTCATGGCTGCCGCGCGCGCTCTCGACGCCGGTGACGACCGCGCTCGGGCCCTGGTGTCCGTGGCCAAGGCGAAGTGCTCCGAGGCGTTTCTGCTCACGGCTAACGAGGCGGTGCAGATTCACGGCGGCATCGGCATGACCGACGAGCACGACATCGGATTTTTCCTCAAGCGGGCGCGAGGCGCCGAGATGACCTTCGGCGACGCGGCGTTTCATCGGCAGCGCTTCGCTGCGCTCTCGGGCTATTGACGCAGCGGCGGGGCTTTTTGGCGCACCGCCCGGGTTTTTTCGCGACTTTGCGCCGCGCTTGGCGGCACGTCGATCGCGCCTGCTAGATTCAGTGGGTGCCCCCCATCCTCGCGGAACTAGCGGTAGTTTGGCGCGGGCTCGTAGGCCGAGCGTCGCGCGCCGCCCTGTTCTCGTTCCTGGTCGTGGTGGTGCTCGGTGGGGCCCACCTCGCTCGGCTGGGAACCCCCGCGGCGCGACTCGCCACCGGGGGGCTCGTGCTCGGAGCGATTTTCGCCATCTTGCTTCGCACGGTTCGCGAGCGTCGCGACTTTCAGAATGTGGCGCGCACCATCGGTCGCGTGCTCGTGCCGTCCGACGACGTTCTCGGGCACCGAGCGTTGCGCGCGCTCCGGGTGGTCGAGCGAACCCGAGAAGGTGACGGTGCGGGCTCGCCGGATCTGGCGCGGGAGCACTTCGACCGACTGCTGCGAAAGGCGTCCACCGCCGCGGTAGAACAGAGCGCCAAGCGTCGCGCGAGCGCGTGGAGCCTCACCGGGGCGGCCGCGATGCTCGGGGCCATCGTGGCGGTCGTGGTCGGTCCGATGCGTATCGCCGAGGGGCTCGATGTTCTGGTCGCGCGGGATGGCCGCGCGCCGGTGCCGCTCGTGTGGCTCGAGATCCCGCGCATCACCGCGCAGCTACCGGCGTATTTGCGAAAGTCCGATCGTCCGCTCTGGAGCGGCATGGAGGCCGACTTGCCCGAAGGCTCGGTTCTGACGGTGCGGGGTCGCCCGGTTCGCGACGGACGCCGCCTCGTGATCACCGATGGTCTCGACGAGGTCCCGTTCGTCAGCGACGGCAAGGGTGGTGTCGTCGCTCGCTGGACTCTCGGCGGGAGCGTGAGCCTTCGTGTGGCAGCCCGATTCGGCGACGTGCTCATCGAGGCGCCCGAGAGCCTGGAGTTGCGCGCGCTGGCCGACGAAGCGCCGCAGGTGGAATTGGAATCGAGTGTGGAGTCGAGCTCGACGACAGCGCCCCTCTTCGACGACGTGAAGAAAGCGCCGGCAACGTTCCAACTCCGAGACATCGCCAAGCTCGAGCTTCGATTCGCCGCCCACGACGACCACGGCATCCGTCAGGTCGATCTCGTGCTTCGGGCTGGCAGTCGCACGGATCGACGCACGCTCACCCGACTCGACGGCGAGAGTCGGCTCGAACGCGGCGGCTACGTTCTGTTCGGCACCGACAACTTCTTGCGTCGAATGTTTCTGCCCGTGCAAGTCACGGTCGAAGCTCGCGACAACGACCCCGTGGGTGGATCCAAATGGGGAACGAGCCCAGCGATCACGCTCCTGCCGCCGGCGGTGGGCGAGCCCGAAGCTCTGCGACTCAGCTCGTTGCTGAATGCTCGAGACGAGGTGGCCGCCCTCGTGGCGTGGCGGACCGACAACGACCTGCCGGCGGAACCCGACAAGCGCAGACAGCACGAAAAAGAAGACGTGGAGCGAGCCCTCGCTGCGGCTGACAAGATCCGAGTCGCGCTCGAAGTGCGGGACCAGCTCCGCGTCCCTGCGGGGCTCCGCACGTTCCTCGGAGGTCAGGCGGATGTGCTCGCGAGGAAAGTGCCCGCCGGTGGATCGGCACTTCGAATTGCTGAAGACGTCCTGCTGGCGCTCGACAAGGCGATTCGCGGTCTCGCGCGTCGCGACGCCCAGGCGGTTTCGAAGCGGCTCGGAGACGTCGCGGAAGAGGCGGCGGATGGCGCGAAGCAGGCCAGGGACACAGAAGATCGTGATGCGGGCGTGCGTCGGTTGGATCTGGCCCTGGCCTCGCTCGAAGCCGGGGCGGAGCAGCTGCTCGTGCTCGGTGCGTTGGGCCGCGACATCGGGTCGGTGGCCCAAGCCGATACTCGTCGAGTGCGCCGAGCACGCGATCGCGAGAGCTTGATGCACGCGGAGCTGGCGGCTCGTCACCTCGCGGCACGCTTGCGCCGTCCTCGACCTTCGTTCGGGTCCAAAGGAGGCAACCGCAAAGGTAGCGTCGAATCGGGTACCACGGGTACCGGGGAAGCCTCGGGCGAGCCATCGCAGGCGGATGAGCAGTTCGACCAACTCGCCGGCGAGGTCGACCAGCTGGCCCAGGATCACGCTGAGCAAATAGCGCGGGTGGAGCAAGCACTCGCGGAGGCCGAAGCCGCCGTCGATCTCGCGGACCTCGAAGACGAAGCCAAAGAGCGTGCTCGAGAGATCCGGCGCTCGGTGTCGAGTCTTCCGGCGCCGGGAGCCGAGCCGGGGAGTGCGCGGGCGTCGGCCGCGCTCGCACGCGAGCACGCGGGGGCGATGGCGCACGCGCTAGAACAGCTTTCGCTCGAGGACGCGGTCGAGAGCGGCAAGAACGCCATGAGCGCGCTCGAAGAAGCGGAGCGCAAGCTCGCCGGCCGAGACGATCCGTACGATCGTATCGAGCGCCAGACGATTGCGGAGGCGAAGAGGCGACTCCGGCAACAGCTCGAGTGGGCAGAGGAGCAACTCGAGCGCGCGCGCCGCGAAGTCGCTGCCCGAGCTCGTGAGACGCTCGGACAACAGGCCAAGACGGAGCAGGACTTGGCGCGGCGCGCAGGTAACCTCGCTTCGCGCGGCAAGATTGCCGAGAGCGCGATGCCCGAGAAGGCCGTCGACGATCTCGAAGGCGCCGAGAGTCTGATGCGGCAAGCCGCTCGCGAGCTTCTCGAAGGCAAGGGGCGCGAGGGGTTGGCTCGGCAACGCGAGGCGCAGCGTCTTCTCGAACAGGCGGATACCGGCCAAACGACCGATCCCGACGGTTCACGACGCGAGGATCAAAAGCGGGGCGCAAACGGTCAGGCGATGCGCCGGGACGGCACGTTGCCCGACGAAGGCGACGGAAATGCGACTCGGGATTTTCGCGAGCGCGTGCTCGAAGGGCTGGCCAAGAAGCGTGGTGGTCGGCTCGCGCCGGCGGTCAAGCGCTACGCCGAGGGGTTGCTCGAATGAAGGACGCGAGGTTCTTCAGAGCCCTCGCGGTCGTCGCCCTCGCGATGGTGGCTCCTCCGGCGGAGGGCATCATCGAAATAGGCGGCGGTCGCGCTCACGAAATCGCCGACGCGATCACCGAAATCGATCTCGAGCGTGCGAAGGCGCTGCTCGAGAAGAGCAACACCGAGTCGCCGGCGATCG
>JAJDAH010000217.1 GCA_029261965.1 Polyangiaceae bacterium
CGGCCGCCAATCTCGGTGCGGCGGCGACCCTGAAGTCCTTGGGGACCCGAATCGGTCTGCCGCTGCTCGCGGTCTGGGTTCTCTGTGGCTTGATCGCCGGGTTCAGCCAGGGGTCGACGGCGGTGACCGTGGCTCTCGTGAT
Source organism: Polyangiaceae bacterium (assembly GCA_029261965.1). GTDB lineage: Bacteria > Myxococcota_A > Polyangia > Polyangiales > Polyangiaceae > JAJDAH01. Next base: position 143 of record JAJDAH010000217.1, read on the forward strand.
CCCGGCGGCTCTGACGGTCGCCGCCGCCGGACTCGTCGTCTGGGTGCTTCGGCAGACGAAGAAGGCTCAGGGCGTCGCCGGGATCCTGCAGAACGCGCAGAGCGAGGAGGGGCGCAAGGCGGCGCTCGAGCAACTCGACGAGGGGTACAAGAAGAAAGACACGGCGGCGACCTTCGCCAAAGCTCAACTCCTGATGCAAGACGACCCCGACAAGGCGCTCGAGGTGCTCGAGGAGATCGACCTCAAGAAGGTGATGGCGCCGATCGCGGATGAAGCGCGCGCTCAGCGCGCGATGATCCATCTGATGAAGGCACAGCCGAGCCGCGCGCGGGCCCTGGTCGACGAAATCGAGCTCAAGCGCCACCAAGATGCAAAGAGCCGCGCCATGCTCGGCTCGGTGGTCGCCGAGGCGTGGGCGCGCACCGGTCAAGCGAAGAAGGCCATCGAGACCATCGAGCTCTTCAACCCCGAAGACAACGAGTACGAGCAACTACGCCCGCAGATGTACCGCGCCCGAGCTTTTGCTTACGCGTACGGCAGTCGCCAGAAAGACATGCGAAAAGCGCTCCGCAAGCTGATGGAGTCCGACGTTCGCCTGCTCGGCGGATTCCTTGCAGGGAAAACTCATCCGCTGCTGCAGAGGGAAGCCAAGAAGATGCTCGAGCAGAGTGGCCAGGTGCCGCGCAAGATGATCGTGCAGCGGCGGGCTTGAGCCCGAAAACATCTAGATTCCGCTGAGCGTCGCCGTGCAGAGGGGTCGGATCGTCAGCTCCGGCAGGAGCTCCGCGTACGACACCACCCGAGCCTCTGGAAGCTCCGTCTCCACGAGCTTGCGCACGAAGCGGCGGATGTCTGGTTGAGTGAGAATGACCGGTGCGCCAGGCGTTTCGACTTGCTCGATGGCTCGTCGCACGGCGCGAACGATGTCGCGTCCGGCCGCGGGCGCGAGGGTCAAAAAGCTCCCCCCGGCCGTGCGAGATATGGCCCCTCGCATCGCTTCTTCGATGTTTTGGTCCAGCAGGATGACGTGGAGCTCGCTCGCGCCACCCGTGAGCGCGTGGGTGATGGGTCGCCGCATGGTCGAGCGGACGAACTCGGCGAGGTTCAACGGGTCCTTGTCGGTGGCCGCGACTTGAGACAGCCCTTCGAGCACTCCTTTGAGGTCGCGAATGCTGATCTGTTCTTCGACGAGGCGCCGAAGAACGTCTGCCAAGGTCGTCACGGGCACCGGTTTCGGAACGACCTGCCGGACAGTGGCCGGAGCCAATTGCTCGAGTTCGTCGAGAAGCGTCTGAGTTTCGGCGATCCCGACGAAGTCGGCGGCGCGGTCACGCAGGAGCGCGACCGCCTCGTCGACGACGAGTTCGGCAATCGAGGAGTCCGGTAGCTCGGGGGGAATGTTCAGGACCTTCGCCGGGACTTCGTGGATGCTGATGATGGCGTGCCGGTCTGGCACTTCGTCGCTCACACTGACCCGGCAGGCTGGAAGGGGGACGCCGAGATCTCGGAAAATGATCTCCCGTACGGCAGTCGCCGCTGAATCGATTCCCGCACGCCGAAGCTCTCCCCCGCGGATCTCGTCGTCGAGCACCGGCTCGAGATCGGGGCTCACGTCGATCCCCCAGGGCACGACCACCGGGACGAATCTCGGGCCCGGAGCGCCGTCCTCTCGGGTGACGGGCTCGTTCACCTGACGCCGCTGCTCGTCGGAGCGGAGCGACTGATAGCGGGCCCGGGACGCGGCGAACAAGAGCGCGCCGATGAGAAGGAAGGGCAGGGCAGGCAGCCCCGGGACCAGCGCGAGAATCACGACGAAAATCGCGGCCACACGCAGCGCGCGGGGTTGACCGAAGAGTTGAGAAGCCAGCTCCTCGCCGAGCGGCGTGTCGGCTTCTTCGCTGGCGACGCGAGTCACCAAGACGCCAGCAGCCGTCGCGATGACGAGGGCGGGGATCTGCGTGACTAGACCATCACCGATGGTCAGGAGGCCGTAGCGCTTTAGAGCACCCACCGCGTCCATGTCGCGCTGCCCGATGCCGATCGCCAATCCGCCGATGATGTTGACGATGGTGATGAGGAACGACGCGATCACGTCGCCCTTGACGAACTTCATGGCGCCGTCCATGGCGCCGTAGAACTGGCTCTCTCGGTTCAGTTGTCGTCGGCGTCGTTTGGCCTCGGTGCCGTCGATGGATCCCGCCCGAAGCTCCCCGTCGATGGCCATCTGTTTGCCCGGCATCGCGTCGAGGGTGAAACGAGCCCCCACCTCTGCGACTCGTTCGCTGCCCTTGGCGATGACCAAAAACTGGATGATCGCCAGGATCAGGAAGATGACGGCACCGACCACGTAGTTGCCGCTGACGACGAAGGTCCCGAAGGCCCGAATGACCTCGCCTGCATCCGCTTGCAGCAAGATGAGTCTCGTCGAGCTCACGTTGAGCGCGAGGCGAATGAGCGTCGTGATGAGCAGAACCGTCGGGAAGGCCGCAATCTTCAGGGCGTCGCTGACGTAGAGCGCCACCAAGAGAAGCGCCACCGACGTCGCGAGGTTGGCGGAGATGAGCAAATCGAGCAGCCACGTGGGTAGTGGCACCACCATGAGGCCGACCACGGCGATGACCAGGGCCGCCAGTGTGGCGTCGGGGATCCCCCATCGACGTCGGCGCGCCGCGCGGACGAGCGCGCCACGGGGCTGAGCAACGCGTGTGGCGGGCATTTTCAGCTCGGCGCAGTGAACATCCCGAGCACGCCGGTGTAAAGCTGCAGGGTCGGCTGCCCGATGTGTGGCGCGATTTCGAAGGACGACTGCATGCCGGCGATCGGAACGTCGCCGAAGCGGCCCTTCAGGATCCTCGAATCCACGTCGTGCGCCCCGTAGAGGCCGCTGCCTCGCCCGGCGCAGTTGAGATAGATGCCGAAGCGCGGCGCTGCCCCGGCTATTTCGCGTTCGAGCTCGCGGGTGACCGTTTCGAGATCTCGCCGCGCTGCCGGCCCGTTGCGGATGGCGAACGTCAGCCGCATGCCGACGCGGATCTCGGGTGAAATCAGAAGCGACCGCCGAGCTGGGTCCACCCCCTGCACTGCGCGGATCACCAACTGGGGGCGCCCCGCCTGCTCGGGTGCGGCACCATCCTCGGCAGCGAGCACGGCGAACACCAACGGTTGGTCGACGAGCTCCTCGCCCATGGCGCTGAGCACGTCGAGGGCTGGCTCGTCGTCGAGGCTCACCACCATGGCGCCGCGTGTTTCGGTGATGCGCTTCATCGGACCGAGCAGTCGACACGCGTGGGAAGAGCGGATCATCGGCGGCGATAGTCCACGGAGGATCATCCCCACCGCTTGCCCTTCGTGCACCGCGCCCGCCTCGTCGATCGCCAGGCCACCGTCTCCGACCGTGCCGGCGCCGAACACGTGTTTTGTCCCGCGCGCGGTCTGAAGGGGCTCGAGAGTCTGCGGAGCGAACCCGTCGGGTTTGGCGAATACGAGCACCGCAGGGGTGGTTTTTCCGGCTCGGTCGCTGATGAGCCGGGCGAGGTTGTCGCCCACCTCTTCGGGGTTCGTCGTCGTCGCCACGATGGGCTCCGCTTTACCGCCGCTCCACGCGAGCGCTGCGACCGCCGATTGGTCTTCGAACTCACCCTCCTGGGTCAATACCCCGGCGCCGGCGACGACTAGCGTCGGCACGCCGGACAGGATTGGGCCCGCAGCATCCGCGATCGCGCCCAGTCGCTGGGTGAGGGCGCCGCTGACGAACAGAAGCGCTCCCTTCGGGCTTCGCACCCGCGCCAGAGCGTCGCCGAGCGCCTTGGCCGCCCTGGCCGGCGTATCCGCGCGCGTCCCCACGGTGGCTGCGGGCGCCGGCATGCGGGTCACGGTATTTGGCAGCCCGGGCCGCCGCAACCCCCGGCTGAGAAACCGGCCCAGACGACCTTTGTTCACCTAATTCGAGCTTGGGCTTTCGCCCGGTTTCGCCTTTTCCTAATCTGCAGGTCCTCGTGGACTATTCCGACGAAAAACTGGCCCTACGTGCCTACGGGGCGACCGATGTCGGACGCCGCCGGCAGGTGAACGAAGACGCGTTCCTTTGCGAGGACACGCTCGGGCTTTGGGTGGTGGCCGACGGAATGGGCGGACACGCGGCGGGGGAGATCGCCAGCCAGGAGGCGATCGACACCATTTGGGGCATGGTGAAGCGCGGCAAGCGGGCGCTCGCGCTCGACGGCAAGTTTACGAACGAGAAGGCGAACGCCGCGTGTCGCTTGCTCGAAGGTGCGGTTCAGGCGGCCACCTACATGGTCTACGCGATGGCGGAGCTCGACGCGGAGAAGACCGGCATGGGCACCACCATCAGCGCGATGATGGCCGTCGGCCGCCATGCGATCACCGCACAGGTGGGCGACAGCCGCATCTACCAGGTGCGCAACTCCGACGTCGTGCAGCTCACCGAGGACCACACGCTCATCGCGTGGCAGCTCAAGCAAGGGCTGATTACCGAAGAAGAGTCCAAGCGGAGCAAACACCGAAACGTCATCACCAGGGCCGTGGGCAATCGCGACTACGTCCAGGTCGACACCGGAATCGTCGACCTCGAGCTGGGGGACCAATACTTGCTCTGTTCCGACGGGCTCCACGGATATCTCAAGGTCGCCGAGATCCCGGAGATCGCCGCCGCTGGTGGCCACGAGTCCGTCAAACGCTTCATCGACCTGGCCAACCGCCGGGGCGGCAAAGACAACATCACCGCGATTCTCGTCGAAGTCTGCTGAGACACCGTCGGCGGTCCGACGAATATTTGCCCGTTTTCTCGCGATCCCGGTAGCGGTGGCGCAAGCCTAGCTCGGAGAGGACGCGAAATGGACGGTCTCAGAATCGGTGTGGTCATGGGCGGTTTCTCTCACGAACGCGAGGTCTCGCTGACCACCGGCGAGGCGGTGGCGAGCGCGCTGGAGGACACGGGTCGCCAGGTGGTGCGCGTGCCCCTCGGGCCTGGGACCGACACCGTGGATGCGCTCAGAGCGGCTCGGATGGACGTGGCATTCCTGGCGCTGCACGGCGGGATGGGGGAGGACGGATGCATCCAGGGGCTGCTCGAGGTCCTCGGCATTCCCTACACGGGCTCGAACGTCATGAGCAGCTCCCTAGCCATGGACAAGCTCAAGGCCAAGGAGCTGTTCCGCCTGCACAACGTTCCCACGCCTCCGTACTACACCTTCGGGGAAGCCGACCGGTTGTCGGACATCGAGGAGATCCACGGTTCTTTCGGATTCCCCGCGATCGTCAAGCCGCGACGCGAGGGTTCGAGCATCGGCATCTGCAAGGCGGAGGACATGACCGAGCTGGTCGCGGCGATCGACCACGCGAGCCGACTCGACACTTCGGTGCTCGTCGAACGATTCATTCAAGGGCGCGAGGTCGCGGTGGGACTGCTCGGAGGTCGGGTGCTCGGAGCCATCGAGATCGCACCGAAGAGCGGGATCTACGACTACGAGGCCAAATACACGCCCGGCATGACCGACTACTACATGCCGGCGCGGCTACCGCCGACGCGATACCAGGGCGTGCTGAACCTCGCCGAGCGCGCGGCGAACGCGCTCGACACGCAGGGTGCCGTGCGGGTCGACCTCATCGTGACCGAAGGCCACAACGAGTACGTGCTCGAGATCAACACTCTGCCCGGGATGACGGCGACGAGCCTGTTGCCGAAGATTGCCGCGAGCGCTGGGTTCAACTTCGTCCAGCTCGTGGACCGGATCCTCGCCGACGCACTGCCGGCCGCCGCCGCACCGAGCGTGCAACAGGAGCCGGAGCCGGCCACCGTGCCCGCTCGTCGAATGACGCGGCAGCGCCGCCGCGCGAGCTGAGCGCTCAGTCGCCGGCCCCGAACAGCGCTTCGACTTCAACGGCGCTGCGGTACTTCCTGAGCTCCTTTTCCAGGTTCTCTTTCGAGGACCAAGGCAGCACGTTGCCCCGAGGGGTGGCGTATTCGAGGTAGAGGTTCTCGTCGGTCGAGACGAGCGCCGCGCGCGTCGTGCCCTCTCGGCTGGCCACGTCGTCGAGAAAACGGTCGAGGGCCTCCGGAGGCAGCAGCACGTCGTGCACGAGGTGCTCGAGTTGGCGGCCGTTCAAGGTCGCCCGGACCCCGGGGCGCATGCCTAGCTCGCCGAGGCGCGCTCGCGAGGTAGCCAGCGGTTGATCCGACGCCACGAGGATGCCCTGTCCACCGCCGTAGAAGAGCGCGACGTGCTCGAACTCTTGGCGGAGGGTATTCAGCACGGTGGCGAAGTCGCGGGTGTAGAGGTGATGCAACTGAACCCATTGCTGGAAGATCCCGCCCTCGCGAAGATGCTCGGCCACCAGGCGATAGTATTCACGGCTATAGAGGCTGCTCGCGCCAGCGAACCAGATGCTCGACAGCTCCATCCCGATCAGATCGTAGCGCTCGGTGCTGACGAGCAAGTGATTGCGACCGTCTTCGAAGCGCAGCCGGACGCGCTCGTCGCTCAGGGCGTGGCGGTTGGGCTCGGTGAAAAACTCGCCGGCAGCCACCGCTATGGCCGGTGAAATCTCCACGACGTCGATGCGCTCCCAAGGATAGGCTTCGAGCGTTCCTAGCGTGGTTCCGGTGCCCAAACCGATCACGAGCGCGCGGCCGAACCGATCGACGAACAGACACGGATAATGGGCGAAGAAGCGCTGCGCGTGCAGCTCCCACCCGTTGTTCCCCTGAAACTTTCCGTTCGTGTAGAGCGTGCGCACGCCTTCGTTTTCCGTGACGGTCGTCACTCCACCGAGCACGTCTTCGCGAACGAACAGGACCTGGGCTGGGGGATGATACCCGGTGAAGTACACGTTGGCCCCGGCGGTCAAGCGCGCGAGATCCCAACGTGGAACGGCGAGGGCCGCGACGGCGGCGCCGGCCACGGCGACCTGCGACGTCATGCGATGCAGCGGCCGGATGCCCCGTACGCAGGTCAACGTCAGCATCGCGAAGACCATCGCAACGGCGATGATCGACCACTCGGAGCCGAGTCGGGGCAGGACCAAATATCCCGTCGAGAGGGCACCGACCACTGCGCCCAGGGTGTTCACCGCCGTGAGGCGACCCACCCACTTGGCGACGTCGCGTCCCGCCGCGATCCGCTGCAAGAGCAGCGGGAAGGTGAGACCCATCAGCACGGTGGGAAGCGCGAGGATCGACAAGGACATGAGTCCGCGCACCAGTTCGCGACCCGCGAAGCTCGTGACCACCGGCCCAAGCGGCCCGAACGCGAGTGGGAGCTGGTCCCAAGCGGGGAGGGTGAGGGTGAGCGCCGCCGCGGTGGCCGCCAGCCCGATCGGCAGTGCCGCGCTGCCGAACCTGGTGTGGAGCCGCGGCGCCAAGGAGGCACCGAAAAAAAGGCAGATGAGAAACACCGCCAGTACGACGCCGAAGGCGAACACGCTGTTGCCGACGACGAGCGCGAGGAGGTGGGTGAAGATGACCTCGCACGAAAAAACGAGGGCGCCGGAGGCGAACGCTAGAAGGAACAGGAGCGCCGGGCGAAGGGAGGAGTCTTTCGGGGACTCTTCGGAGGTCTCGTCGCCCTCCCGCCCAACCGACTTGTCGGTGTCGAGCTCGACCGTGGCATGCCGCCCGACCGAGATCGCCACCACACCCACGGCCACGCTCGCGAGCGCCGCCGCCCAGACCGATCCGGGCAAGCCGAGTGCGGCGAGCAGAAAGTATGCGGCTCCGAGCGATCCGAACGCACCGCCGAGTGTATTGGCGGCGTAGAGCTTTCCCAGGCGCCGCTCGCGTTCGCGAGCGGGGGGTGCGGCGTCCGTGCCCGAGGCCAACTCGCCGCTCGGCGAGGCGCCATCGCTCGTGGGGGCGCGTACGAGGCCCGAGAGCAGGGGCAGGGTCGCTCCCATGGCCGTCGTCGGCACGATCACGATGAGCATGGCGAGCCCCCAGCGAAACGCGCTGACGGCGAGCAAGGAGTCGGGAGCCGATTGCACGAGCGCCACGTACGCCGGTGTGAGGGCCGCGAACGCCGGCGGTGCGAGCGCTACCCCACCGCCCACGACGAGCTCGAGCACGCCGTACGCGAGAAGCGGTCTCTTGACTCTGGCAGCAAAGCGGCCGCCGAGATGTGCACCGAGCGCGAGCCCGCACATGAACGCCGCCAGCACCGCGCTCACGGCGTACGCCGTCGACCCGACGATGTACGAGAGGTACTTGGAGAAACAAACCTGGTCGACGAGCCCCGCTGCGCCGGAGAAGACGAACAAGCCCGTAACGAGCGCGAAGGGTGGATGCTTCGCTACCGGGTTCTTCTGCGCTCGGGATCCGGCCACTGGGCGCGCGACCCTAAACGGATCGGGCACCGAGGGCGAGACCCCTTGCGCGCGCCGCGGGCACTGCTGCTAGCATCGCGCCGAGCGACGTCGCATGCCTTGTCCCCTCATTCGCCATCTCACGACCGACGGCCCCGCCTGGGGCATCGTGCGCGGAGAAACCGTGCAGCCGCTGTCGTTTCCCGAGCAGACGACCGGTGAATTGATTAGGCATCGGCGGGAAGAGCTTCTCGGACTCGCTGAACGCAAAGAGCAAGGCTCGCTCATGCTGGGCGAGCTAGAGCTTCTGTCTCCAGTCACCATGCCCGCGCGAGTGATGTGTTTGGGCGCGAACTATCGCCAACACATGATCGAATCCGGGCTGGATCCCGACGAGAAGAGCTTCAACATGTTCTTCAGCAAATCGAGCGCCAGCGTCGGTCCGCCCAGCGGCGACATCGTCCGCCCGAGCCACGTTCGCCTGCTCGACTACGAAGTCGAGCTCGCCCTCGTTTTCGCGGCCTCAGTCGACGAAAGCCGCGACGTCGCCGACGCGGATCTCGCCGAGCTCGTCGCCGGCATCTGCATCGCCAACGACGTGTCCGCCCGCGACGTGCAAATCCCCGAAACACAGTTCTTCAAAGGCAAGAGCTACCGGTCGTTTTGCCCGATGGGTCCCGTTCTCTGCCTGCTCGGCCCCGATGAGACGCACTACCTCGACGAGATGCAGCTCTCTCTCGAGGTCAACGGCGTGCCCCGTCAGCAGGACCACACCGGCAACCTCGTTCACCGCCCAGCCGAAAGCATCGCCGAGCTCACCCACTTCAGCGACATCTCCCCGGGCGACGTCCTACTCACCGGCACGCCATCCGGATGCGCTCTCCGCGCGCCTTCCGCCTTCGTTCAAGGCATCGCCGGCCTCGTGCCCGCCGCTACGCGATGGCGAATGTTCATCAACGGCCAAGCAAAAAGCGGCCGCTACCTGCAGCCTG
>JAJDAH010000218.1 GCA_029261965.1 Polyangiaceae bacterium
GCGAGTGCCTCTCGTCACTGCTCGAGATCGTGGCCGACGCGTCGCGACCGTTTGGCGCCAACGCGTCCGGGCGTAGGGCGACCGAGGAGAGTCGCTCAGCGACTTTCTATCGTCGCTCGATCGCGATCCAAGCCGGACTAAGTTTGCGAAGATCCACGTTTCTTTGCAGCACAACCGTGGCCGGCTTCACGATGACGAGGACCCTTTCCCACTTTGGCCAGAGCCGTTGAAGGGCGATCCAGAGCATTCGGTCCCCGTTCCGCACGCGGGGTCGCTTCGTCTGTCGTTTCAGGACGCCGAGCTGATGTCGCAGGGCAACGAGCTCGATGGCGAGATTGGCGCGAGATCGGACGAACGATCTACTGAATTGAATGAACGCTGTGAGCAGGGTGAGCATGGGGCGGCGAGTCTCACCACCCCGACCGAAACAGCAAGGATCGCGCTCCCGGTCAGGTTTTTACCACCGACAGGTCACGCCGCCATGAGGCCGTCATGCTGCCGCGACCCTGCGCCCACCGACGGAACGCACCGGTACCAAACGGAACGAGCCGGAACGGAACATGATCAGCGACTTCGCGGGTTGATGGCCAAGTCCGCGTACCCGCGCGGTTTTTGGCGAAGTCGTTTGCCGTGTTCGATTCCCGGCGGCCACGGCGGGCTAGATCGAACCCCGATTCGGGCGGTCCGGGTTGCCCTCGCTGGAATCCATTTCCGTACCATTGCCACGCTCGCGTTCCGTCGAGTCGCGTTGTGTCGCGTTGTGTCGCGTCGCAGGTCGCTGAAGCCCTGAAGTCCGATTGCACGGAAGTCGCCGGAAATGGCCTTTTAGCGTTGTTGTTTCGGCCTCGAATGCTTGAGCCAGCTTCCAGACTTGAACTGGAGACCTGCGGTTTACGAAACCGCTGCTCTACCAACTGAGCTAAGCTGGCTGATGCCCGCGAAGGGGCGGCGAAATCTGACGCGAAGGGCCGAATAGGTCAAGCGCGACGGGGGTTTGTGGGCGGGCCCGCGGCTTTTGGGGCGCTCGCCTTTTTTTGAACTGCTCGAGCTCGGGCGGGCTTGTGGCCCTGGGTTCACTCCGCCGATTCACGCCTGTGACGGCCAGCCACGCCGATCGGTGGGCTCGTCGAGATTCGGTGTTACGAGTTGGCTCGTTTTTCCTTCCTTGGGGTCGGCGATTCCGTGGCCGCGGCGCCCCGGCACGCCGGATGCAGTGAGTCACTGAGCCGCGAGCGAAGAGTTCGCCCAGCAATAAGCGAAAGCACCAACGTCACCCTCGAAGTCTCTGCCGCGCGGATTGGAGCGCGGGCGGCTTCGGACGGAGAGAAGGAGTCCGAAGATGAAACGCGTCATCCGCGCGGTTGCGGTCGTTTGTTCGGCGGCGATGGTCCTGGCCATCGCGTCGCGCGCTTCGGCGCAAACGAAGGTTTGTGTGCGAACGGTCGTCAAAACTTGGTCGGGTGACATCGCGGAGAGCAAGAGCGCCGAGAGCAAGAAGTCTCAGAAGAAAACGAAGAAGGTGGGTCAATCCGCCGGCGACGAGGGAGGGCAGGGCGATGGCGGGGGGGACAGCGAGGCGGGGAAGCCGCTGGCACCAGAGACCCTGCCGCCAGAGACCCTGCCGCCAGAGACCCGGCTGGAGGATCGCCCGGTCGAAGGAGAGGGCGAGGGCGAGGGAGAGGGCGAGGGAGAGGGCGAGGGAGCCACCGCTCCGGCAAGTGCGAAGGAGGACATAGCGGCGGGTGACGCGCGGCCGGCGTGGACGCGGTACGCCGCGGCGACGGCGTCGGTCGAGGCCGCGCGGGTGATCCCCCCCGAAGGGGGGCCCAAGGTGACGTTCGAGCCCGAGTTTTATCTCCGGCGCTTGCTCGAGCACTACGTCACGCACGAGCGCGGGTTCGAAGCGGTGCGCAAAGGCTGCTCCGAGACTGTCATGGTGGAGCTGTATCCGCTGAACCACGGTTGGACGGTTTTCGCGCGCTACAGCGGCCACGCCAGGGAAGAAAAGGTCGACCGGGTTCAGGCCGACGAATTCGACGCGCTGGCGCAGCGGATTTCGACGTCGCTGCTCGAAGACGTCGCGGTGGATACGACGATCTCTCGCAGCACGGTTCTCCGAGCAGACAGCGAGGGGAGGCTTCGGCGAATAACGGGCGGTGCGCAGTTTCGTTTTTCGGTCGGGACCGCGATTCTGCTCGGTGAGCTGCCGACGGCTTCGGACAACTCGCCGGCGCCCGCTTCGGACGAGCTCCGAGTCTTGGCGCCGTTCAACTTCAACATCGGGGTCAGAAATCTGTATCGCGCCTGGGCTCTCGATGCGTTTTTGGCCACGCAGTTCGGCACCACTCGACGCACGCCGAGCCAGAACCTGGGCGGCGGTCACGCGGACTATCACGCGGGCATCGGGGCGGGGCTACACTTTCTGCGCTACGTCGACCCCAAGGGAATGAACTCGTTCTACTTCGGCGGCGGCGCGAGCGTGCAGGCCGATCGCTACCGGGTAATTCCCCCCGAGGTGGGTGGTCGTCAAGGTTCGCCGAAGGGGCTCTGGGGCGGGGGCACCAACATCGATTTGGTGGCGGGCTACGAGTTCATGCGGGCGACGAGCCTGCATTTCTTCGGGGAGCTCGGCGGCACGGTGCCCGCGTACCGTTTCGAAACTGCGAACGATGTCGCGCGGATCAAGAGCTACGTGCCGGGCGCGAGCTTCAAGATAGGCATCCTCTACTAGCCATGCCGTACCGGCTGTTTCCCGGCCTCGTCGGTTGGGCGGTGGCCCTGGCCGTGTTCGCGTTCGGCGCGGCCGCCCAGGCTCAACGTATGCCGACCTGCCTCACGGTCGAGATTTCCGGTGAGCCCGGCAAAGCCGCGCACCGGATTGCCGTGCCGGCGTTTCGCGCCCTCGTGAGAAGCGAGCTCGATCGCCACCGATCCCACGTCACGCGGAGCGAGGGTTGCAGCGCCGAAGTCTCGGTGGAGCTGATTCACGTTGGCTCGCATCGCTACGTCACCGCTCGCATCAACTGGCAAGTTCCGCATCGCGTGGAGGTCGAAGACGACGATTTGCCCGCCGCTCTCGGCGAGCTCATGACCATCGTGTTGCACAACGACCCGATGCGGCTGCGTGGTCCAGGAGAGCGACGTGGATTTCAAGCGGGCCTTCGTCGGCTCAAGCGCGACAGCGTGACCTTCTGGGGCATCGAAGCGTTCCAGCTCGTCGGAGTGCTCGGCTCCGGGCCCGAGAGCGTGCCGGGGTTCGCTGCGCGAGTCCGGCGCGAGCTCGAGCAATGGCACGTCGGCGTGAGAGTGTCGGCGGCGTTTCGGCCTCATCCACTCGACGAGGGGCTCGAGCTGAGGCTCGTCGGCAACGTATCGTTCGAGCTCGCCCATTTCTTCTCGGGGGAGGCGAACACGTCGGGTTACTTCACGGGGCTCATCGGTCCCGAGCACCACTGGCTGACCGGGCCCTACCGCACGGAACCCACGAGAGCCGATGACGTCAATTCCACCGGGCTCGCCTTCGGGCTCCGGGGTGGCGTCGAGCTGTTTCGCTTCACTGCCACCCGAATGGACCTGTTCGCGCAGGCTACTATCCCCGCGTTCGTCACCAGCGACGAAGAGGAGCGAGTGATGAAGAGGTGGTTTCCCACGTTTTCGGCTGGAGCAGGCGCAATGTTTTAGGGCTAATATCTCTCTCCGATGGGTTCTCACCAGGATCTCGACGAGGCCTTCGCCGGCTACGACAGCGACGGCAACGGGCGGATCGACCGCGACGAGTTCGGCCGGTTGCTCGAGTCGTTGGGGGCTGGCCTCGGCGAACCCGAAGCCACCGCCGCGTTTCGGGACATCGATCAGAACGGTGACGGTGGCATCGGGCTCGACGAGTTTCGCGCTTGGTGGAAGGTTCAGCGTCGCTGACCGGGAGTTCTCATGCCTATCGCTGGATTTCGTTTTGCTGCGGTCGCCGCTGGCCTCAAGAAGAGTGGGCTCGACGTGGGGCTCGCCGTCGCCGACGCGCCGTTGACGGCCGCGGGCGTGTTCACCCAGAACCTGGTGCGCGCCGCGCCGGTGGATGTTGCTCATGAGCGGCTCGAAGGCGGTCAGATCCAAGCCTTGCTCGTCAACTCCGGGTGCGCGAACGCCTGCACGGGCGAGGCCGGGCTGAAGGCGACCCAGCAATCGACGGCCGCAGTCGGTAGAGCTCTCGGTATCGAGCCGACCCTCGTCGTGCCGGCGTCGACCGGGGTCATCGGTGAGGTTCTGGCGACAGAGAAGATCGAGGCGAAGAGCGCCGAGCTCGTTCAGGGGCTCGCTGTCGACGGCGACGAAGGTTTCGCCGAGGCCATCATGACGACGGATCGCTTCGTGAAGGTTGCCAGCGCCAGTTTGCCGGGGGGTGCGAGCGTGCTGGGCATCGCAAAAGGCGCCGGGATGATCCATCCCGACATGGGTCTAGCTTTGCCGCCGCACGCTACGATGCTCGCGTTCCTGTTCACGGATGCGGTCGCGGACATAGGCACGCTTCGTGGGGCTCTGCTCGTCGCCTCCGAGCTCACGTTCAACGTGTGCACGGTCGACGGGGACACGAGCACGAACGACTGCGCGATCGCCCTCGCGTCCGGTGCGTCCGAAACCGAGGTGCCGCGCAAAGACGTGACCGAGGCGTTCATCGACGTCTGCGGGAAGCTCGGTCGCATGATGGTCAAGGACGGGGAGGGCGCATCGCACGCCGTCGACATCATCGTTCGGGGCCTCGAGTCGTCGGACGAAGCTCGCGCCGTGGCGAAGACCATTGCGACGTCGGCGCTCGTGAAGACGGCCATCTTCGGCAAGGATCCGAATTGGGGCCGCATCCTCGGCGCGGCGGGGCGCGCTGGAGTGACTTTCGACCCGAAAAGGGCGCGAATCGCCGTCGGTGGTGTGGAGATCGTCAAGGACGGACAAGGTCTCGGCGGCGAAGCGGAAAAGCTAGCGAAAGAGAAAATGGCCGCCGAGGCCTACACGATCGAAGTGTGCCTCGGTCCAGGGCCGGGGGAGTTCACGTACATCACGAGCGACTTGGGGCACGGCTACGTCGACGTGAATGCGGGCTACCGGTCTTGAGCTTCGACCGGTCCGCGCTCGTGAGATCGGCGGTCGCACCGGTCGTGACGGTGGTCGCGCTCACGGCAATGGTGCTCTCGTCGGCCGCCTGTCAGCCGCGCCGCGGCACCATCGGTGCGGTGCTCGGTCAATCCAAGGACGGGCGGCTCTGGGTTCGAGAAGTGCCGCCGGACTTGGCGGCGGGCACGGCGGGGGTACGTGAGGGGGACGAGCTCTTGCTCATCGACGGTCAGGACGTGCGGCGGATGACGAGCGCGCAAGTTCACGAGGAGCTGATAGGTGATGTTGGCGATCCGGTGCAGCTCACGTTGATTCGCGGGGAAGAAGTCATTCGCGTGAAGTTGAAACGAACCCCGGCGCGCAAGCGACGGATCTTCACGGCGACTCCGCCGTCTTCGGCCGCTGCCTCCCGCGACGCGGGCGAATGAGCGCGGCGGCCGTCACGACCTTGACAGGCGAAAACTAAGAGCGTATTTCTTTCGTCGTCTGATGAATCAACCATCCCTATCCGGAAGAACCTTCTGCGCCCCAACTCGTCGGGACGCCGGGAGGCTCGCGTAGGCGACTTGCTCGGCTCTGCCGATCAGGAGGTCGCCCAAGCGGGCGGCCTTTTTGCATTTGAGCACAGGGGCCCGAGGGGCGCGGCTGCGACCTCGCGTCGCTCGAACCAGTATGATTTCTGCCAAAAAAACGATCGCAGCGTGAAACAAAAGCGCATCTCGCGCGTCCAATGCTTCAACACGACGGCGCCCTGCCGACGAAGCCACACACGCAACACCATTTGTCGTTGGTACAAACCTTTCGGCTTTCTCACTCGGGCGTCATCGCTTTTTTTTCCGCGGCGCGGCCAATCGCCAGCCGCTGGTACTCACTCGAGGCGGCACACCGCACGCCTCCGGAACGGAGCAGTCCAGAACAAGATTTACGGCATCCAGCCGACGAGGCCCTACACGCAGAAGCATTGTGGGTTCGAATCCCACCCCAACACACCCGTTAGGTAGCCAAATGGTAAAGGCACTCGCATCGAAGCGATCAAACGCTTGCGGCTTCTTCACTCGGATGCCCATTTTTTTCCGCGCCCCCCCGACGAGGCCCCACACGCATTGATGTTGTTGGTTCGAATCCAACCCCCTACTCAGCGCACGCTGCTCACCTGGAGCGTGCGCTGAGTAGGGGTAGCTCAATGGAAGAGCGTTCGACTTCTAATCGAAAGAAAAACGCGGCTTCTTCACTCGGGCGCGGTCATTTTTTCGCACGGCGGCAACCGCCGACCATGCGCTAGGCTCGCCTCTTCCCCCGCGGGGCGACGCCACGCACCAATGGGGGAGGAAGGGAGGCCACCATGACGAACCGTCGACCGCTTCCGGAGGACCAGATGGGTCCGGCCGAGAAGCTTCTCGATCTCGTGCTCAACTCGTCGGCACACCTCTGGCACAACAGGCCGGGTGTGGATGTCGACGGCGTGTGGCACCCGGCCAAGGGTCGGCGTGCGCACGGCGGTCGAGCCGTGGCTCCGGGAATGCACGTCCCGGCGGCAGCAGCGCTCTACTCGCGACTGCTCGAGATCTACGAGCTCAACGTCGAGCTGATGGCCCATTTCGCGAGCTACGCGCTCGTCGAAACGGACTGGCGCGACCTCAAGGTGGCCTGCGCGGCGCTCATGCTCGTGCAAGGTCGCACGGGAGAGCCGGTTCACGACGACGACGGCAAGGTGGCGTTCTACGACGACGACTTTCGGGAAATCGGCGAGGCGATGGTGCTTCAGTACAAGCGCAAGTCCACCCGCATGATGACGCCGAAGGCCGTGCTCCGAGTGGCGGAGCTGCTCGAGACCGAGGAGGTTGCCGAGCTCAACCGGCTCGCTGGTTTCGGCGACCCGGCGGCCAAGAACGCACCGACCGGCCGTTGGAAGAAGGCCGCCACCAAGTGGCTCGGCTACCGCGAGAAGAACGCGGCCATGCTCGAAGGCCTGGTGAGCGCCGGCTACAAGGAGACCATCAAGAAGATTGCTCGCAAGGCCGGCTACAAGCCGGATTCGCAGCGGTTCTTCGAGGTGCTCGGCTGGAAGCAAAAGCAAGCCGAAGAGGGTCACCGCGAGGTGGGTCTCTCGGGCGACCTCCAGCTCGAAAAGCGCGAGCGCTTCGACGGTCTCAGCGAAGTCGAGATCTGCGAAGCGATCGAAACCCAGAACCTCGCCTACAAGGAGGTCGTGGGTCGCCTTCCGAAGGATCTCGGCCTCACGCCGGCCATCATGGTCGCGCTTCTGCCGTCGCTTTCGGATCGCGATCTGCGGCAGCTCACGCCGACGCTCGAAGAGCTCGGTCTCATGGCGGATTCGCTCATCCGAGCCCGCTGGGAGAAGGCCGTCGAGGAAGCAACCGATCAGCGGGCGCTCAACATTGCGAAGAACGTTCGCGACGACAGCATTCGCGAGAAGCTCGAGGGCGCGGCGGACCACGCTGCGCGCAAGGCTGTCGAAGCCGTCACCGAGGATGTGGAGGTGCACGTCATCTTCCTCATCGACAAGAGCGGCAGCATGCATCGCGCGATCGAAAAGAGCATCGAGGTGCTCACTCGCATTCTTGCGGGTTTTGCACCGGACAAGCTCCATGTCGCGACGTTCGATACCGTCGGCACGGTCCTGCGTCCGAAGGCGCCGACCCGCAAGGCCGTCGAGCACATGCTCTCGGGCATCCGCGCGGGTGGCGGCACCATGCACTTTGCTGCCGTTCGGGCGCTTCACGCTTCCGGCGCTCGAATCCCGAGTGACGCGAAGCTCATCGTCATCGTCGTCGGCGACGAGGCGGGCGAGGCGGGCGACGTGCTCGCGCGTTCGTTCACCGAAGCCGGCTACCGGCCGGATGCCATCGCCATGCTGGTCAACGTCGAAATCATGCGCGGTCAGACCGTGCGCA
>JAJDAH010000219.1 GCA_029261965.1 Polyangiaceae bacterium
CATGCCGCCCATGCCGGCGAGTCCGCCGGTTCCCGCGCCCCCAGTCCCCATACCCGCGCCGCCGCCGGTTCCCGCGCCGCCGGTTCCCGCGCCGCCAGTTCCCGCGCCACTCGCGCCGCCGGTTCCCGCGCCGCCAGTGCCCATGCCGCCCATGCCGGCGAGTCCGCCGGTTCCCACGCCGCCGGTCCCCATGCCTGCACCGCCACCAGTGCCCATGCCGCCCATTCCAGCGAGTCCACCAGCGCCAGCGCCACCCCCGGTGCCCATTCCCCCGGCGCCCATTCCCCCGGTGCCCATTCCCCCGGTACCCATTCCCCCAGTACCCATTCCCCCCGCGCCGGCTGTGCCGGCCGCGCCGGCTTGCCCGCCTTGGCCCGCCGCCCCGCCAGCGCCCGCAGCGCCAGCGCTGCCGTCGGGTCCTGCGTCAGTGCCGCCGTCGGCGAGGCACATGCCCGGCCCCGTCGTCGTGCAGCTGCCGCAGCCGTCGCACATCGAGCCGGAGTTGGCGTTGCCGTCGTCGCAGGTGACGGTTTCCGGGTGCGGAGTCTCGACGCAGGTTGTCGCGTCGGTGCCGTCGCAGCCGCGGAAAACACAGCTGGACGCATCTTCACGTCCGTGATCACACGGATTGGCCAGCGTCAGGCAGAGTCCGAAGAAACACGCACCCGCGCACATGTTGTCGGTCCCCGGCGGACGACATGGGGTGAAGTTGGCGGCTTGCTGCACGACGCACTGCCCGGCTTGGCACGTGCTGAGGCAGGAGAGCTGCAGTCCGCAGGGCTGCCCGTCCAGCGTCGAGATGCCGAGAGAGGTGATGGGCACGCACGCAATCTGTCCCGACGGATCGTTCGGAGCGAAAGTGCACTTGCCCTCACACTGAGTTGCTGGTCCGAACAAGCCGTCCGGATCGCATGCGGCGTTGAAGGTCGCGTCGGTGCAGGGACCGAAAATCGGTTGCGCTTTTTCCTTCAGGATCGGTTCTTCCGAGCCGTTGTCTCCTGAGCAGGCGGCTGCCGTCATCACGGCAAAACTGCCGAGCACTGTCCATCGTCGAATTTGTCGCACAGGAAATCGTCTCCGGTAGCGCGTTGTCGAGCCTCAGCAGGTTAGCTGGAACGTGGTGCGCTGTGTTCGCGAAATAGTCCCGTTCGACGGCGCTCGAAATAAGTACTCACTCATCTCGAGTCGACCCCCCGCGTAGACAGGGCGTTCAGGTATTCGTTTTTCCTGCTGAAGCGCGGCGTTCATGGAGCGCGCGCACATCGCTGCGCGGTAACGGCTGGTGGGCCGTTGGGTGGGTGAGAATTTCTAGTTGTCGTGGTTAGCGAAGCCCCCGCTTCGTCAACCGCCGCTGATCCCGTCGGCGGGCGACACATCGTCGAGGGGTCCGATGGGCTAGAAATCCCCGCCTGGCAGTTTTGCCCCGCTCGGGCTATCCAGTCGCGCGCGGCTCCCCCAGAACCCTTGCAGGAAGAGGCCAACGATGATGGCGTTGCGGCACGTAGTGGTGACTTTCGTAGGCTTGCTCCTCGCGACCGGCGTCGGCTGCGGCGACGGTGATCTGCAAAGCTGTCCTGGGATTTGCGGCGACGTGCAGGAGCTGTGCGGCGACATCGAGTTCAACTACGACAGCTGTACGGCTCGTTGTAACGTCATCGCCGAGGACAAGTTCGCTCTGCGGCCCTATCGCGAGTGTGTCGCGGCGTCGCCGACCTGCGTCGGCGCACAGCAGTGCGCTCTCTGAGCCTCGGCTCAATCGATCGGCTGAAGACCGGCTCCGGGCAGCATGAACTTCAGCTGGCTGGCGATTGAGTCGTCGCCGACGGGCCGCACGATCTCTCGGCCAGTGGTTTCTGGTGTGAGCGTCTCCCCGGCGCTTGACGAACTCAGACTCTGGTAGCTCCGCCTGTGCGGCATACGCGGCCATCCCGGCACGACCGAGCTCCGTGTTGGGATTGAGCTGCGGAAGTATCGCGTGAACCGAACTCCGAACTTCTTTCGCTTCGACACGTCGGCGGCGTACTTCGCGATCATCCACTGGGTCGCGTTGCTGCCGGCGTAGCCCCGCTCAACGGGGAACCATGGAGCGCCCCGCCGCTCGAGAACACGACGAAGCTGCTGCCGCCAGCCATCGGCAAACGGAGAGCCGTGCTGGCCCGGACGAAATCTACGCTCGGGCGTGGAAACCCCCGATCGAGCCCACGGCTCGATCCGAGCACCACTACGGTTTTTCCATCGAGTGTATTCGTCATAATCTTGAGACATCCCTGAGCCGCCGTTCCGCCAAGTGCCCGAAAGTACTCGCTGACCGGCCGCGCGGGACCGGTGATTGTCCCCGTCGCCCGAGCGGTTTCGATAGACTGCGGCGGTGATGCGACAGCCGAGAGCGACGAGCTTCGGGCGACTCCGAGTCGCGGGTCTCTTGGCCGCGATGCTCGCCACCGCCGGCTTTGCGCCCGGCGCGTCCGCGGATGTGCCCAACCGCACTTACCGAGCCGACCAGCTCTACCAGATCATCAGCCCGCAGATGGGAGCGAGCGACCACAACCAGCCGAGCATCGTCGACGGACTGCTTTTGATCGCGGGCAACGCCACTCACGAGGTCTGGGACATCGCCGATCCGTTTCGGCCGGTCCTGGTGAGTGAGTTTCAGGGACCGCACCACGATGGAGAAGCGGAGTCGCATCAGATCGCGTTCGCTCGCTACCCGGACGGTCGCCGGTTTGCCGTCAGCACTTCGGGTCTCGGTGTGGATCTCTGGGACCTCACCGACATGAACGCGCCGGCGTTGCTTTCGGCGTTCGAACTCGAGGGCATCGCGTACGGCGACAACACCGAGGCCGTGTGGGGGCTGTTTTGGCAGGGCGACTACATCTACGTCGGCGGTACCAACACCGGACTACACGTGGTGGATGCTCGCGACCCCTCGAATCCGTCGCTGGTCACTCGTCTCCCGACCTCCGCCCTCGGCGGCGTCTCGGCGGGTCCACTGTTCGCGCTGGGCAACTTGCTCGTCGTGACCACCCCGAAGGACGTTGCTGGGCTCGCGACCGTCGATATCGGCGATCCTGCCAACCCCGCAGTACTCGACTTCGATACGCCACCGGGCGCTTCGTACATTGGCGGTTTCTACGGCAGCCACGCGTACCTGTTGACGCCGTTTCGCACCTACGACGTCACGTCGGATCCCTCGAACATTCAGCTCATGGGTAGCGTCGACACCGAGCGCGTCGAGTACATGAGCTTTGGCGACGGGTTCCTGTTTCTCGGTGCATTGAGACCTAACCCCGGCATCTTCAAGATCCCGCTCGAGTCGCCGAACACGCTCGACATGAGCGTGAAGATCGAAGGTCGCGAGGGCATTCTGCCGCTCAACGACGACCAGTTTTCGATCCCCGTCGGGAACCTCGTCGTCATCAGCGACGACGAGCTCGACATGGGCACGGTGTTGGCGGTCCACGACACGGCGCGCGACTCGACACCGCCCACGGTGCAGTATGTGAACCCGAAGCCCGGCGCGACCAACCAGCCCGTGACGACGCGAATCGGGCTGTCCTTCAGCGATCAGATCGATTTCGAGTCGGTCGACCCCTCTACTCTCGTCGTGAGGCCCGTGGGTGGGGCCGCGCCGCTCTCGGGCAAATGGGGCCACATCCAGACGCTCGTTTCTTTTTGGCCCGACGAGCCGCTCGAACCCGAGACGACGTACGAAATCGTGATACCCGCCGGAGGCATCACCGATCTCGTCGGCAATCCGATAGCGGACGATTTCACGAGCGCGTTTTCGACGGGGGCGATGGTGAGCCTGCCGACCTGTGAAATCGCCGATCCGAGCGCGGCTCCGGCCGGCGAGGCAGTGCTTCTCGAAGCAAATCCGGCCGCCGGCGACGCCACCTACACGTGGGAATTCGGCGATGGCTCGGTGAGCCCGAGCGAGGTCGTGTCTGGTGCGTCTCACGAGTACCAGCGTCCTGGGCGCTACCCCGTCACCCTGACGGTCGAGACCGCCAGCGGGTCGAGAAGCTGTTCGACGGTGCAGGTCGTGCATCGCCAGCTCACCGCCGCTTCGCCCACTCGGTCGACGGGGATCTTCGTCGACGAGGAACGCGGTCGCGCTTGGGTGGTCAACCCCGACGCCAACACCGTTTCAGCGATCGACACGACTACGCTGGTCAAGAGCTTCGAGGTTCCGGTCGGTGAGGATCCGCGCACGTTGGCGCAAGCACCGGACGGATCCATATGGGTCGCCAACCACGGCTCGTCGAACGTCAGCGTTCTCGATCCGACGACGGGCGGCGTCGACGTCACCATAGGGCTGCCCTACGGCTCGCAGCCCTACGGCGTCGTCTTCAGCCCCGACGGGGAGGCGGCCTACGTCACGCTTCAGGCCACCGGGCAGATTCTGCGAATCGATCCGGTCGCACGATGTGTCGTCTCGTCTTTGAGCGTGGGCCCGGACATCGACGGTGTCGTTCCTCAGATCCGAGGTGCCGCCGTCACTGCGGATTCGCGGCAGGTGTTCGTCACGCGCTTCGTCTCTCCAAGAAGCCATGGTGAGATTTATTCCGCCGACGCTCGGCTCTCCTTGGTGCGTCGCCACACGCTGTCCAAAGAGCTCACCCCGGACGAAAAGAACGCCGGGCGCGGAGTCCCGAACTATGTGAGCTCGCTCGCCATCAGCCCGGACGGGTTGCGGATCTGGGTTCCTTCGAAGAAGGACAACACCGACCGAGGTCTGGTGCGCGACGGTGAAGCTCTCAACACCGACAACACCGTGCGAACGGTGGTTTCCCAGCTGGAAATCGGTGGCACGGAGCTTCACCGGTCCAGAATCGACATCGACAATCACGACATGGCGTTCGCCGCGACGTCGAGCCCCAAGGGCGACGTCGTGTTCGTGACCAGCCAAGGAACCAATCAAGTCGATGTTTTCGACGCCTACGAGGGGCGTTTGCTCGCCGGATTCTCGGTCGGGTTGGCGCCTCGGGGACTCGTGCTCGACGACGCCGGGCGGCTCTTCGTGCAGAACTTCATGTCGCGATCGGTGAGCGTGTTCGACGTCAGCGGTCTGCTGTCGGGGCTCGACAATTCGGTTCGACCCCTCGCGGAGGTCGACACCGTCGACAACGAGTTGCTCACCGAAGAGGTTCGAGTCGGCAAGCAGATTTTCTACAACGCCGACAGCCCTCAAATGAGTCAAGACGGCTACGTCAGCTGTGCTTCGTGCCACCTCGATGGCGGCCAGGACGGGCGGGTGTGGGACTTCACCGACCGAGGCGAGGGGCTCCGCAACACGATCACATTGCGGGGGCGCGCGGGCGTCGGCCACGGGCCGGTGCATTGGACGGGCAACTTCGATGAAATCCAAGACTTCGAGAACGACATCCGCCTTCATTTTGGCGGCTCGGGGCTCATGTCCACCGAAGACTTCGAAGCCGAGGACCGCGCCCATCCACTCGGGGGCCCGAAGGCCGGGCTGAGTGCGGCGCTCGACGCCCTCGCCGCCTACGTCTCGTCGCTGGACGACTTCCCCGCAAGCCCATACCGAAACCAGGACGGCAGCTTCACCGACGATGCGCTCGCCGGTCGAGCCATCTATGAACGGCTCGATTGCTCGACTTGTCACAGCGGCACCGCGATGACCGATAGTGCGGTCGGCGTGCTGCACGAGGTGGGCACGGCGTCAGCCGAGTCTGGCCAGCGTCTCGGCGAGTCGCTCGCTGGGTTCGACACGCCCACGCTCCGCGGGGTATGGGCCACGGCTCCCTATCTGCACGACGGCTCGGCGACCACCTTGCTCGAGGTTCTCGAGAATCCGGCGCACGGCAACGCTGCCAAGCTTTCGATCGAGGACCGTCAGGCGCTCGTTTCGTACTTGCTCGAGCTCGAGGGACCGGAAACCGATTCCGGTGAGCCGCGCTCGACGACGTCGTTTGCCCTGTGTGACGAAGCAATGCCGCGGTCGCCGAGCACGCCAGCGCAGAGCGGCTCGCAAGCGGACGGAGGGTGCGCTTGCGTGTCCGTCGGATCCGGCTCGCGTCACCCCCAGGTGCCGTGGCTGCTCGCGCTAGCGGCCGCGCTCGGCCTGAGACGTCGTCGCCGCTGAGCAACGGACGGCGGGCCGGCCTGATCGCGGCTGGCACGAAGCGACAAATCGCCCGGGTAGGTTGCGAAAAAAGTCGCACCCTGCTCTTTCGCGAGTGCGAGCCGAGAAAGTAGCATTCGTTTCATGCGAAGCGCCTGGATGGTGGTGGGAACGTTTTTGGTCGCGGCGTGTGGCAGCTCGGGCGGCTCCGACGTGAGCGGAAGCGGTGGTGCGACGGCAACCGGCGGCGTCGGAGCGCAACCTGGAAGCGGCGGCACGTCTGCCGCGCCGGGCACGGGCGGCGCGGTCAACACGGGCGGCGCGGTCAATACCGGAGGCGCTGCGGGAACGGGGGGCACCGCGGGAAGCGGGGGCGCGGGAGGCACCGCGGGGGCTGGCGTTGGGGGCAGCGCCGGGGCTAGCGGCACGGCGGGTGCGGCGGGCAGCGCCGGTTCTAGCGGTTCTAGCGGTTCGAGTGGCGCCGGCGGCCTTGGTGTCGGTGGCGCTGCCGGGGCGGGGGGCATGGGTGGCGCTGCAGGCAGCGCCG
>JAJDAH010000220.1 GCA_029261965.1 Polyangiaceae bacterium
ATCAACAACAGTCCGGAGCGGACAGCGACCTCGGAGCCGCGGGCCGATGTGCGCGTCGCGTCAGATCAACGCGCGATGAGCCGCCGCGGGCTCACGCGTCCCGTAGGCCTTCTTTCCCCCCATCGCTTGATTTGGGACTAGTTCCGCAATGCGTTCGTTCATCGCAGCAAGGGAGAAGAACGTGTCGTTACGCAGCCGAGTGAGGATCCATCGCTGCACGACCTCACGCCCACCTCGACCTTCGCGATCTCTCGGCTTGTGCGGCCGCGCGGGAACGATCGCCGTGCCGTAGTGCGCCGCCATGTCCGATTAGCTTCGTTGCAACCCCGGGTCCTACCGGCAGGAGTTCGTCACCGCTGACTTCAGCTGGTCGGCTACTGTGATCATCGTCACGCTGCCGAAGAAGCCGTAGGCGCGTACGTGCGAGCCGATGAAGTCACTCGCTCCGTTGCGATTCCGAAAGCTCCTTTTGGAACCTCGGTTTCAGAGTCGACTGGCCGCGTCACCTCGCCTCCGCTCGGGCGTGTTCACGATGCCGATTTCAGCGTTCACGATGCGCCCATTTGAAGTATTAACGATGCGCCGATTTCCGTACCTCGTTGGTGATCGCCAGCCGCGCTGCTTCCCGGTCGGCGAACGTGCCTTCCGGCAGGGCTTCGCAAAGCACACGCGCCGCTTCGTTGATTGGGCTTGGCGAGCGGCTCGAACGCGTTCATCGTGCTCATGGGGTCACCTCCGTCGGTTGGATTTAGACAACCTGTTCGACGAAGGGGGCCCTCTACAAAGTCACGTCAAGTCCCGAAAGTCGTGGCTCCGAGTGCGATCCGCACCCGCCATTGCTCTGCGCATTCGGGTTCGACGTGCCTTCGCTACAGTAACGTACCGCCGTAGGCACTGCGCTTGAGAGCCGATCTGAATCAAGGCGTGGTTCATCGCGGAACCTGTCATCAGTAGTCCTGCGCCATTCAAGCGCTCCTCAGGCTCCGCATTTCGACCCGAAACGCGCGAAGTCCTATGTTCGCGGCCCCCCAGAGCCGTTCGACATCAACTGGCGTAGGGACGATATCCGCGATGGACGCCTCACGCCGCGCGTTCTCTGACGGTCCCGGTGTACGCGGCGTGTAGCTGATCCCAGAGCGCGTCGAATCGCTCGGAGTACACGCTCGCTCGGAATGTGAGGATAGTCTGACCGCCGTGTTGAGCGCGCTCACGCAATTTGATGGGACCACGCTCACGTGATTCGAGGGCTTTATCGTCGAGACTCAGAAGGGGATGTCGTCGTCGAGGTGGTCGATGACGGCCTGACGATAGTCGTGGAGGATGAGGCGGAGAGCGCGAGCGAGGTCGACGACGACGACGGCGCGGTGGATGTTGCGTCGCGTCCAGGGACAAGACGACAAGTTGAAGCCGTGCCGCTCGCCGAGGGCGAGTAGGAGCGCGTCGAGAGCCACATCGACGACGTCGACGTGGCCGAGCACGGGAGCGCGTCCGTAGTCAGCGGGGGTGAGTCGAGGAACGTGCATGGCGGTCACCGCTTGCGGGTGTTCGCCGCCGTCTTGGTCGGCGCCGGGGGTTGGAAGATGTCGAAGAAGAGTTTCTCGTCGAGCTGTTTGGCTTTGCGCTCGGCGGCGACGGCGAGCATCTCGTCGGCGAGATTCATGAGCACGCGGTAGTTGCCAGCGGCGTGCTCGGCGAGCGTGGCCTTGAGCTCGGTGGTCATGAGCGCGGAGTTGCCCGCCGCCTCGAGCAAGTGATCGAGGCAAGCACAGAGCTCGTCCCGCTCGGCGTAGTCGAGGTTGAGACGGCGACGGATGCGGCTGCCGAGCGGCATCAGCTCGGGATGCCGGAAGCGATCGGGCAAACGCGAGTCGCCCGCGAAGACGACACACAAGAGCGAGCGCGAGTCGAACTCCTTGCTGGAGAGGATGCGTAGCTCGTTGAAGACGCCGGTGAGGATCTCCTGACTCTCGTCGACGAGTAGCACGGGTCGAGTTTGGGTCGACGCGATGTGATCGTTCCAACAGGCGCGCAGGGCCTTGAAGCCGGCCCAGCGGTTGTGCGTCTGGAACGGGATGCCGAAGCGGTCGCCGAGCTGCCGATAGAAGTCGCTGACCCGACTTTGAGGATGATCGACGGTGCCGACGACGACGTCACGGTGACGCTCGAGCCGATCGGCGAGCAATCGCAGGGCGACGCTCTTGCCGGTGCCGGGCTCGCCGGTGATCATGGCGAAGCCGCCGTCAGCGACGGTCAGCTCGATGCGGCGCAGGAAGGCATCGACGCCAGGGGCGGGATAAAGCGCCTCGATGGGCACGTCTCCGCGGAAGGGATGGAACTTCAAACCGAACTGAGTGGCGAGGGTTTTCATGGTGTCTCCTTGTCTTGATCGAGCGGGATGTAGGCAGGGGGCAAGCCGGTGGCGGCGTAGTCCGCCATGAGCTGTCGAAGCCGCGGGGCGATACCTGCGGGAGGTCGTGGGGGCAGAAGGTCGACGTGCTCGATCGGATCGAGCGGCCGGCGCACGCCGTCGGCGTTCTTGGCCAAGTCGATGGGGTAGAGCGCGCAGAGAAACTTCTCGCTGCGCGGGTCGATGAGGTCGACCGTGGACAGATCCCAGCGGGCGTAGCGGATGGTGACGCGACGCAGAGTGCGGTAACGGCTGGGCAGCTCGAAGCGCTTGCCC
>JAJDAH010000023.1 GCA_029261965.1 Polyangiaceae bacterium
GCAGCGCTGGAACGGGCGGCAGCGCTGGAACGGGCGGCAGCGCTGGAGCGGGCGGCGCCGGACCGCAAGTTTCTTCCTATGTGCCGGGAGCGACCATGGCGTCGTCGCTCGAGTTCGCGCAGGACGGGCGACTTTTCTACACGGAGGTATTTGGCGGGCAGGTTCGTGTCGTGACCGCGGCGGGTACCCTGCTCTCGCAGCCCTTCGCGGCGCCGAGCGACGTGTTCATCATGAGCTTCGAGTGCGGCATGCCCGGACTCGCCCTCAGCCCCACGTTCACCACCGATGGCTTCGTGTACGTCATGTACAGCGTCGATAACGCCGGCGTGCGGGAGCAAGTGGTGGTCCGGTACACCGACTCGAGCAACGTCGGCACCGCGCCCGTGGAGATCGCTCGGCTCCCAGGGGTCTCGATCTGCGGCCATCTCGGTGGACGCATCGCCTTCGCCGACGACGGCAACCTGCTCGTCACCGTGGGGGACCTGACCAACACCGCGCTCCCGCAGGATCTCTCGTCGCTCGCGGGGAAGATCCTGCGCTACACGCCCTCGGGTGCGGTTCCCGGGGACAACCCCGACTCGAGCTCGCCGGTCTACGCCCACGGAGTCCGCAACCCCTTCGGCCTCGCCATTCGCCCCGGCACCGGACAGATCTTCTTCACCGACAACGGACCGAACAACGACGACGAGATCAACATCGCCGTATCGGGGGGAGATTTCGGCTGGCCGGGCGTGGCCGGACCCGGCGGAGGCCCGGGTACGATCGATCCGATCTGGTCCAGCGGCTCGACGCAGCTCGCCCCGACCGGAGCCACTTTCTACACCGGCACCGATGTACCGGCGTTGACGGGAGAGCTGCTCTTCTGCGCGTTCAACGACGGCAATTTGTACCGGGTGCCGCTCGCCGGCGACGTGGCAAGTCCACCAGTGGCGCTTGGTCAGCAGTGTAATCTCGACGTCACCACCGGCACCGACGGCGCGCTCTATTTCTCGAGCAACGATACGATTTTCCGCTGGGGTCTGTAGTCGGCGTCGATCAGCTGCCGCGGCCGTCCCGAGCGTAGGGTCGGCCGAGCTCCTCGCCGAGCTGAGCGAGGAAGGCGCGCAGGAACTCGGCGCGACGATGGGCCTCCGCGCGCCCGGCTTCGGTCAGGAGCGTGTCTGGAAGCCGGAGCAACTTTCGAAAGAAGTGATCGACGGTGTACGCCGTGTCCGCGAGCTCGCGGTTTTCCGCCCACGGATCGGTGGCGTGAAAGTACACGGCGCCCATGCGCGTTCCGGTCGAAATGGTTCGAAACAAACCGAGCGCGCCGAGCGCTTCGAGGCGGTCGGCGTCCTGTAGAGCTCGTCCGAGCGGCGTCGTCGGCACGGCGCCGCGGCTGAAACTGTGGTCGATGATCGCTCGACAGATTTCCGTCACCTGGGCCGGATCGAAACCGTGGCGGGGAAGAAGATCACGAGCGACCTCGGCACTCAGCTCGCTGGCCCGGTTTCGTTTGGGAGAGTTTTTGGGCACGTTGACGACGTCGTGCAGAAGCGCTGCGGCGATCGCGATACGCGGGCAAGACTCGCCGGCTCCGAGCCGAACCGTCCAAAACGCGACTCGCACGCAGTGACTCGAGTCGTGTCCTGGGTCGTCGTCGAGGCGGGCCTCGACGGCGCGCATCAACTTCGACAGGTCTTCGTCCCGTTCGATGTACGCGAGAACGTCGCTCGTGGTTTCGATCCGGCTCACCGCGGCGTCACCGTAACAGTTGTTACGCTGAACACGGGCGCGCAGGGCGTCGCAAGTGCGCGGAAGCGCGCCGATGTTCGTTGGCACGCGGAGTGCACCATGGATGCGTGGCCGGCTTCGCAAGCACCGGTCGACCGAGGTAGCCATGACCGATTACGAACCCGTCAGCAGCACCCCGTCTCTTCAAAAGCTCCGCGAGCTGATGCGCACGGCGAATCGCCACCGGTTGACTTTCGAAGTCGAAGAGGCCGCGCCTTTCTCCGAGCTCGAAATCGACGTGGAAATTCCGCCGCCGTCGGCTCCGGTTCTCGCGAAGTTGCGGAGCATGCGCGAAGCCGAAGCGCTACGACACGCCGAGCGGTTGGCAGAAATCGAGATCGAGTCTCGTGAGGTCGAGCTCTCGCTGGAGCATGCGCTCGAGGACCGGCGGCGTCGACACGAGCTCGAGATGAACCGGGACGACCCGACCATTCGACGGCTGCGAGCCACGCTCGCCACGAGCATGTCGGCGGTCGCGGTCGGGATCACCTGTGTCTTGGGCCTAGTGGTGAGCCAAGACGACACCTTGCTCGACGCCGGCCGCGAGCTCGTCGCCGCTCTCGATGAAACGACCGATGAAGCCAAGGGATTGCTCGCGGAGACGCAGGGCAGCCTCGATCGGCTCGAACGGCGAGCGGCAGAGGCCTCGCTCAGATCTCCTCCCGCCGTGGAGACAGAAACGGTGACGAGCATCGAGCCGCCCGCGGCCCTGCCACGCGCGGTGGTGACCCATCGGCCGCCGAAACCCGCCGTCGAGCCGCCAGCGGCGCCGCTCGGGTTCAGCTGTGATCCCGACGCGAGCGAGGGCGACCCGCTCGCCTGTCTTTGAGAGTCCTACCACCCCGGCGTGGGGTTGGTTCCGCCGCCCTTGTCATTTCACAGGCAAGACTTCGATGGTGGCTACGGCGCCGAGAGTGCCACGCACCTTGCCCGCACGGACGCGCTGCTCCGTGAGCCCGTAGCGCTCGTGGATCCGCTCGACGATGGTGGCCGTCCCCGCTTTGTCCGTCACCCCCTGCTTGTGCACCGTCACGAGGATGCGAGACCGCGGGAACACGTCAGCCATGAAACCCGCTTCGGCGACGACCTTCTGCTCGTCGAGCTTCTTGTCGACGACTCGGCGCACGATTAGCGCTTTGCTTTCCTCGTCCGGGGTAGGTGCCTTTGGCGGCGCGGCTTCGTCTTCGGCGATTTTCTGAGGAGCCGCGCGCACCAGCTGGGCGATGACCGTGCCGTTGAGTGGCGCGGCCTCGGGCGGTGGTGAAGTCAGTACGCGCGCCTCCTGGAATAGTCTCCAGGTTCTCGCGAAGAGCTCCGCGGTCGTCGCCGCGCTCCGGCCAGCCAGACCCATCGTGCGGGCGTTTTCTCGCAGGGTAGTCGGTGCGAGCTGTCCTAGCCGGGTCAACAGAGCGAGCGGCTCCGGTGCCCCTTTTTCCTCGGCGACTTTTCTCGCGGCCACCGTCGGGTCGGCTTCCACACGCGCCAGCGCGTCGAGCCACACGCTCGCCCACGACGCCAACGCCGCCGTGTTATTTTCGATGAACGCTCGCTGAGCGATGGCTACGACCGGGACGAGCCGGGTTGCCGATGCGGTACCCACCGCGACGTGCTCTCGCACCTGCGCCGCGTCGTCGGCCGCCCTCGAGTCACGCGCCTCGAGCGACGCTTCTTTCGCCTCCTCGCCTTCGACGAACTTCACGCGGTCGGCGCTCACCCCTTCGGCCTCGAGCGCGAACAGGGCCAACAGGGCCGCGGAAGTTCCCGCTTTGCCTTCGACCAGAACATCGCCCTTCCTGTCGATCTTCGACAGTGGGCCGACCTTCGACAGCAGGGTCTCCCGGCCTCGCGAATGGCCGGCGACGAAGAAAATCTGTGGACCGAGCGCCCGCAGTCTTCCGTAGGAAGCGACGAAGCGCGGCAGCGGCACGATGGCGATGTCCGCGCCGTCGGCGTCTTCTCCGCCACGCGCCAGCGATTGCTCGACCGCCAGCATCTCGTCGACCGCGGCGAGATGCACGTCGAGCTTCTTCTTGCTGAATTCGCTGGCCGGGTTCGGCTCGCGACCGTCGTTGACGAGTAGCCCCGGCGTCACGAGATCCCATCCGAGCGCGACGACTCGCAGCCGCGTCGGCCCGGCATCCGGCGCTTTGCCCGCGTCGCCGCGGGCCGCAGCCGACGCACTTGGCGTCGAGCTCGGCGCCGGGTTCGCGCTGGGTGCAGCCGACGTCTCGGGCGTCGGTACGGCCACCGGCTCCGGCGCCGTGTGAGAGCGACGCTCCTTGAGCACCAACCCGGCGACGAGCCCGCCGAGCATGGCGACGAGCAGCACAAAAACGATGTTGCTTCTCATCGCGCTACCAGTGCCCCGAGCCAGCTCCCGAGCCCTGCCCGATGATGCGTTTGTCGGGGTATTCCTTCTTGATGAAGGTCCCGAGCACGTTGACGGGCACCGCCAAGTTGAGATTCTGACCGACGCCGAACATTGCGGCGATGGTCGCGGTGCTCACTCCGATGACCTCACCCCGCATGTTGAACAGGGGTCCGCCGGAGTTACCGGGCGAAATGGGTACCGAAGTCTGGATCCACTGGCGCCCTTTGTAGAGTCGTCGTGCGGAAATGAGCCCATCCGTGAGCGTATGCTCGAGGCCGAGCGGATTGCCGATCGAAACCGCGGGCTCTCCCACCTTGATGTCGTCGGAGTCCCCCAGCTCGAGCGGCTGAACGTTCGGCGCGTCTCCTGAATCCGGCTTGTCGATTGCGATCCGCAACAGAGCGAGATCGGCCCCGCTATCCTCGACGAGCAGCTCGACTTTTTGGTAGCGCGCGCCGTTCATGAATCCGATGCGCACTTGGAGCGCGCCGTCGACGACGTGGTGGTTCGTGGCGATGGTGCCCGCGCGGTCGATGAGAAACCCGGTGCCTCCGCCCTCGGCTCTAGGCGTACGCACGCTCACCGTCACGACCGATGGAGCGAATTTCTTGAACAACTCGGCCGCGGTCATGGCCTCCCTGGACGGCTCCGCGGATTTCTTGGTGCCAGCGTCTTCGATCTCCGGCGCAGCGCTCGTCGCAGCCGGTGCGGCCGACGCCGGTGGAGCTGCCGACGCTGACGACGAGGCGGTAGCACTCGCGCCGACGCTCGCCGAGGGCGATGGCGAAAGCGTCGGGCGATTGGGAATCGTCGCGTCGACTCCTGCCATCACGTAGCTCACCCGCGCGAGCACGCCGAGTCCCGACGCCGCCATGCGGTCGGCGTCGCGGACCAAAATGTTCTTGGTGAAGGATTGCGCGCCAATCGCGAACGCGAGGGTGAAGCCGAGCCAAGTGAGTGAAAAGACGTCGCTCGGCAGACCCGCCGCACCTTTCGAGTCGTCTTCAGGCAGCAAACGGTCGGTCAGCAGAGCCGGTATGGCGAGCGCGACGACCACGGCCACCGGAAACCGTACCCAGCCGGACTCGGCGAACAGTCCGACGACCGAGGTGAGGCCGAGGACCGTTCCGGCGAAACCGACGACTATCGCGACGATCTTGACGATGACGCGGAAGATCGCGAGCACGGAACGAGATTCAGTCGCCAACTCTCGGGTCCTTGGGAACATCGCGGAGTAGGGGTCTCCGCTCGCTGGGTCAAGCGCCCTCGCCCCCCGTTTCGCTCCATGAACTGGCGGTCACGTGGCCGGTTTGCCCGGATGTGGTGCCATCGCCACAAAAACACGCGGCCGAGGGTCTTCTCACCGCGTTGTCGAGCGAACCTTCGAGCGGCACGCAGCTTGCTCAAAGGGGACTCATGGCACTCGTGAGGCGTTCGGTTTTGGCGTGGGGTCTGGTTCTGGCGGCGGTGGCTTGTGCTAAGGGCGCTTCGGCTCAGGACTACGTTGCTGCGGTGGAGGAAGGGCCGGTCGAGCAGGGCAGCTTCACCGAAAGCGAGCCGAGCCCCGGTCGGGACTGCGGTCCCGACTGCGAAAAACCGGAGCCGCGACCCGGCACGCACTTCATCGCCGAAGCGAACGCCGGGGCGACGACCTTCGGCACGGGCGGACTGACGCTCGGCGGGCTCCTCGGCGTGGGCGGAAAGCTCGGAAGCTTCCCCCCGCGCTTTTATCTGGTGGGGGAGGTGGCCCAGACGCGGGTGAAGGACGAAGTGCGCGAGGGCGGTGGGTTTTCGTTTCGCCACGAGCGGACTTACCTGGACTTGGGTGTCGGACCTCGGGTGTACATTCCCGTTTACGGCCCAATCCGCGTTTTCGGAGACGCGGTATTCGGGCAGTCACTGGCAACGACGGAGCTCGAGCGATCGGATTTCGGTCTCATCGAGCAGGAGGGTTGGGTTCGCTTCTCGCAGGTGGGCGTCGGCGCGCAGGTTCGTCTGTTTCATTCGCTCTCGATCGGTGCGCGCGCCCGTTGGGCATGGAACACGGGGCCATCAATCTATGCCGACGACGAGCTCGTCAGCGACGGCCGGATCAAACGCACGACGCTCACGGCCACCTTGACCGGCCATTTTTGATGACTCGCGTCGCGCATTCGCTCGTACTGGTGATCGTCATCCTGACGACGACCGCGCTCGCGTCGGCCAATGGAGTGTTCGTCCTCGGTCCGGTCGGCGAGGAGACGAGCCTCGCCGAGCAACGCGTCGCGGTGTCGGACACGGGTGACGTGCGCACTTTTTGGTGGTCGATGCGCGCCCCCGAGGATGCGAATCGTTTGGCGGTGGTGCTCGTCGTTCCGGATCCGGCCCAGGTCGACCTCGGTGCTGGATTGCTGGACGCGCTCGATCTCGCGACGGCGCCGCGCATTCTCGAGCCCGCGGCGTGCGTCGGTGAGAGCGATCGGCACCTCGAAAACACCGCGCGACCCTGGGGGAAAATGCGTCGAGATCCCGCGTCGATGGTTTCCCTCGCCGACACCGGCGAGCTCGAGACGTGGGCCCAGAGTCTGGGATTCGAGCTGGCGGCTGCCGACGCGCAGTCCCTCGACGTGTTGGTTGGTGCAGGTGCGCTGCTCGCTCTTCAGTTCGAGAATCTGTCCAGGCGCGCGACCGCCGAGGTGCGGTGGTCGGTGGCCTTCGAAGCG
Organism: Polyangiaceae bacterium; assembly: GCA_029261965.1. Taxonomy (GTDB): domain Bacteria; phylum Myxococcota_A; class Polyangia; order Polyangiales; family Polyangiaceae; genus JAJDAH01. The sequence goes on from JAJDAH010000023.1 coordinate 6,847, forward strand.
CCCACCGACCCGTTCGACCTCGTCATCCCCGACGTCCCGGTGACGCTCTTCAGCGTGGCCTCGCAGCGGAGCCGGATCGCGAATGGAGCGGAGGTTCGCGCCGACGCGCTCGGGACCCTCTGGCCGAAGGGTGGCCTCGTGAGTGACTACCTCGAGCGCCGCGAGGGATTGTCGAGTGACCTGACTGGGCAGTGGATCGTCGAAGCCGCCGCCCCACCGCTCCGCCGGGCCATGCCGAGCGTCGGCTTCATCCCCTCGCTCGAGGACGCCTACGACGATGCGGGTGATGACCTGAACATCGCGTTCGGCGGTCGCCCGCTGGCCGAAACTTGGGTGACGCGGCTCGTGGGAGCGCTCGAACGGCGAGGCGTGGCACTCGAGCCCGGCGACGAAGAATCGTTTCCGCCGATCGTTCGAGCGGCCGACGAAGTCGGCTGCGGTGCGCCTGCGGCACCTCCAGTCGCACCTGCGCCGAGACCGCCCATCGTGGAGAGTCGGCCCGATGAATCGGTCGTCGAGTCCGGAGGCGAGGGTTGCTACGAGTGCTCTCAAATTGCCGTCGACATCCTCGTCGATGGGTCCTGCAGCGGCGACTCGTCCGGCGGGGATGGGTGCACGGGTGACACGTCCGCATCGGGCGACGACGCGTGCTCCGGGGACAGCTCGGGATCCAGCGACGCCTGTTCCGGGGACAGCGCGGGGTCGAGCTCTGGCGACGCGTGCTCCGGTGACAGCTCGGGTTCGAGCGATGCGTGCTCGGGGGACAGCGCCGGGAGCTCGAGTGAAGCTTGCTCGGGCGATACTTCGTCGAGCTCGAGCTGCTCGGGTAGCTCGTCGTCGTCGTGTGCCGTCGGCCGATTGCGAGGAGTGCGCAAGGTCAGCACGGTGACCTACCTGCTCGCGGGGCTGGCTTTCGGTTTGCGGCGCTCGCGGCGCCGCGAGCGGGTCAGTCCAGCCGACGTAGCGAAGACCACGGGAACGGCTCCCAAAACGGGGTTTTGGTCGCTCGCGTGGCTTCGAGCTCGAACCAGGGGCTTTCGCCTCCGGGGTGGAGCACCTGAAAGCTCTGGGCGGGCATGAAGCTCTGACCGAGCAGCGCAACTCGGAGCCCGTCGGGGTTTTTTGCGATGTCGAGCACGAGCACCGCGTGGCCGGGGTTGCCCGGAAGGATGAAAAAGTCACCGGGACGAATGGCGTTGGGTTCGACGGGCCGAGCTTGCTTCGAGAGCGAGACGGTGTTCGCCCACGCGAAGACCTGGTCGAGGTAGCGGCGGAACGACCGATGGTCGTCGTTCGACGATGCGCGCCCCTTGGGCTCCCATTGAATCGTCATGCCCTTGGGTACCGGTCGCTCGCCGCGAGCCCAACGGGCCAAGGGCATCGGCGTGCCCGAAGCCGAGCGGTAGCTCATGTTCCTTTCGCCGCGCGTCCACTGCCACTCGGCGTGCAGGCGCATGATCGCGTCGGCGCACTGCTGGAGATCAGCCTTGCCGATGTCGAGAGCCACGACGCCGGCGATGCTCTCGTGGCTCGCCGGCATCAAGACCCTCCCCCGATAGGTGCGTACGGGAGTCTCCTCTGGGGCGAGCGGCAGGGTCCTGAGCCACGCGCCGAAACCCTTCGGCTCCACCTTTACTCTCTTGAACCCGGTCGGGACTGGGAAACGATTCTCGAGGGTGTCGACGGCGTCCGGAACTTCGAGCGAGCTGTCGTCGAGCCAAGCGTAGTCTTGCCGCCGAAGCGGAGGCTTCTTTGCTGGACGCTCGGCCGCGGTCGCGGTCGCGCCCGGATGTGTGCTCGCCGCGACGCGTGCCGCCGTGGGGGCTTGAGCCCGCTCCGGTTCGGCCTTCGTGCGTGGCTTGCAGCTCGCTGGCGCGCAGAGGACCGCCACGGCGACGAACCAGCTCGCCGCGCCGGGTTTCACCCGATGCCACGCATGTCGGTGGCATCTTTCACTCGACGAATGGCCCGAACGAAAGCGGCGGTCCTCATCGAGCAACCGTACTCTTTCTGGGCTTCTCGGACGCCGACGTGCGCTTTGACCATGATGTCCTCGAGCTTCTCGTTCACTTCGTCTTCGGTCCACGCCATGTTCTGCGTGTTTTGCACCCACTCCATGTAGCTCACCGAGACACCACCCGCGTTGGCGTAGATGTCGGGAATCGAGACGATGCCTTTCGAGTCGAGCACGTCGTTGGCCTCGGCCGTGGTAGGCCCGTTCGCCGCTTCGAGCACGTACTTGGCTTTGACGTCCTTGGCGTTGTCGGCCGTCAGAACGTGCCCGAGGGCTGCGGGAACCAGAACGTCGCAGGGCATCGTCAGCAGATCGGCATTCGATATGGGCTCGGCCTTCGAAAACTCGACGACACTGCCGGTTTCAGCGGTGTGTTTTTCGACGGCGGGTATATCGAGTCCGTCGCCATTGAAGATGCCGCCCTTGTAGTCGCTGACGGCGACCACCTTGCCGCCGAGCTCGTGAACGAGCTTCCCGAACCAGCTGCCGACGTTGCCGAACCCCTGAATCGCGTAGGTTTGGCCCTCTAGGGATTTCCCGTCGTGTTTCAGCACTTCACGCACGGCATACATGCAGCCTCGACCCGTGGCGGCTCCGCGCCCGAGCGATCCGTGTAGCTCGACGGGTTTCCCGGTGACCACCGCGGGCGAAAACCCATAGCGCCTGCTGTACTGGTCGAAGATCCACGCCATGACGGCGGCGTTGGTGTTGACGTCGGGGGCGGGAATGTCGGTTTTGGGTCCGATGAACTCCGCGATCTTGTCGACGAATGCCCGGGTGAGCCGCTCGAGCTCTCGCTGGCTGAGCTCACGAGGGTCGCAGGCGATCCCGCCCTTGGCGCCACCAAAGGGCACACCGACGACGGCGGTTTTCCACGTCATCAAGCTCGCGAGCGAGCGCACCTCTTCCAGCTCGACCTCGTGGTGGAACCGCAACCCACCTTTGAAGGGCCCGCGCGAGTCGTCATGCTGCACTCGGTAGCCGATGAAATTGCCGATCGAGCCGTCGTCTTTTTCGATGATGACCTCGACCTTGAGCTCGCGACTCGGCGTGATGAGCAGCGTTTCGTAGCGAGGATTGAGGTCGAGGACCTTGAATGCTGCTTCGATGAAGTGGTTCGTGGTTTCGTACGGAGTCATCGTCGTCTGGCCTCGCGGGTTGAAGGCCGAGCGTACTCCGATTGCGCTGGGCGGCCTAGGTCGTGAGCGCGGCGCCTTTGGCACCGGTCGCGTCGACGACCGTCATCACCTCTTCGTCGGTGAGGATGTGGTCGGATTCCTTGGCTCTCGCCATGATCGCTCCTATGAGCTCGCTCGACGGCTCGATGTTGCGCGTTTCGAGCCAGAACTTGACGTTCGATACACCGGACATGTAGCCGATGCAGATCTCTTGCTTGCGCCCGAACATGCCGGCGGGCACTCCGCTGTAAATTCGGTCGGCGAGCCAACTGTCCCCCTTGCTCTGAGCCTTGATGATCGCCGCGGCGTGCACCCCGGTTGCCGTACGGAAGGCATCGCGGCCAAAAAGCGGATAGTTGATCGCCACATCCCACCCGACCGCATCGGCCGCGACGCGGCAGTACTCGAGAAGGTGCGTCAGATCCTGCCGCTCGAGCAGCCCGAGCAGCTTGAGATTCAGCAAGATGAGCTCCATCTGAGCGTTTCCGACTCGCTCGCCGATTCCGAGGGCGGTTCCGTGAACCCGGTCGGCGCCGCTTTCGAGAGCCCAAATGGCGTTGACGAGGCCGAGGCCGCGATCGTTGTGGCCGTGCCAATCGATCCCCACGTCATTGGCGCCGCTGCCGGCGATCACCGCCCGCGTGAAGTTGATGATGTTCTGCACTCCGTCCGGCGTGGAGTGCCCTACCGTGTCGCAGATGCAGAGTCGGCGCGATCCTCGATCGATGGCCATGCGAAAGAGCTCCCAAAGCACCTCGGGTCGGGAACGGGTCGTATCTTCGGTCACGTAGGCAACCGGCAGGCCGTTCTTCACGCCGACGTCGATGGCTTCGGCCGATCGCTTCTTGATGAGCTCGAGGTCCCAATCCTCCGCGAGTGCGCGGATCGGGCTCGATCCGACGAAACAATAGATCTCGATCGGGATCCCGGCGCGCTGGCTCAGCTCGACCATCGGGGTCAGATCACTCACGACGGTCCTACCAGCGCACGCGACTTTGATCTTCAGCTTGCTCGAGACGATTTCCTGGCAGATCCGTAGGCAATCGTCGAAGGCACGCTGGGAGCTGCCGGGCAAACCGATGTCGGCCTCGTGGATGCCGAGCTTGTCCATCAAGTGAATCAACTCGAGCTTCTTTTCGATGCTCGGATCGGTCACCGAGGGATTTTGCAGGCCGTCTCTGAGGGTCTCGTCGAAAAATTCGACGGTGTGTGGGATCACTGGACCTCGGCGCTCGACCTCGTTCCAGTCGTAAATGAGATCGCCTTTCGAGCCATTCGCCCCGTTCGAACCGTTGGCGGACATGCGCTGGAGTATAGGGCAGCTCGGCGAAGTCGGCTTCGATGGGACCGATTTGCCGCGCCGCGTCGCGCACTATCTCGCGGGTTATTGCTGGGACAGCTGGCGGTAGCTCGCGATCGCCGCGTCCACGAGCGTGTCGATGCATGCCTCGCGGTCGTCGAGCGTGCCATCGAGCAGCCCCTCGACCACGCCGAAGGTCATGTAGGCGATGAGCTGGGCATAGATGTCGACGCTGCGAAGTGGTGCGTCTCCGAGCATGCCCCCCTGAAAGTCCGCGTGCAGATCTCGGAAAATGCTCGCCACCAAGTCGCGGGAGTAGGCGCCGATGGGCGAGCTGTCGTCGCGACGGTACCTGAGCACGAGCTCGGTGAATGTAGGGTGCGCCATGAAAGCGTTGACTGCGCCGGCAAACGCCGCTCGCAGCGTGTCGCGAGACCGCGTCCCGGTGAATGGTCGTCGCTCTTCGCGAATCGTTTTTCGGATGCGCGTCCCGATCTCCTCGGCGGCCGCTTCGAGCGCGTCGTCCATGTCGGAGAAGTGCACGTAGAAGCTCGGCTGGCTGAGCCCGGCGGCGCGGGCGATCTTTCCAGTCGTGAGCCCCTGGGGGCCTTCACGTCTCAGCACGCGGATGGTCGCGTTGATGAGCTTCTTGTGGCTGCGCTCCTTCGCCTGCGCCCGCGTGCTCTTCTTGGTTTTCGGCGGAGGGGTTCGTTTCCGCGTCACCCGGCGCTTGGCGGCGCTGGGAGCCTTCTTCGTCGTCTTTTTCCCCGGAGAGATCGCGCGACGTTGTTTTCCAGTCGTTCGCGGTTTCTGCTTCGCACTCTTCGCCATGCGGAGCGCGAAGCGTAGCGACTCGCTGATAGCATTACCAGCGAGTCAGGAGCCGCGGTCTAGTTCAGCAGCAACTTGAATTCGATTCGCCGGTTCTTTTGCCGACCCGCGAAAGACTTGTTGTCGGCGATAGGCGCATCCGGGCCCATGCCTTGCGACTCGATGCGTCCGGCCGCGATGCCCTGTTCGACGAGGTACGCCGCGACGGATTCGGCGCGAGCCTTCGACAGCTCGACGTTCTTCTCCCGAGTTCCGGCGTCGTCGGTGTGACCAGTGACGAGTACGCGCACCGAGGTGAACTCCGTCATGACTTTGACCGCTTCGTCGAGCTTGGGTTTCGAGCCGGCGCGAATCGTGGCCTGGCCGATGTCGAACTCGATGCCTTCGATCACACCGGTGAACTGCTTGACGGCTTCGGGGATCTCGTCGGGGCAGCCGTCAGCGTCTTGATAGCCATTTTTGGTCTCGGGTTTGTCCGGGCACTTGTCCGCAGCACCCGCGACGCCGTCCTTGTCCGGGTCGTCGTCGGGGCATCCGTCGGGCTCGATGCCGGGCAGCTCCGGGCACTTGTCGCTCGGGGTTGGGATGCCGTCCTTGTCCGAATCGAGATCCGGGCAGCCGTCTGGTGCGATCCCGGCGACTTCGGGGCACTTGTCCGCGGCGTCGAGGATTCCGTCGCTGTCCGCGTCGTCCCGAGCGGGGCAGCCCTCGGGGGCAGGCCCGGCGTCCTGGGGGCACTTGTCGACGGCGTCGGCGACTCCGTCTCCGTCTCGGTCGAGTTCCGGCGGCGGGACGAAGGGTTTCGGCTTGGCCCGGTCGAACGTCAGAGCGAGCCCGAGCAGCACCTCGGGGTGGTGAGTCAACGTGTCTTGCGCCGCACCGTTCTTCTGCGAAAGCGTGTCGCGGATGTCGAGTCGAAACCCGACGACGTCGTCGACGGGTACTTTGACGCCGACGCCGAAGTGCATCGCCGGGTCGTGGTCCGTGCCGATGGAGTCGCTTCCCGCCCCGAGCCGTCCGAAACCGAACACCGCGAAAGGGGTGATGCTCCAGAAGGGGAGTTGTCCGACGACGTGCGCTCGTGCGGCCCACAGTCCCGCGGACTGACCGTCGTCGGTTTCGCTGATCATGATGGCGCCTTCGGCTTCCGCGCCCAGCGCTCTCCACGGGTAGTACCCGAGCCGTGCACCAATCTCTGGCGCGGTAGCGAATTGCTGCTGGGGGAAGATCTCTTCGTGCAGGTTGTGGTCGTCACTCGGAAAGAACGCTCCGAGGAAGATGCCGAGCTCGAGCAACTTCGGCTCCGGTCGGTAGCGCTGCATGTAGCCGGGCAGCGTCGTCGCCGCGGACGCGCCGCTCGAAGAGATCGACACGGCGCCCTCCTCGCCGAGCGCGCTCGCCGAGGTTGCCAGAAGGGTGAGGGTGGTGGAGCAGATCGCCAGCTTTCGCATTTCGGCCAGTCTCAGCAATTCCGATGCCAGGGGCCAACACTGCGAGAAACGTGAGCATGTGCTGAGGCCGTCGCCGCCGACCGGCACCTGCGCTGTGGTCTGTCGCCTGCAGCCCGCCGTCTTGCCACGACACTGCCGGGGGCGACCGATCAGCGCTGAAGCCCAAAGCCTGCACTGTGCGGCGCGGACCGTCGGTGGATCGGCTCTTGCACTCCGTTCAGTGCGCCAAGCCGCGCCCCTCGACCGCCGTGGAAGCTCCGACACCAGCCAGCGCGATGACCGTGCACGACGACACCACGGACGTTGGAGCGCCACCGGACGCCGTAGAAACCCTCGTGCCGCCCCGTCGCCAAGACGAGCTGATCCCGCCGGCGGGCACCGTCATCGACGAAACCTACGAGGTCACCGGTGTGCTCGGTCGCGGTGGCGTGGGGGTGGTCCTTCAGGCTCGAGACCAGAAGCTCGATCGGATCGTTGCGCTGAAAATCGTCCTCCCGGCGTTGCTCCACAACGAGGACATGTGTCAGTCATTTCAAGACGAGGCACGCGCCATGGCGCGGGTGCACCACCCGAATGTGGTTGCGGTCCACTCGTTCGGAGACCTCGAGCGACTCGACGGTCCGCGCACGCCCTACTACGTGATGGAGTACGTCGAGGGTTCGAGCCTCCGTGCAGTGCTCGACTCGAACGGCGGCACGGCGTTGCCCGTGACAAAAGTGCTCGAGCTGATCGAAGCGGTAGCCGCAGGCGTCGATGCCATTCACGACGCGGGTGCCGCACACCTCGACGTCAAGCCGTCGAACGTGCTCGTTGGTCGGGACGGTCGCATCGCCGTCTCCGACCTCGGATTCGGCACGAACCGCCCGGCGGGGAACAGCTTCGTCGGAACCCCCGCGTACGCCGCGCCCGAGCTCATCCTCGGGGCGGTTCGGGGCGAGGCGGCGCGCGCCGCCGACGTGTATTCCCTCGGGGTCATGGCGTTCGAGCTGCTCGTCGGGCGAAAGCCGTACATCGCTCGGGACATTCAACAGCTCTTGAGCATGAAGCTCACCGAAACGGCGCCCAATCCGAGCGAGCTTTGCGCAGACCTTCCGCCATCGGTCGACGGACCTCTTCTTCGGTCGATCGAAGCAGATCCCGCCGATCGGCCGAAAACCGCCAAAGCACTGGCGCGTGCTTTGCGAGAGGCGACGCAACGCGGCGCCGTCCAATACCGGGGTCACCGCGTCCTCCTCGTAGACGACGACGAGATCAGTCAGTGCGCGACTCAGGCACTGCTTGAGCATTTGGGGTTCAGCGTCACCCTCGCTGAAAACGGACAAGAGGCAGTAGCCGCATCCCAGGGCTGCAAGTTCGACGCTGTCCTCATGGACCTGCACATGCCTGTACTCGACGGGTTTGCGGCGGCCCAGGAAATAAGAAAGACAGAGTCAGGCTCTGCGCGTGTGCCCATTATTGGCGTCACGGGCAGCGCCAGTGGCACCGATACCGAGAACGCCCTCGCCGCCGGGCATGACCTGGTGCTGCAAAAGCCTTTCACGCTCGATGATTTGCGTAGGGCGCTCGCGGCTAGGATCCCC
>JAJDAH010000221.1 GCA_029261965.1 Polyangiaceae bacterium
TGGGCGGAGCCAGCATGGGCCAAGCCGGCCTGGGTGGGTCACCCGGCGCGGCCGGACAACCTTCGCAGTATTATCAGACGGGCAGCTCCGGAGCTGGCGGCTCGTCGGATCGCTGTGTGGTGACCCGGGCGGACATCGAAGGACCGTTCTTCTCGTCCGGCTCGCCGGAGCGTACCAATCTCCGGGAGGCGGGCCTCGCCGGTCAGCTCCTGCTCGTTCGCGGAAGAGTGCTCGATCCGAGCTGCGCACCCCTCAGTGGCGCGCTTCTCGATTTCTGGCAGGCGAACGACGCGGGCGCTTACGACAACCAGGGGTTCCGACTCCGAGGACACCAAATCACGGACTCGTCGGGTCGTTTCGAAATGCGGACGATCGTGCCCGGACGCTACCTGAACGGAAACCAGTTCCGACCCGCGCACCTTCACGTCAAAGTCGCGGTCGGCGGCGGAGAGCTCTTGACGACGCAGCTCTACTTCGAGGGCGACCCCTTCAATGGGGTCGACCCGTGGTTCAGCGAAGCGACGATGCTGCGGCCTCGACTCGAAGGCAACGAGCTGGCGGCGGACTACGACTTCACCGTCCGGGCGTGAGCCTGTGGGCGAAGTCCGCCCTTCCTGGCCTACTGATTCTCTGAGCGGTGGTCGTGACGCCGCCCCGGTTCCCAATCGATGTCCGGAGGGGTAGGTTTCTGCATGCAAAAGTTCTGCTGGTGCTTTCTCGGGTCGCTCCTTTCTCTGGTCGCTTGCTCGAGCGATGGATCCTCGAACGACAGCGCGGGCACGGGCGGCACTGCGAGCGGGGGCAGCCCGTCGGCAGGCGGCGGCCCCTCGGCGGGCGGCGCGACCAGCACCGGCGGCGCCGCGGGATCCGGCACAGCCGGCGCGGCGGGCACTGGCACCGCCGGAGATACCTGGTCCACGTTCGCCCAGACATGGTTTTCTTCGTACTGCACCGAGTGCCACAGCGGAGGCACACGGAACTACACGGCGATCGCCGAGGTGCGGAGAGACGCCGCGAAAATTCGATGCGGTGTCGCGCCGACTCGGCTCGCTGAATGTACCGGTTCGCCGGCGCCCTCTCAGTTTCCCGTGGGCGCCGGCCTAAAACCCACCGACATGGAACGCGAGCGACTCGTCGCGTGGATAGACGCGGGACTGCCAGAGTAGCGACGCCACCCGAGGCGGTGCTCGCTGCTGCGCGCCCTAAACGTGAAACGGTCCGGTGATCTCGAAGGTGATGCCGTCGGAGAGGGTGAACCCGGGGAAGGTCCCTCGCTGTGAGCTGAAATAGAGGCGCGAGCCGGACGGATCGAAGGCGGGCCCGGTGACTTCGGAGGCGTCGTGACCGACGATCTGAAATAGCGGCTTGAGCTCGCCGCTGGCGAGAATGGCGACCACCTGCATGTCTCCGCCGTCTTCGGCGACGAGAACATCCCCGCAACAAGTCATCGTGACGTTGTCGACTCCGCTCAGGATCGGATTGGTGGCCGTGGCGGCGTCGTACAAGACGCTGATTTGCGCGTTGGCGACATCGTAAGCCCAAATCGTGTCGTCGCCCTTGGTCGAGAAGAAGATGGTGTCGTTCTGAAACCAAATTCCTTCGCCGCCGCTGAACGCCGTGCTCGCCGGCACCTGCTCGCGAGTGAGCGTTGCCCCGGACGGATCCGGCACCGGCAGCCAAACGACCGAGTTGTCCGGCATGACCTGCGCCACTTCGAGGCGACCAGCGCTCAGATCGGCGAAACCATCGGTGGTCATCGCATCGGGAACGAACCGATAGAAACGTCCGTTGCCGTCATCTTCCGTCAAGTACAGATGATGATTCGTCGTGTCGTAGGCGACCGCTTCGTGCTTGAACGCTCCCAGAGCGGGCCGTTCGATCGCCGCGGTCTGACCCGTCGGATCGCACTCGAACACCTTGCCGCCATCAATCTCCTCGCACGAGAGCCAAGTGCCCCAAGGCGTCGTTCCGCCAGCGCAGTTGATGTTCGTACCATCGAGAATGCTGTAGGCACGAGTGAGCATGCCCGACGAGTCGAACTCGAGCGCTCCGGCACCGCCTGGCAGGTTCTCGGCGTTCGATACGTAGATCCAACCGCCGCTGTCCGTCGGATAGGTAGCGCCGCCGTCGGGCGCGCCGTGCCAAACGTAGCCACCGCCGGCGACAGGCTCTTGGCCGGCCTGGGCGACGATCCTCGCGGTGAATCCATCCGGCAGCATCACTCCGTTCGCGTCGGGCGCGCCGAGCGGTCCGATGTTCGCCAAGTTCGACGCGCTCGGCCCCATCCCGCCGGTCCCGCCCGAGCCCGCCGACCCGGCGGAGCCCGCCGATCCGCCAGCGCCCGCCGTTCCTGCGGTGCCCCCCGTTCCCGGAGAGCCTGCGCCGCCGGCGTTGCCGTCGGAATCACCCGAGCTGCAGCCGAGAAGCAAGGTCGGCGCCATCATCGCGCTCAACCCAGTCAGCCCTTGGCCCAAAAAATCTCGTCGCGGGATCTGTCGTCGTCGCATGCGCCGCAGTCTAGCCGCACGACTGGGGCAAGGCGAGCGCGTAGAAATCCAGCTGGCGAAGACGCCCGCCCGCACCACCCGGCTCGAGCCCGGAGGGCGCTACGCCGGCGCGGGCTCTGGACCCGCTTGGGGCGATGCCGAATCCCGGAGGCGCCGGCGCAAGCGCACTTCTTCGCCCAGCGAGTATAGAACCGGCACGACGAAGAGCGTGATGACCTCGACTCCCATGCCGCCGAGCAGAGGGAGCGTCATCGGAACCATGACGTCGGAACCCTTGCCGCTCGACGTCACGACGGGCAGGAGCGCGAGCAACGTGGTCGCCGTCGTCATCATGCAGGGGCGCACCCGGCGCATTCCCGCTTCGAGAGTGCGCGCGCGAACGTCCTGTACGGTCTCGGGGGCGGGCCCACGGGAAAAAACCTGATGGAGGTAGGTCGACATCACCACACCGTCGTCGGTCGCGATGCCCAACAGAGCGATGAAACCGACCCAGACCGCAACGCTCATGTTCACCGAGTGGACTTGGAAAAGACCACGAAGATCGATGCCGAACGGCATGAAGTCGAGGAACCAAGGCTGGCCATACAACCAGATGAGGGCAAAGCCGCCCGCCATCGCGACGAGCACCCCGGAGAAGATGTTGAGCGTCGACGTCACACGCCGAAACTGCAGGTAGATGAGTAGAAATATGATGGCGATGGCGATGGGCACGAGCACGCTCAAAGTCTCCGTGCTTCGCACCTGGTTTTCGTAGCTGCCGGCGAAGGTGTAGCTCGTCCCGGGCGCCAGCTCGAGCTGTCCAGAGTCCAGCTTTTGCGCGATGAAGGCTTTGGCCTCCTCGACGACGCCTACCTCGTCGCGACCGGCTTTTTTGTCGAACACGACATACGCCGTCAAGAACGTGTCTTCGCTCTTGATCACTTGAGGGCCGCGCACATAGCGAATCGTCACGAGCTGCTCGAGCGGGATCTGGTAACCCAGCGGACTCGGGACCAGAACGCGCTTGATGGCTTCGATGCTGCCGCGTTCCTCCCTCATGAACCTGACTCGCACGGGATAGCGCTCGCGCCCTTCCACGGTGCGCGTGACCATTTTTCCGCCGATGCCCGTCTGGATGACGTCCTGAACCTTTTCGATGGAGATCCCGTGCCGAGCGATCTGCCGACGATCGATGACGAGCTCGAGATACGGCTTGCCGACGATCCGGTCGGCAACGACGGTTTCAGCGCGGATGCCAGGCACTTGCTCGAGCAGCGCCTCCATCTCGCTCGCCATCTTCTCGAGAGTCTCGAGATCGGGACCCTTGATCTTCATGCCCATGGGCGCACGCATTCCGCTTTGAAGCATCACGATGCGGGCGGCGATTGGCATGAGCTCGGGCGCGCCCGTCAGCCCCGGCATCTTCGTCGCCGCCTGGATCTCCTTCCAGATGTCGCTGGGGCCGTGGATGTGGTCACGCCACTGTCGAAAGGGCCTGCCGTCGGCGTCGGGGACGAGCCCGCCGGAATCATCCCGAGCGAACTGTCCCCGCGGCTCGTCGAAGCGGAACGTCGCCCGGCGGCCGGCCTCGTCGAGCACGAACTCGGGTTTGTAGTTGACCACCGTCTCGAACATCGAAATCGGTGCGGGATCGAGCGGGCTCTCTGCTCTACCGAGCTTGCCCACCGCGGAGTCCACTTCGGGGATGGCGGCGATGGCCGCATCCATTTTCCGGAGCTGGCTCAACGCCTCGCCCATCGATGCATGCGGCATGGTCGTTGGCATGAAGAGAAAGGAGCCTTCGTCGAGCGGTGGCATGAACTCGCGACCGAATCCCGGAAAGGCGTGAGCCACCTTGGACACTGGTTTCGACGCGCGTACCGACTGCGGCAGCCACCCGAGCGTCGTATCGAAACCGAGCCACGCGGTTGCCCCGAACAAGACCAGGGACACGGGGATGCCGAGCGCCAGCGCCTTGTGCCGGAGGGCCCAGCGGAGAATCGACGGGTAAGCCAAAATGAACAGTTGAACCGCGCCCAGCAGCGACGCGAGAATCCCGGCGACGAAGAGACGATTCCACCAAAAGCCCCGACCCGGCCCGAGCGGCAGCCAGTCGTCCGCGAGGAAAACAGTCAATGCGACCACCGTCGCCGCGAGGGCAACAGCGGTTGGAAGGCGCGCCCAGGGTTTCGGCAGGACGCGCTCGGCGATACGCGCCACCGATAGAATGAGAACGAGTAGCCCCAGAGAAACGTGAAAGCCGACGGCGATCACGACTCCGATCAGCACGAGCGCCCAATCCACCAGCCTCGCCGGGGCAAAGAGTATCCGGAGCGTTTCCTTGGAGCCCTCCGGCAGGCGGCTGCGCGCTGTCACGCGCCTCCGCAAAACGAGGTGACCCGTCGCCGGCAACACCACCAAGGCAAGAAGCAGTGCGACCACCATGGCAAATGTCTTGGTGAACGCGAGCGGAGAAAACAGCTTTCCTTCCGCCGCGGTGAGGCCGAAAATCGGGAGGAAACCGACGATCGTCGTCAGGGTCGAGGTGACGATGGCGGGAGCGACCTCGGCGGCGCCTCGTCGAACGACGACTCGCAGATCCGCGTCCGGTGGAGCTCTATCCACGTGCTCGACGATGTTCTCGGTGAACACGATCCCCATGTCCACCATGGTGCCGATGGCTATGGCCACCCCGCTCAACGCCATCACGTTCGCGTCCACCCCGCCGTAGCGCATCAGGATGAACGCCCCGAGGACTCCGAGCGGCAGCAAGCTCGAGATCAAGAGCGAGCTTCTGAGATGACGAAGCATGACCAAAACGACGATGATGGTGATGAGGATCTGCTGCATCAGCGCCGTGGAGAGCGTGCCCAACGTCTCTTTGATGAGCGTCGTCCGGTCGTAGAACGGCACGATGGTCACCTTGCTCACGCTTCCGTCTTCGAGGGTCCGGCTGGGCAGACCCGCGCTGATCTCCTCGATCTTCTCCTTGACGCCTTCGATCACCGCCATGGGGTTCGCCCCGAAACGCGCGACGGCAACGCCCCCGACCGCCGGGGCGCCGCCGTTGTCGAGAGCGCCACGTCGCAAAGCCGGCCCCAATTTGACCTTGGCGACGTCGCGAAGGCGAATGGGCGTGTGCTCGGTGTTGCGAACGACGACCTCTTCGAGATCCTCCACACTCTGGATGAAACCAACGCCGCGGACGACGTACTCGGTCTGATTGATCTCGAGGGTGCGAGCTCCGACGTCGAGATTCGCCGTACGAACCACCCGCGCCACGTCGTCGATGCTGACTCCGTTGGCCAACATGGCTTCGGAGTCGACGTCTACCTGGTATTCCTTGACGTAACCTCCCACCGACGCGACCTCGGCCACGCCCGAGACGGCCTGGAGCGCATAGCGAACGTTCCAGTCTTGGATCGTTCGAAGCTCATGGGCGTCCCAACCCCCCAAGACCTTCTTCCCGTCCGGGCTTCGGCCTTCGAGCGTGTACCAGAACACTTGACCGAGAGCGGTGGCGTCGGGCCCTAGCGCCGGTGACACACCGTCCGGAAGCGTGCCCGACGGAAGCGAGGCGAGTTTCTCGAGCACGCGCGACCGCGACCAGTAGAACTCCACCCCGTCCTCGAAGATGACGTAGATGGTCGAAAACCCGAACATGCTGAAGCTGCGCACCGTGCGCACGCCGGGGATGCCGAGCAGCGCGGTGGTCATCGGGTAGCTGATCTGATCTTCGACATCCCGAGGGGAGCGACCGGGCCACTCGGTGAAGACGATCTGTTGGTTCTCTCCAATGTCCGGGATCGCGTCGACCGGCACGGGACTGCGCGGCATGCTGCCGAGATCCCACCGAAACGGGGCTGTCGCGAGCCCGCCGAAGACCAAGAGGCCGACGAAGATCCCGACGAGCAGCTTGTTGTCGATGAAGAAGCCGAGGAAGCGCTCCCAGAAGCTCTCGGGGGCGTCCGGCGGCCGCGCTCCGTCGCTCGAGTGGTGCCGAGCCGTCAATGCTGGTGTCCGACAGGCGCTGCGGGTGCGGCGGCTGTTTCGGCCTCGGGCAGTCGTGCTTTCGGATCAGCTGTTCCGCGGATCTCTCCGCATCTGAACATCTTGCTGCCGAAGTACGGGTTTTCGATTTTTTCCGCGGTCTGCAGCCACTCCGCCGCCTCGTTGTCGAACGCCATGGGGCAGAAGGCGAGCCGAACCGGATGCTGGGTGGGGTTTCCGTATCGGCGCACGACATCGATGAGTGCGACGCACACCGTCTGGAAGCTCGCGCGAGCCGCATCGATATCGCCGTCCTGATGCCCCGCGTGCGCGCCG
>JAJDAH010000222.1 GCA_029261965.1 Polyangiaceae bacterium
CGATGGTCTTCTACTGGCATGGCACCGGCTCGTTTGCTGGTGAATACAACGCCCTGGCCGTGGCGGTCCGCGATGGCGTCGTCGCGGAGGGCGGGGTGCTGGTGTCGTTTCAGGGAACGACTGGCGGCGATCTCTTGAGCGGGACCGCCATTTTCGGCGAAGGCGATCTCAACCTCGTCGATCAGCTGGTCGCTTGCGGCGTGCGCGACCACAACATCGATCCTCGTCGGATTTTCACGACTGGCTGCAGCGCCGGGGGGCTGTTCGCCACCGCCATGGCCACTCTCCGCTCGAGCTACGTCGCCGCTGTGGCGCCCAACTCGGGTGGATGGCTCGGACAACAGGTGTTTCAGAGCAGCTACACCCCTCCCCTGATGACCATGCACGGAGCGCCTGGCGTGGATGTGGTCGTCGTCGACTTCTCGATCACGAGCTCCACGGCGGACCAAGGCTTCAAGGATGCCGGCGGCTTCGTGGTCAACTGCAACCACGGCGGCGGGCACTGCGGGGCCGGCGGTCTATCGGGTGAAGTGTGGCAGTTCTTCCTGGCCCATCCGTACGGCGTGGATCCCGTACCGTGGACGACGGGTTTGCCGCAAGGGTTCAACCCCGTTTGTCAGATCTTCTAGCGGCGGATGAAGCAAACACTCAGCCTCCGCTCACGGGCAGCGTGTATTCCACCGGTGCACCGGGACCGAGGTCGATGCCCGCGTAGACCCAGATGACCGTGAGCGCGAGGCCGCTCACTAGCAGCCACACCGAGTAGGGGATCATCGTCGCCGTCAGGCTGCCCAGGCCGTAGTCCTTCTGCCACCGCTGGCAAAAGATGAGAATGAGCGGGAAGTAGACCATCAGCGGGGTGATGATGTTCGTTGCGCTGTCGCCCACGCGGTACGCGGCAGTAGCTCCTTCGGGGCTGACGCCGAGCAGCATGAGCATCGGCACCATGACGGGTGCCAAGAGTGCCCACTTGGCGCTCGCGGATCCGACGAACAAGTTGATGATGGCGGCGAACACCACGATGAGCCCGAGCAGCGCGGGCAATGGCAACCCGGAGCCTTTGATGGCGTCGGCACCGTGGACCGCCGAGATGAGGCCGAGATTCGACCAGTTGAACATCGCGACGAAGTGCGCCGCGGTGAACGCGAGCACGAGGTAGTAGCCGAGGTCCCTCATCGCGTCGGTCATCATGGTGACGACGTCGCGGTGGCCTTTGATCGTTCCCGCCGCCGCGCCGTAGGCCCAGCCGCACGCGAGAAACAGAACCAGGAACGCCGCGACCAGTGACTTGTAAAAGGGGGAGAGCCTCGCTTGCATCGAGCACTCGCCGGCGGCGAGCTTGTCGTCGGGGCACGCGGTCTCGTCGATGAGGGGTGTGCCCGGACCGAGGGTCATGAAGATCCAGAGCCCCACGACCGCGAGCAGGGCGAGGCCGGCCCACCGGAGTCCCTTTCGTTGCCCTTCGGACAGTGGCTCGTCGGGGTTTCCACCGGCCTGCGCGGCGGCCTCTTCGGTTTCGGGTTTCCACTTGCCGAAGCGTGGCTCGATGAACTTGTCGGTCACGAGCCAGATGATCGGCAGGAACACGACGGTCATGACGCTGATGAAGTACCAGTTGCCGGCGATGTTGGCGTCGTAGCTGGGGACGAGCGCCTCGGCGGCCTGCTCGGTGATGCCGAACAAAAGAGCATCGAGCTGACCCGGTGCGATGTTCGCGGAGAAACCTCCGGAAACGCCCGCGAAGGACGCGGCGATGCCGGCGAGGGGGTGTCGGCCTGCGGCGGCGAAGAGAACGCCGGCCAGCGGGATCAAGACGACGTAGGCCGCGTCAGCCGCGTGATTGCCGAGCATCGCAACGAGGGCGACGACCGGGGTGAGAAGAAATTTGGGTGCGCGTCGAACTGCCGAGCGCATGGCGCTGCCGAACAGGCCGGATCGCTCGGCGACGCCAGCGCCGAGCATGACGACGAGCACGTACCCGAGGGGGTGAAAGTGGGTGAACGTCTTCGGCATCTCGACCCAGAGGCGCGAAATGTTCGCCGCCGAGATCAAGCTCTGAGCGCCGAGCACGAGCTGCGAGCCGTCTGGGTTGGTTTTTGTCGGGTGAATCGCCGAAACCCCCGAGAGCGACGTGATGATCGAGATCCCGACCAGAGCGACGATCAAATAGACGAAGATGAAGACGGGATCGGGCAGGCGGTTACCCGTGCGCTCGACCCAACCGAGAACCCCCCTGTTTACTGCTGCCGACTCTGCCACGGCACGCACTAAATCGCACGCTAGCCGGCGTGGCAAGCGCCCATTCCGAGAGCCGGCGTGTTGCCGCCAAATCGGTCGTACTCAGGGAGAGTGCTCCGACGTACTGACGCGGACGTTCGGTGGGAACGCTGTGGGGCTCGTCCCCAGAGGCGTCCACGAGAAGTTACCGAGCACGTCTTCCCACGTGGCGACGCTGGCTTGATCCTCCAGACGCACTTCGACGCGGGTCGGGGCGTTCGTCGAGTCGGGACCGCCGCTCGAGAGCGCCGGCAGGCTCACTGTCGTCATTCCCGGCGGTGCCCACAGCACCCAGCTATCCATGCCGGCGTCGGTGGTCCACTCCAAGGTGATCTGCTGCAGGTCGAGTCCGGATGCCGACCCGCCTGGAGGTACGCTCCAAGTGATCGTTTTTTCGCCGACCCATGTCGTGCCGATGGCCGTGGCTGCCGGCAGCAGGTCGTTGGCGTCCAACGTGGTGGTGGGCATGAGCGGGTGGCCGAGCACGGCCCAGCCCCTTCGCAGGATCCCCGGGGCGGAAAGCGTCACCCCTCCCCGCCACTCGACCCCCGCGGTGAGCACCATCGCGAGTAGCTCCGCGCCGCCCGTCGTCCCCGTCACGGGGACCGGGAGCGTGCCGTTGTCGACGGCGGTCATCCCTCGGAACGCGTAGAACGTGGCGCTGGCTGTGAAGCCGGCGGGCACGTTCGGAACCGTCACCATCGGCCCCGGCGCTGGGTAGGTTGTGTATGCGGGAAGCGTCACGTCCTTCGGTGGATCGGTCTCGGCACCGACGGTGATGTCTTTGATCTCGATGTACGATCCCGACCCGCTCTCCCAGGCGGAGATGCGGAGCTCTGCCGTGTCGTTGTGAAGGCAGCTCGTACGGATGGCGAGAACGTGTACGCCTGCATCGATTGCGCCGGAGCAACCGGTGCTGATCCGGATGTTCTTGCCGGGCACGTCCGGCACGTCGACTCTCAGCGACTGTCTGGGTGTGCCCGCGGGTTGGTCGAGTCGCGGCTCACGAATGGTGACGCCGGACGGCACGCCGAACAGGGTGTAGACGTCGGAGCCCTGAAATAGGGTCACTGACCCGCCGTCGGGAAGTGGGTAGGAGCCGGGCACCTGGACCGAGCCGAGCTCGGTTCCGTCCGTGTCGTGGAAGATCGCACTCTCACCCCACTCGACCGTCACGACGAGACCCGCGTCCCGGGCGTCTGGGCCCGCGTCGGCCGGCCCACCACCGCTTCCGCCCGAAGCGCCGCTCCCGCTCGCCCCGCCGCTGCCACTGGCTCCGCCGCCGCCACCACTGGCGGCGTTGCCGCCGGTGCCTCCACCGGAGCCGCCCGAGCTCGGGCCACCGCCGGTGCTCGAGGCGTCCGATCCGGAGACGCCGGCCCCGCCGTTCGAATCGCCCGCGGAGCTACCGGAGCAGGCCAGAGAAAAAGGGATCGCTGCAAGGAGGAACAAGTGGTGGCGCGTCATGGCCGGAACGCTAGCACGGGCACCAAGCTCCCCGCAGGCAGGGCGAGTCACCTATTCGAGGCTATCTTCACCACGAATTGCGCTGCAACATCCTCGACCGAGCGGCCTCCCAGATCGATTTCCGCATTCATCTTTCGCATTTCGGCGTCGGTGATCTTGCCTCCGAGCACCGCGAGCGCTTCGGCGACCCCGGGGTGTCGCCCGAGCGTCTCGCTCCGCGCTAGCGGCGTCGCTTGATACGGCGGGAAGAACGCGCGGTCGTCTTCTAGGACTCGGAGCTGGAACTTCTCTATTCGCCCGTCGGTGGCGTAGGCGCTGATGACATCGACTTCGCCGTTGGCCACGGCGCCGTACATGAGGCCGGCCTCCATCGTTTTGGGCTCCCGTTCGAAGTCGAGGCCGTAGTGCACCCTGAGCCCCGGGTAGCCGTCTTCACGAGCCATGAACTCGGCGGGGAACCCGGCGAGCAGGTCGAGGTGTTTCGTGAGATCGCTCACTTTTCGGATGCCGAGCTCTTCGGCGCGCGGCTCGGCCATGGCCAGCGCGTAGGTGTTGTTGAATTGCATGGGCGCGAGCCATTCGAGCTCCCACCGAGCGCGAAACTCGCGTCGCACGTGGGTCAAGACCTCGGTCGGGTCGGTGTTGGTGGGGGCCGCGAGGATCGCTGCGAGGCCGGTGCCGGTGTACTCGGCGTAGAGGTCTATTTCGCCGGCGACCAAGGCGACGAAGCAAATGTGCGTCCCCCCGAGGTTCATGCGCCGCTCGACGGGAAGCCCGGTCTTCTTCTCGATCAGTTGGGCCATGATCTCACCGAGGAGAATCGACTCGGTGAAGGCTTTCGAGCCGACGGCTATCTGTCGTTGGTTGGCGCGCCGTAGGTCGATGACGCCGAACAGCGTGGCGAAAATGACCGTCGTGGCCGCGACGAAACCGAGTAGACCCAGAGCAGCGCGGAGCCGGGTGGCCATCAGCTCTTTCTCATGCCGCGCGGGGTCACCCAGCGCTCGGCCCAGCCGAGCCCGATGTGCGTGACGATGGCGAGCAAGGCGGCGGGGATCGCGCCGATGCTCACGAGCTCCATGTTCACCATCGAGATGCCTCTAAAAATGAAGTCACCGAGCCCGCCGGCGCCGACGTAGGCCGCGAGGGTGGCCACGCCGATGCTGATGGTGGTCGAGGTGCGGATCCCGGCGAGGATGACCGGGCGCGCGAGGGGCAGCGTGATTCGACGGAGGATCTGACGCTCCTCCATGCCCATGCCCCGCGCGGCATCGACGATCGACCTGTCCACGGAGTCGAGGCCGCTGAACGTGTTCTGCACGATCGGTAGGAGCGCGTAGAGGAACAGCGCGAGCAACGCCGGTTTCACCCCGATGCCGAGCACGGGGATGAGCAAACCGAGCAGGGCGAGACTCGGGATCGTCTGCAACATGCCGACAAAACCGAGCACGGGGGCGGCCAGGAAGCGGTGGCGAACGAGATACGTGCCGAGCGGCACGCCGATGACGACCGCGATGGCCACCGACACGGCGGTGAGCCCGATGTGTTCGCCAGTCGCTTCGAGCACGGACCACGGATCGACGGTCATGTTTTCCCCGCGGCTTCGAGCAGGCGCTCGCGATCGATGTAACGGGCGGCCTCGCCGCGTTGGACGCGAATGTACTGGGCGCGCTTTTCGTCGAGTCGCTCGAGAGCGCGCCACACGTTGGTGCCCGCGTCGAGCTCGACCACACCGGCGCCATGAGCGGGCTCGTCGCCGGACCCGTTGATGATTGCCGCGTCGATTGGCGTCGTCATGAGGCGAAGCTGGTAGCGGTGACGACCCAGCATGGCTTCGACGAACCCGTCCGATGGGGTGCAAACGACTTCAGCCGGAGGAGCACACTGCAGCACTCGCCCCTCGTTCATGACCGCGACTCGGTCACCGAGCTCCACGGCTTCGAAGATGTCGTGGGTGATGAGCACGAACGTTTTGCCGAGGGACTTCGAGATCCCAGCGAACTGCTCGCGCACCATTTCCCGAGTGATGGGATCGAGCGCGCCGAAGGGCTCGTCGAGCAACAAGAGCGGGGGATCGGCCGCCAGCGCCCTGGCGACTCCCACCCGTTGGCGTTGGCCGCCGGAAAGCTCGCGCGGGTAGCGATCGGCGAACTCGTCTGGTGGTAGATCGAGCAGGCCCAGAAGCTCGTCGACGCGATCGTCGGTTCGACGAGATCCCCATCCGAGCAGCTCCGGCACGACGGCCACGTTTTGGCGGACGGTGTAGTGGGGAAAGAGGCCGACCTCCTGAATCACGTAGCCGATCCGACGTCGAAGCTCCGAAGGCGATGCTTCGCTGATGTTCTGACCCAGCACCTCGACGGTCCCGGCGGTGGCTTCGACCAGGCGATTCATCATGCGAAGCGTCGTGGTTTTTCCCGAGCCGCTCGCGCCGACGATGACGAAGGCTTCGCCCTCCTCGACGTCGAGATCGAGATCCTCGACCACGAGGCGTTCGTCGTAGCGCTTCGACACGCCCCGCATGGAGATGATGCTCATCGGCGGCTCGACGCCGGCTCTTCAGAGCCCGCGCATCGCTTCGGGCTTGAGCATGCGCGGATCCCGCGCTTCTAGAACGCGGTCGAGCACCTGCAGCACCTCGTCCTTGTCCCTCGGGAGCACGGAACGCATGGGAAGGTAGTTGCTCGCATGGTTCGTGGAGAAGCGGCAGTTGGTGAGCTCGCTGTCTTTGACAATCGTCCGGAGCTCTTCGAGCATCCGAAACTTGGCGGGCATCTCGTACGTGCCGGTCTTTCGGAGCTCGACGAGTGGAGTCCCTGGCACCACGGTCGTCGTCAGCGCACCCACGTAGGGCGGATCCATCTCGGTCAGCACGCTCGCTGTGTTCTTGGCGTGCTGCTCGCTCAGTCGCGTGCCGCCGATTCCCAATAGGATGATCACCGAATGGGCGATATCGGCGGCTCGGAGCTTCTGGGCGGTTTCGATACACTGCGCCCGCGTGCCGCCTTTCTGGATGAGCTCGAGCACTTCGTCGTCGCCCGATTCGACGCCGTGGTAGACGATCCCGAGCCCGGCCTGGCGGAGCTCGGTCAGCTCCTCGATGCTCTTTTTTCCGACGCTCCGGGTGTCGCCGTAGGTGGCGACTCGATCGATCCACGGCAGGTGTTCGGCAATCGCCTCGAGGATCTGCATCAAGCGGCGCGTGGACAGGATGAGCGCATCGCCGTCGCACAGGAAGAGCTTCCGGGTCACCGGCCCGGCGTCTTTGGCTTCGAGGATGTCCGCGAGCACGGTTTCCCATGGTTTCGGGGTGAACCGCTTGTCCAGGTACATGTCGCAGTAGACGCACTTGTTGTGGCTACAGCCGACGGTGACCTGCAAAAGCAGGCTGTGAGCTTCGCTCGGGGGGCGGAAAATACGGCCGACGTAGTCCATTTCGAACTCGCCGGAGACTGACGGCCGAGTCTCGGCCCGTCAACCCGCCGTTGCGCCTCGGCCCCGAGGTTCTTACAAAAGAGCCATCCTGGACGATCCCTTCATTCTCGCGTCCGCCGCGGCCAGCGTCGCGGTGGTCGTCGTCGCCGCCATCATCCGGTCGCGGACCTACGCGATCTTTCGTGGCGTGATCCTGACGATCTACACGCTCATCGCGATCGGGCTTCGGGACTATTTCGACTCGGCCGGCCCGGTGTTTCTGTACTTGCACGCCACCGTCTACCTCCAGTCGCTCATCCTCGCTCGCCCCCGCTTGATGCCGCTTGCGTATCGCATTTTCATCAGCATCCCGGGATTGTTCTTCGCCGCTGGCACGATCTTCGCGATGCCTTGGGCTGTGGTTGCGGCGTTCGGCATCGATCCCGTCGGCGCTTGGATCCCGTATGCGATTGCTCTTTTGGGGGTCGCGCAATCGCTCTCGGCGCGGAGCGAGGAGGTCGACTTGGTCGTGGCCGACGGCGAGGCGGTCGACGGTTTGCGCCGCCATCCGTTCGGGGACGGCAGAACCGAGAGGCCTCTCGAGATCGTGCAACTGACCGATCCTCACCTCGGTCCTTTCATGTCGGTCGCGAGGCTCCGATCTATCGCCCAGCGTGCAGCAGACCGCGACCCCGATCTCGTCGTGCTCACCGGAGATTTCCTGACCATGGAGTCCCAGAAGGATCCGTCGGCGCTGCGTGACTCGCTCGAACCGCTGAAAAAGCTCGAAGGTAGGGTGGTCGCCTGCTTCGGCAATCACGACCACGAAGCCCCGGACACCGTGCGCTCCGCTCTGGAAGCCATCGGCGCGACACTGCTCATCGACGATGCGGCCGTTTTTCGAACGCCGGCGGGCCCGGTCCAGATCGTCGGGATGGATTTCGCTTGGCGTGAGCGCCGCGCGCGGCTTCACGCGGTCTGCGAACGCCACCCCAGGATCGCAGGGATGCCGCGGATCGTTCTTCTTCACGATCCCGGGGCGTTCAAGCACCTGCCCCCGGGCGAGGGCGATCTCGTTCTTAGCGGCCACACTCATGGGGGTCAGGTGGGTCTCGTCAGCCTCGGGCTGAGCTGGACGATGCTGCAGGTGTTCGTCAAAGGCGTGCCGGACCATGGTTTCTGGGCCGACGGCACGAACCGGCTCTACGTGCATCGCGGCACTGGTCACTACGGGTTTCCGTTGAGGGTCGGTGTCCCCGCCGAAGAGAGCCTGCTCCGCGTGCATTTTGCGTCCTGAGGAGGGGCCGCACGAGGGAGCCATCGATCCGAGCTCGACGTTGGACTAGATTTCCACGCGCGATGCTCGATTTACGCGTGGCGACGCCAGTCAAATGGCTCGATGCGGTTTTCTCCGATTTCGATGCCTTTCTTCTCGATCACGCCGCGTGCGAGCGCAAGGCGTCCGCTACGGGGATGAGCTTCGTCGTCAAGTATCCCGACCGGGTGAAGCTCATCGATCCGATGATTGCGTTCGCACGAGAGGAGCTCGAGCATTTTCACATCGTCTACAAGCTGATCGCCGAGCGTGGGTTGCGCATGCCCCACGATGAGAAGGATGCCTACGTCAACGGCCTTCGCGAGCGCTGCCGCCTGGGAACCGAGCACCTGCTGCTCGATCGTCTGCTCGTCGCCGGTATCGTCGAAGCGCGGGGATGCGAGCGCCTCGGCATGGTGACCGAAGCGCTGACCGATCCCGACCTGCGCGACATCTATCTCGATCTGACTCGGGCCGAGTCGCGGCACCACGCGCTATTTTTTCGGTTGTCTCGCGAGTACTTCGGCGAGACGGAGGTTCAAGAGCGCGCCGACGAGCTGCTGGACGTCGAGGCCGAAATAGTCGAGCGGCTCCCGCACCGGTCGGCAGTGCATTGAAGCCGAGCGGGCGCGCGGGTCGGGCGGAGCCGTGAACGCCAAGAACGGCGTTCGTCAATACCTCGAGCGGCACGCCGAGCCCGAAGCGGCGATCGTCAACGATGTCGAGCGTCGATACGAGCATGTGCTGGTCGTGCCCGCGTGTCGTGAGTCCGAGGAATTGTTGGACGGGTACGTAGAAGCTGCGGCCGGAGCAGACGGGAGGGTGCTCTGCATCCTCGTCGTGAACGCGAGCGACGGCATGACCGAAGAGACCCACCGAGCGAACGAGGTCCTCGTCGAGCGGGTTCGAAGTCGGATGTCGAATGGTGAAACGCTGGGGGATCGGCCGCGCGCGTGGATCGGAGACGCGGGGGCCTTCGACGTCCTGCTCATCGACAGGTCGTCGGCGGGGCATCGGATCCCGAAAAAACAAGGAGTCGGGCTCGCCCGCCGCGTGGGTTGCGACCTGGCGCTCGCTCTGTGGGCACGCGGCAAGGTGACCTCACCCTCGATCGACACGACTGACGCCGACGCTCGTCTCCCTCGCGACTATTTTTCGCGACGACGAGACGAGGTCGCTTGGCTCCGGCCGTTCTGGCACGAAACGAGCGGCGACGGCCCCGTGGACGCCGCGACTAGCCTCGGGGAAATCCAGCTTCGTTATTACGTGCTCGGTCTGCGCCACGCGACCTCACCGTACGCGTTTCACACCACTGGGAGCTTGCTCGGTGTGCGTGCTGACGCTTACGCCGCCGTCCGGGGCATGCCGCGCCGGGCCGCTGGCGAGGACTTTCACTTGCTCGCCAAGCTGGCCAAGGTGGGTGACATTGCGTGCCTCACGGGATTGCCGTTGCGGATCCGGTCGAGATGCTCGGACCGTGTGCCCTACGGTACCGGACCGCGAGCTCGCGAGATCCTCGAGCAGGAGCGACGGGGCGAGGCGACGCTCTTCTACCATCCGCGGATCTTCACCGTGCTCCACTGGTGGCTCGACGAGGTGCGTGCGTTTTGCGTTCATCGTTCGACCGCGCAGCTGTTCGGCTCGGTCGAACGAAGCGATCCGTCGTTTCGGTCGGCGCTCGTCACCGAGCTCGATCGAATCGATGCGCGGACGCATTTGGCGGAGGCCGCCAGGGAGTGCTCGACGCCGGGCTCGCTGTCACGCCGAGTGCATGGTTGGTTCGACGCCCTTCGCACCCTTCAGCTCGTGCACGCGCTTCGTGATTCCGTCCTTCCGTCGATCCGCTGGACCCGAGCGCTCGACGAGGCTCCGTTCATCCGCGTGCCGTCGGATCGCTCGCTTACTGAAATTCGCCGCTCGTTGGCGCGTTCCGAGGAGCTGACCGCGCGCCGCTTCGGTCTCGCTCGGGTCGCCGAAGATGGCAACGAGTCGCTACCGGGGTAGAATCAGAGCATGAGCGTCCCTCGTCGTCTGACGGCCCGCCAATGGCGTGTCGCGTTGACTCTTCCCCTGCTCTGGGGGTTCGCGTTCGCGGCGTGCTCCGGCGATCCGCAAGTGACGCGCGATGGCGACGCCGACGGTTCCGCCGGAGCCACCGGTGGCGACGGCGGCCTCTTCGCGGATGCCCGGATCTGCCAGCCCAACGAATTTTTGTGCCAGGGCAACGTCGCCCGCGAGTGCAACGGCATGGGCGGTGTCATGGGTGGCGAAGTGGATTGCGCCGCGCTCGGTCAAAAGTGTGCGCCGGTGTTTGGTTGCGTCACGTGTCAGCCGGGCGAGCTGGCGTGTGAGGGAGGCACCGGCCGGGTTTGCAAGTCCGACGGCTCGGGGTTCGACGAGTTCGAGTGCGATCCGGTTCAGGGCATGGTGTGTGAGCCGGATGGCTGCAAGGGAGCCTGCACGCCGCCGTCACTGTTCCCGAGCTACCTCGGGTGCGAGTTCTACCCGACCCAGACGCGCAACGCGGTTTGGGAAGGATTCGATTTTGCGGTCGCGGTAGCGAACGCGGGCACGGCGCCCGCGGACGTCGTCATAACTCGCGGCGGCACCATGGTGGCTACGGCGTCGGTGAGCCCCGGGGCGCTCGAGATTGTGCGGCTCCCCTGGGTGTCAGAGCTGAAGGGCGGGCAGGTGGACGCGTGCCAAGCGCAACCACCGCCCGGATCGAGCGACGTAGTTCGCGGCGGCGCTCATCGCCTGCGTACCAACGGCCCGGTGACCGTCTACCAGTTCAGCCCGCTCGAATTCGAGATCGATCCCGCTCCGAGCGGCTGCTTGCGGGGGCGAGATTGCCCAGGCGCGCCAGCCGGCGGCACCAACGATCTTTGCCTGTCCTTTTCCAACGATGCGTCCCTCTTGCTTCCGACGACCGTCATGACCGGGAACTACACGACCTTGTCTTGGCCTTCGGTGTTCAACCGCGCGAGCTTGATCGCGGTGACCGCCATTGAAGACGGGACCAACGTGCAGCTATTCGGCAGCGGTGCGGTCGCTGCTGGTGGCGGGATCGACGCTTCGGGGAGTGGAACCGTGACCCTAGATCGCGGCGACGTGTTGCAAGTGCTCGCCGAGCACGGTGGCCCCTTCGACGCGTACGGCTCCGATCTCAGCGGGACGAAGGTTCAGGCAGACAAACCGGTGCAGGTCATCGCGGGTAACTCGTGTGCGAACATTCCCGAGCCCACCACCGAAGCGTGCGACCACGTCGAGCACGCGATGCTACCGGCCGAGACGCTGGGCACGGATTACCTCGTCACGTTCCCCGCTTCACCCGGAAGCACGTCGCCTCAGGTCGTGCGAATCGTTGCGCTCGCCGAGGGCACCCGAGTCTCGTTCGAGCCGGCCGTGATGCCGCCGCAAACGATAGGCCCCGACGACCCGCCTATCGAAATCGCCGGCATGATGGATTTTCGAATCATCTCCGACGACCCCGAAAAGCCACTGCTCGTGACGCAGCACATGCAGGGCCAAAAGTCCGTTGACAGCAACACGGGCGATCCGTCGCTCGCCATCGCGGTGCCGGTCGATCAATTCCGGACCGACTACATCTTCATCGCTTCCGACACCTTCGACCTCAATTTCGCCAACATCGTGGCACCCACCGGAACCACGGTGACCCTCGATGGACAGGCCATCGCGGCTGCGGAATTCACTCCCATCGGCTCGACCGGGTTTTCCGTTGCTCGCCACCAGCTGAGCGGTTCCGAGGTTCACCAGATCCAGTCCGGCTCGCAGTTCGGTGTGACTGTTTACGGATATGGCCGCTTCACCAGCTACATGTACCCCGGTGGTCTCGACCTGAAACGCATCGCGCCGCCCCCGATTTTCTGAGAAACGTCGCTCTGACCGGCCCAACGCGGGGACCTGGTAACCAGGGCTCGATGTTGTCGAGACAGACGAACACGGGGGTTCAGGGGACCCGTGCTGGGTGACGCCTGGCGCCCGGCTCGCGGACCGGTGGGAAACGACGCCGCGAGTTCATTCTTGTGGTAATTTTATAGTGAGGACGCATTCAGCGAACGGAGCCCCGGATGAACGAGCGACACCTACGCGCCAGGGGATGGAAACGGCTGATCACCGTTGTCGCGGCCGCGGCCCTGGGCACGTTGGCGATGCCGGCCACGGGCTGTAGCGGTGCGGGACAGACCGACCAAGGGGACGGAAACGCTGGCGGTGCCGATGGGGGCGGCGGAAGCGCGGCCGACGGTGGAGTTGGAACTGGCGACGGCGCAGCGGCGTCCGGTGGTCAGGGTGGCGGCGCGGCGTCCACCGGCACCGGTGGCGGCGCCGCGTCCACGGGCACCGGCGGTGGCGCGGCCGCAGGCGGCGGTCCGATCGGCGCAGGCGGTGGTCCGATCGGCGCGGGCGGAAGCGGTGGGGGTGGATGCGTTCCCGATACGTGCGTGTCGCTTTCAGCTACCTGCGGTCTCATCGCGGATGGCTGTGGGGCAATGCTCTCTTGCGGTACCTGCTCCGGCGCCGAGGTCTGCGATTCGGTCTCGAACACGTGCGTCGATCGCAACGACGCGTGCGTCGCGGTGAATGCCGAGTGCGGAGTCATCCAAGACGCCTGCGGTAACTCGATCACTTGCGGCTCTTGCCCGCCGGGAGAGGTGTGTGACGGCGCCACGCAGACCTGCGGTCCCTGTGTGCCCATCACCTGCAATCAAGCGCGCTGCGGGACGAGTCCCGACGGCTGCGGCGGAACCATAGACTGCGGTCTCTGCGGCTCGGGTTTCGCCTGTGACGCGATGACCTTCGAGTGCACCATGTGCGCCGCCACGACCTGCCAGGCCGAGGGCGCCGAGTGCGGGAACATCTCCGACAACTGCGGGGACATTCTCGATTGCGGCACGTGCGAGCCTGGCGAAGCTTGCACGAACGGACGTTGCCTGATTCCACCGCCTCCCCCCGAGTGCCAGGCACAAGGGGCCACCTGCGGACAGATTCTTGATAGCTGTACGGGTCAACCGGTCGACTGCGGCTCGTGCCCGACCGGCGAGGTCTGTATCGACAACAACTGCACGGCGTGCGTGCCGCAGACCTGTGCCGAGCTCGGCATCAGCTGCGGCTCGGCCGACGACGGCTGCGGTGGCACGGTCACCTGCGGCGTTTGCCCCGTTGGGGACGTGTGCAACGCCAATCAGTGCTGTTCGCCCATGACGTGTCAAACGGGCCAGTGCGGCAACGTCGACGACGGGTGCGGCGGCACGATTTCGTGCGGGGTTTGCCCCTCCGGAGGGGTCTGCAACGCGAATTTCTGCTGCCAACCGATGGATTGCACCCAGCTGGGAGTGGAGTGCGGCGACGTCGACAACGGCTGCGGCCAGACCATCACCTGCGGCGTTTGCCCCGTGGGCGATCAATGCAACGCGAACTTCTGCTGCAGCCCGCAGCCGTGTCCCGCGCCGCCGAACGAATGCGGCACCCAACCCGACGGCTGTGGCGGGATGGCGTCCTGCGGCATGTGTCAGCCCGGGTTCGTCTGCAACACCTCGGGTGCGGCGAACGTGTGCGAGCTGTGCGTGCCGACTACTTGCGCGGCTGAAGGTGCGATCTGCGGCACGATCCCCGACGGTTGCGGCAGCACCCTCGATTGCAACGCTTGCCCGAATCCCGGCGAGATCTGCATCAACAACAACACGCAATGCTGCCTTCCGGACACCTGCGCCTCGGCGGGTCACGAGTGTGGCCGCGCCCCGGATGGGTGCGGCGGAATGCTCGATTGCAATAGCTGTTCGGGCAACGACGTGTGCAACACGTCGGGTGCGGCCAACGTGTGCGAGCCGTGCGTGCCGACCACGTGCGCTGCCCAAGGAGCCCAGTGCGGTTCAATCCCGGACGGTTGTGGCTCGGCCCTCGATTGTGGACCGTGTCCGTCGGGCATCTGCAACACCTCCACGAATCAGTGCTGCACGCCGACGACGTGCGCCGCGGAGGGAGCCCAGTGTGGGCAAATCTCGGACAATTGCGGCAACACCCTGAATTGTCCGAACTGTCCGTCCGCAGCGGTGTGCCAAGGCAACAGCTGCTGCACGCTCAATACGTGCCAACCCGGTCAGTGCGGCACTCTGAACGACGGCTGCGGCGGGAACCTCACGTGCACCTGCGCGTCGGGGCAAGTCTGCATCGCGGTGAGCAACACCTGCTGTACTCCAGCGACCTCGTGCGGACCCGGCCAGTGCGGTCAAAGCATCGGTGACGGTTGTGGCGGGAACATTCAGTGCCCGCCCTGCTGACGCGGATAGAGGGTAGCCCTTCGTGAGAAAACTCGATTCTTCGCTTCCAAAGCTCGCTGCCGCCGCGTTGTTCTGCCTCACGCCCACCGCGTGCGGCAGCGGTGGCGGCGGCAACGACGACGGTGGTGCTGCCGGCGCTGCGGGTGCTGCCGGCGTGGGGGGTGGAGGTGGCGCTGGCGGAATGGCCGGCACCGGTGGTTCGGGCGGCGCTCCCGTGGACTACGGGGTCTGCAGCATCGACGGGTGGTGCTGGGATTTCCCGAAGCCGCAGGGCAACACGCTCACGGCGGTCTGGGGCTTCGATCTGACGGACGTCTGGGTCGTTGGCGAGCGCGGGCTCATCATCCACCACGACGGCGTGGGCTGGATGGGCGTGCCCGGTCCCACGACCGAGAACCTGACCGGGCTCTGGGGACCGGCGCCGAACGACATCTGGGCTGTCGGCGAAAACGGTCTCGTCATGCACTACGACGGCACGAGTTGGCGTACTGAAAACGTGTTCGCCATGCCGCCGTCGGTGGCGCCGGACTTCACCGGCGTCAGCGGCAACAGCATGGGCGAGGTGTGGGTAGTTGGGGACAACGCCAGCATCTTCTACTTCGATGGGACCGACTGGACGGCGCAGAACGGTGTGATGGGTGAGCTCATCGACGTTTACGCGAGCGAAGACGGCCAGGCGTGGACCGCCGGGCGCCAGGGCCGGATCCACCACTACGACGGCACGAGTTGGTCGAGGCAGAGCCAAGGCAACGGGTCGCTCCAGTCGATCCACGGGACCAGCTCCAGCGACATATGGGCGGTCGGTTTCGGCATCGACCTCGTTCACTACGACGGCACGAGCTGGTCGGATGCGGACCCGGGCGATGGGAGTGTTCGGCCGCGGATGCGTTCAGTCTTCGCCGCGGCGCCTGACTCGGTGTGGATCCATCGCGACGTCGGTGGAATTCACCATTACGACGGCACCGAATGGACCGCGCGCGCCAGCTCGGTCACCGCGGAATTTTTCGACTCT
The DNA here is from genome assembly GCA_029261965.1 of Polyangiaceae bacterium. GTDB lineage: Bacteria > Myxococcota_A > Polyangia > Polyangiales > Polyangiaceae > JAJDAH01. The sequence continues at coordinate 15,785 of JAJDAH010000222.1, forward strand.
TGGTCGCCGTCACCCACGCAGTCCCTCGGTGTTGGCGACGGCGGCGTGATGGTATTTTTCGACGGCGAGGCTCGGTCCATCGAAGCCAGTGGCGCCCGGGAGAATCGATTGGCCATCACCGGCGTCGACGGTAGCGCGCCCTGGGCCATCGGAGACGACGCTCGCCGTTTCGACGGATTCAGCTGGCAAAGGTTCGAGAAAGCCACGTTCCGATCGATGTTCGATGCCCACGCGGTGGATGCCGACACGATCTGGGCGGTGGGCACCGCCGGAACCGTCGAACGATTCGCCAACAACGCGTGGACGCAAATCGACGTCCCGACGACCGAGTGGCTGCGAGGGGTTTGGCTCGATGATGCGGGTCAGGCGGGTTTCATCGTCGGCATGAACGGAACGACGCTCGCGCTCTTGAACCAAACTAGCTGGATCACGGTTGATCCCGGCGTCAGCGCCGACTTGCTGGCGGTCTGGGGCGCGGCGGACGACGACGTGTGGGCCGTTGGCGCCAGCGGCACCATCATCCATTGGAACGGTGGGAGTTGGAGCACGGTTCCGAGCGGACCGATGGGCGGTACGAGTGTCGAGCTTCGTGGCGTTTGGGGATCGGGAGCCGACGACGTCTGGGCGGTCGGTCAGCTCGGCACGATTCTTCGCTGGAACGGTAATTCGTGGTCGACCGAGATGGAGGGGGATCTCTTCAGCCTCAACGACGTGTTCGGAAGCGGACCGAGCGACGTTTGGGCTGTCGGAACCGGCGGAGTGGTTCTGCACTACGACGGCACTTCGTGGGTGACGCAGGAGAGTGGCGTGGACTTTCAGCTGAACGGCGTGTGGACACCGTCCGAAGGGCTCGTGCTCATCGCGGGCGAACGCGGCGCGATTCTGCGATTGCGACCCTGAAGAGCCCGCGACGTCGAGCGACTCGGTCCCCGCAGGTCATTCGATGTCGAACGCTCGCCGCGCGCGGGCGGCGAGGTCCGATGCCACGGGTCCGGCCGAACCTGTGCCAACCGGCCGGTCGTCGATGGCGACGACGGGCATGGCAAGCTGCGACGACGAGGTGAGGAAAACTTCGTCAGCGCGCTCGAGTCGAGCGACGTCGACGGGCTCGTCGCGGACCACGCCGAGTCCGGCGTTGGTGGCGAGACTGGCGATGAACGGTCGGGTGACGCCCGGCAGCACGTGATGAGACTGCTCGGGAGTGACGATTGATCGGCCTTCGACCAAAAAGACGTTGCTCGACGCCCCCTCGCGCACCCCTCCGTCGGATCCGATGAGCAGCGCCTCGCTCGCTCCTCGATCCGCCGCCGCCCGCTTGGCCAGGGTCGCCGCCAGCAGCATGGTCGTTTTCAGGTCGCATCGACCCCACCGCTCGTCGGGGTGTTTGATCGCCCTCACGCCACGGGCGACCTCCTCGGCCCGCGGGAACCGAAACGATCGCAGGTAGGCGAAAAACGTCGGTTCACGGGGCTCGCTTGCGACGTGCATCCTCGGCGCCGTTCCGCCTGTCAGTTGCGCGTACAAGAGGCCCTCGTCGATTTTTTCGGCTTCGGCCAGCTCGCCGTAGATCGCCTGCCACTCGTCAGCGCTCGGCGCTCCGGGCAACCCAATCTGCTCGGCGCCCTGTCTCATCCGTTCGATGTGCGCTTCGAACAACCGAGGCTTGCCGCCGGCGACGGGAATGACCTCGTACAAGCTCTCGCCGAAAACGAGCCCTCGGTCTTCGATGGGAACTCGCGCGTCGCCGAAGGCGACTAGAGCGCCACCCATCCACGCGACCTTCGGCCGACTCGCCGACAACACTCAGGCCTTCGACTCGGAGCTTTCGGGCGGTGGTGAGTCGGCGTCGACCCCGAGCCAGGAGAAAAAAGTCTTCATCGACTTTCGCTGCTTCGGCGGCATGTACTCGAAGTTTCGGCCCCGGTCGATGATTTCCCAGAAGTCCTTGCTCGTCACGTTTTCGAGCTGCTGACGGATCGTGAACAACCGGTCCTTCGGTTCCTCCTCCATGTCCTTGCAGATGATGCGCGCCTTTTTCTCTTCTCCGCTCGCGAGGTAGTACGCCGCGAGCTTCACTTGGGCTTTTCGCACGCCGAGCAGCGCCTTCTCCTGGCTGCGAACTCGGAGCGGGCGATCGAGCTCGAGAAAGTCGGCGAGCATTTCCGCTTCCTCCGGTGAGCCGAGCTCGTGAGCGTGCTGGCAGAGGGCCGAAACGTCGTAGGCGACCGTCTCGGTGACGAAAGCGAGCTTCATCTCGAAGCTCACGTGCCCGTAGTAGTTCATGTGCTTGACGGCGGCGACGGCAGCAGCGCCGTTGCCCTGGGTGAGAAGTGCTTCCACGAGCAGGCGGTACTGGTTGAGCACGTTGTACGCCGTGCGAACCTCTTTGGCGTTCAGGGTCGCCCGCATGTAGGAGTTCATGTAGCGGAGGACCAGCGTCATCGCCTGCTCGTCACGGGCTTCGCCCGCGGCTTCGCCGATGTAGCGCGTGTCGATCGCGATCAGATAGTTGATGTCGCGCATCGGCTGCAGCGCTTCGTTGTAGATGCCGAGGTACTGCCGCATGACCTTCCATTCGACCCAAGTCTTGCGGTCTTCGAGATCGACGAGGGATTCGGGGTCCATCGCCACGAAGTCGGGGTTGCTTCGGATGCCTTCGCCAATTCTGAACCAGCTTTCGGAGGCCTCGGATTTTCGTCCCGCGTACTCGAGCGCAAAGTCCTTGAGCGCGTCGACGGCCGCGCTCGCGATGATCTTGTCCTTGCCTGAGATCGAGTTGCTCGTGATGTCGGTGAGCTCCTCCATCGCGTGCAGGGTCGCTTCTTGAGCGTCGGAGCACTTCTCGGGATCTTGCTCCTTCGCGCCGGCGTCGACTTGCTCGACGGCGTCTCGCCGGATCCGCATGATGATGTTGGACGGCTCGAGGAACCAGAACACGTACCCGAAGTACGGCCCCATGACGATCAAGCCGAAGGTCGTCGTAGCCAGCATGATCATCAGCGCTGCGCGGGGCACGAAACCCGCCTGAAGCGCGAGGCTCAGCCACACGCCGTAGACGCAGCCGATGACGTAGTAGGCCATGACGGCGAGATTGATTCGGTCACGCAAGAACATGCGCGCCACGCCGGTGTAGCGATCGGCGGACAGCTGCACGATGATGGAGACGACCGTGACGACGATACCGAAGACGGCGGCGATGAGCCCCGCCAACGAGCTCACCGCGTCGGTGATGCTCGACGGATCGAACTGGACGTAGCTGTCGAGCACGCCGCCTCGCTCATGCGGCGGGCCGCCAGTCAGGTGGTGATCGAGGGTGTAAAAGCCCCAGAACACCACCATCGCGGACGCCATCAGCACCAG